>NZ_JBEXIL010000082.1:0-18271 GCF_040608555.1 Micromonospora sp. NPDC005172
GGACATCCGGTAACGGGCCTCGACGATTCGCTTCTACACCTGGTGGGCGATACTGGGTTTGAACCAGTGACCTCTTCCGTGTCAAGGAAGCGCGCTCCCACTGCGCCAATCGCCCGTGCTCTTTATTGCCGAGGTGGGGACGGGATTTGAACCCGCGTACACGGCTTTGCAGGCCGTTGCCTCGCCTCTCGGCCACCCCACCGAGGTTGCCCCCGTCATGCGTGGCGGCAGCTCCGAGCGGACGACGGGATTCGAACCCGCGACCCTCACCTTGGCAAGGTGATGCGCTACCAGCTGCGCTACGTCCGCACGTCCCCGGCTTTCCCGGGTGACGGATGAGAACTTTAGCCGAGCTGGCGATCGACTGCCAACTCGGGGTCCGTGTCGGCGCGTCCCCTCCGCCCGGCCTGGCACCGGGCGGGCATTCCGAGACGGCGCAGAAGCCACCGACCGGGAGGTCAGGGACACCGGGCGCGGGCTTCCTAGTAAGCTGGCCCGATTTCTCAATTGACTTTCGCTCGTCACACTCCGGCATCATCCAGCGGTCGATATCGATGCATGTGAGGCACCCTCCGCCAGGGGTCGACGCGCCTGGAGAGCGAGCCGCCGACCTCGACGAATGCCGCTAGGCAAACGAGCCATGACACCCCCCGGAATTGTCCAACTTCCGACTCTTGCCCCACGAATCGGACGGTGGCGGTAACTGTTCGTGTTCGGGTGGATGGGCTACGGTAACGGTCGTGACGAGACGTGCGGCCGAGATCCGCCTGGATGCCCTGCTGCGCACGGCCTGCGACGTGATCGTGGAACGTGGTCTGGCCAACACCCGGACGGCCGACGTGGCACAGGCCGCCGGGGTGAGCCAGGCACTTGTGTTCTACCACTTCGCCACGAAAGAGCGGTTGCTCGCGCAGGCCTTCGCGTACGCCGTCGAGCAGGACCTGGCCCGCCTGGACGCGGTCATCCGCTCCTCCGCCCCGCCGCTGACGAAGCTCCGCCGGATTCTCAAGCTCTACACGCCGGCCGGGCGGGCGACCTCCTGGTCGATGTGGATCGACGGGTGGTCCGAGTCGCTGCGTACCCCCGAGTTGGAGAAGGTGTCCCGCCGGCTCGACCTGCGCTGGCGGCAGGACCTCGCCGCCGTGATCTCCGCCGGGGTCGCCGACGGCACCTTCCAGTGCGCCGACCCGGACGGGGCCGCCTGGCGGATCAGTGCCGTCATGGACGGCCTCGCCGTGCAGCTCGCGGTGCACGAGCGGGTCATCTCCCGCCGGCAGTTCGGGGAATGGGTACGCCTGGTCACGGCTCGGGAGCTGGGCTTGGCTCCGGCCGACCTGGACTGAGCGACGGCCGCCGCCGACGCCGGACGCCCAGCCAGGGCAAAACGGCTCGAATCAGCGCGCCGAAGTGAACAATCGACGGCATGGATCTGCTCGACGCGTACCGCCGGAGCCTGGCCGAGTTCGTCGACCGGGTGGACCAGATCGGGCCCGACCAGTGGTCCGAGGAGACACCCTGCCCGGACTGGGACGTGCGCACCCTGGTCAACCACGTGGTCGGCGAGGACCGCTGGAGCGTCCCCCTGCTCGCCGGCCGCACCCTCGACGAGGTCGGCGACCGCTTCGACGGTGACGTGCTCGGTGCCGACCCGATCACGACGGCGCGGGAGGCCGCCGCGCAGGCCGAGATCGCCGTCACCCATCCCGGCACGATCGACCGCACCGTGCACCTGTCGGCCGGTCCGACTCCGGCCGCCGAGTACGTCCAGCAGCTCCTCGCCGAACACCTGGTGCACGGCTGGGACCTGGCGGTGGCGATCGGCGCCGACCCACGGATGGACCCGGACGCGGTGCACGTGTGCGCCCGGTGGTTCTCCGGGCGGGTCGACGACTACCGGCGCGACAAGCTGATTCGTGACGCCACGCCGGTGCCCGCCGACGCCGACGAGCAGGATCATCTGTTGGCCGCCTTCGGCCGCGACCCGGACTGGGCACCGGGCGACTGAGCCGTCACCGCCGGGGCCGCGTGTTGGCCAGTGCCCGATCGCCGCCGTAGTGGGCGAGCACCCGGTGGTCCATCACCCGTCGCCACAGTGGCGGGAGCAGCGCCACGACCACCATCGTCGCGTACCCGGCGGGCAACTGCGGTGAGCTGTCGAAGCTGCGCAACGTCTGGTAGCGGCGCAACGGGTTCGCGTGATGGTCGCTGTGCCGCTGGAGCTGGAAGAGGAAGACGTTGGTGACCGTGCGGTCGCTGTTCCAGCTGTGCCGGGCGTCGACCTTCTCGTAGCGCCCGGCCGTGCTGCGCTGCCGGGCCAGCCCGTAGTGCTCCAGGTAGTTGACGACCTCCAGCAGGGAGAAGCCGACCACCGCCTGCAGGACAAGGAACGGCAGCACCGCAGGGCCGAAGAGCACGGCCAGCGCCGCGTACAGCGCCACGGTCATCGCCCAGGCGTTGAGCACGTCGTTGCGGTACGTCCAGGGGGACCGACCCCGGACGCGGAACCGACCGGTCTCCAGCCGCCAGGCCGATCGCAGGCTGCCGAGGACGGTACGCGGCCAGAACGCCCAGAAGCTCTCCCCCAGCCGCGAACTGGCCGGATCCTCCGGCGTGGCGACCCGTACGTGGTGACCGCGGTTGTGCTCGACGTGGAAGTGCCCGTAGGCGGCCGGCGCCAGGGCCACCTTGGACAGCCACCGCTCGACCCGCTCGCGCTTGTGGCCCAGCTCGTGGGCGGTGTTGATGGCGATGCCGTTGACCACTCCCACGGTGGCGACCAGGCCGGCCGCGCCCGCGACGGAGAGACCGTCACGGGTCCACACGGCGCAGCACACCACCAGGGCCGCGTACTGCGCCGGCAGATAGAGATAGGTCAGCAAGCGGTAGTAACCGTCGGCGGCCAGCCGGGGCACCACCTCCTCGGGAGGGTTGCGCCGGTCGTCGCCGAGCAGCAGGTCGATCACCGGGATCAGGCCGAAGACGACGACGGGGGTGAGCCACCACGCCCAGGCGCCGGCGCCGGTCCGCCACAGCGCGAGGCCGACGAAGGGCAGCGCCGGCACCAGCAGCGCCAGCGGCCAGAGGGGTTTGCGAGCATCCCGCCAGACAACGGCCTCGGTCGGATCGGCATCGACAGCCATGGCGGACCTCCGGGTCTCGCGTCCTGGCATCGACAGTGACAGCCGTCATGCTCTTTTACAAGAGGGCAGCTTTTGTAAAGTCGACCTATCTCGATCAAACGGCGCGTCGGCGGTCGTGGACCTTGCCGTGTCTTCGAGCGGCTGATATCCACAGATGCACATGCGTTACCGCGCACGCGAGGGTCGGCAGCCGCCGGCCATCCCGCTCCCACGAGGAGGTTCCGTGCCACAACCGCAGTGGTCACCCCCGATGAGCCGGCGTCGACGCCGGCTCATCGCCGTCCTGGCGACGACGGCGACAGTCGCCGCGCTGCTGCCCACCGGCACGAGCAACGCCGCACCCGCCGCGTCCACCGAGCGCTCGTCCGGGCCGTTCGCCGAGGGGCACCAGCCCGCCGACCTCGACAACCGCATCGGTACGGCGGCACCCGACGCCCGCCAGCGTGGCCTGGCCCGCGCCGCCGACCCCGACGTGCGGTGGAACCGGCTCGGCACGCCGCAGGCGCTCGGCCCCGGTCGGACCCCGCTCGCCACCGGTCTGCCGTCCGACCCGGAGGCCGCCGCGCGCGCCTACCTGACCGCCAACCGCGACCTGTACGGCATGGACGCCGCGACGGTCGCCGGCCTGGACCGGGTGCTCGTCAGGCCGATCGGCAGCGGCGCGGTGGTGACCCTGCGGCAGCGCTTCGGCGACCTGCCGGCCGGGCCTGACGGCCTGGTCACCATCGCGGTCCAGGGAGGCTCGGTGCTCGCCGTCAACTCCTCGCTGGCCCGCGACACCAGCGTGCCCACGCCGGCCACCCGTACGGCCGAGCAGGCGTACGCGGACGCGCTCGCCGACGCCGGGCTGAGCCCGTCGACGGTGGCCAGCCACACCGTGCGGGCCGTGGCCGTACCCACCCCGCTGGACGGGCCCCGGGCCGCCTACGAGGTGACCATGATCGGCGCGGACGCCGACCACCCGACGGCGTTCACCAGCTACGTGGACGGCAGCACGGGCAAGGTGCTGGTCCGCGAGGACCTCGTCGACTTCGACTCGGACAACCCGAGCTGGGCGGTCTTCCCGGCCACCCCACCCCGGGACCTCGCCGCCGGCCAGGACCCCCGGGTGCGCTGGTGCGGCGACCCGGCACCCGACTGCCAGGCCGCCTTCCGTGACCCGGCCACCGGGCAGCCCTGGGACGTCGACGCGGCCACCGGCACGCCCACCTTCACCTCACGCGGCAACTCGGCCAACACGGTGCTCTCGTGGGGCAACAACACCCCGGTCGTCCCGGCCACGGCCAGCGCGGAACGCCGCTACGAGTACCCGTTCACCGACCAGTGGCACCAGGCCAGGTGCAACCCGGAGGTGTTCACGTCCGCGCAGCGCAACGACGCGGACGCGGCGATCGCCAACCTCTTCGTCATGCACAACCGCATGCACGACTGGGCGTACCAACTGGGCTTCACCGAGTCGGCGTGGAACCTCCAGGCGGTCAACCTCACCCCGTCCGGGTTGGGCGGTGACGCCGAGCAGGGCCGCGCCCAGCAGGGCGCGCTGACCGGCAACCGGAACAACGCCAACCAGGGCACCCCGCGCGACGGGCTACCGCCGACCACCAACATGTACCTGTGGCAGCCGCAGGCCGGCGGGCCGTACCCGCCGTGCGTGGACGGCGACTACGACATGACGGTGATCGGCCACGAGTACACCCACGCGATCACCAACCGGATGATCGCCGGCCCGGACGCCGGAATCAGCGGCCACCAGGGCGGGTCGATGGGCGAGTCGTGGGGCGACCTGATGGCCGCCGAGTACCTCTACCAGAACGGGCTGCGGGCCCCCGGCGAGACGCCGTTCGTCACCGGCGGCTACGTCACCGGCAACCTGGTCAGCGGCATCCGCAACTACGACCTGAGCCGCAGTCCGTTGAACTACTCCGACATCGGCTACAACACGGCCGGGCCGGCCGTGCACGCCGACGGCGAGATCTGGGGCGCCACCAACTACCGGGTACGCGCCGCGCTGGTCAAGCGGTACGGCCTGGGCACCCCGCAGCGGCAGCGGGAGTGCGCGCAGGGCACGGTGCCCGCCGACAGGTGCCCGGGCAACCGGCGCTGGTCGCAACTGGTCTTCGACTCGTTCCTGCTCCAGGCCGCCAGCCAGGTCAGCATGCTCGACATGCGGGACAACATGCTCACCGCCGACCTGCTGCGCTTCGGGGGCGCCGACCAGGACCTGATCTGGGCCGAGTTCGCCCGCTCCGGGATGGGCCGGGACGCCGTCACCAACGGCGCCGCGGACACCGACCCGACCCCGAGCTTCGCCTCCCCGCGCGGCGGCAACGCGACGCTCACCCTGCGCCCGCGCGGAGACAGCGCCGACGCGCCGATCCGGGTGTACGTCGGGGCGTACGAGGCACGGGCCGTACCGATCGCGGACACCGACCCGGCGACGCCGATCCCGGACACGGTGGAGATGGTCGCCGGCACGTACGACCTGCTGGCCGTCGCGCCCGGCTTCGGGCACCAGCGGCTCAGCGCCGTCGCCGACGCCGACCGGACCGGCTTCGTGGACCTGCGGTTGAGCCGCAACCTCGCGTCCACGGCCTCCGGTGCCACGATCAGCGGCGACGGGGTCAACCTGGACCGGGTGGCCGACGACACCGAGGCGACGAACTGGGCCTCGCTGGACGGGGTGGCCGGCCGGCAGCTCACGGTGGCGCTGGCCGGTGACGCCCCGCAGGTGGTCAAGCGCGTGAACGTCAGCGCGATGTTGCGACCCGCGATCGTCGGGGACGCCGACACCGGCAGTCAGAACGCGCTCACCGCGCTGCGCTCGTTCGCGGTGTCCGCCTGCGACGCGACCACCACGGACTGCGCCGATCCGGCGCGCTGGCGGCGCATCTACACCAGCGCGGCCGACGCGTTCCCCGGCGGGGCGTACCGGGCGTACAGCCGCGACATCAACCTCCGGACGTTCGCGGTGCCCACCACCCCCGCCACCCACCTGCGGCTGGAGGTGCTGGCCAGCCAGTGCACCGGCGGCCCGCAGTACGCCGGTGAGCAGGACGACGACCCGGCCACGACGACGGACTGCGCCACGGCCAGCCCGGCCCGGACGCAGGTCAGGATCGCCGAGTTCCAGGCGTTCACGAAGTGACACCGTCGGGGCCGGCGGGAGACCGCCGGCCCCGGCAACCCTCCGGTCAGCGGCGTGCCGGGTGCCAGCGACCGGTCGACGCGGGCCGCTCCCACAGCCGGTCCACCGGCGGGTCCTCGGCCTCGTTCTTCGCGGCCCTGGTCAGGTGACGCAGCCGCAGCAGCAGGCCCACCCCGAGCGAGAGCAGCAACCCGCCGAGCAGGAACGCCGCCTGCACCACGCCGAACCCGCCGGTCTGCGAGACCGGACGGCCAGCCGGCGGCGGCGCCGCGTCGACCGGCTGGTCCGCGATCGTTTCGTCCGCCGGGGTGCTCTCTTCCTGCGCCGGTTCGCTCGGCGGATCGCTCGGCTTCGCCGGAGTCGGGCTCGGCGTCGGCGTACGGGATGCGGTGGCACCCGCCCCCACCACCGAGCGGGTGGCGGTCTGTCGGGCCAGCAGGCGCAGGTTGGCGTCGTACGCCTCGGCGGCGAGGGTGACCCGCCCCTCGGTGACGTCCTCGTCGAAGGCCACCCGGTAGCGGGCGGTCACCGTACGGCCCGGGCAGAGGGTGCCGGGGTCGAGTTGCCGGTCGGTCAACCGGGCCACGTCACCCTCGGTCCGGACCTCCACGGGGAAGTCGCCGTTCTCCTCCACCCGGTCCATCTTCACCTGGTCGAGCCGGATGCCCTGCACCCGGAGCACCATCGACCAGCGCACCTTCGCGCATCCGCCACGCCGGTCGGTCTGCGAGACCACCGCGGAGATCGTGCGCACCTGCTCGCCGGCCGTGAACCGGGCCGGCAGGCCGCCCATCTCGGTGGCGAACGCCGCCTGCGCCGGTGCCGCCAGGGTCAGCGTCACCCCGGCAACGCCGGCAACCAACGCCCCGAGCCGCAGCGCGTACCGCCACACCATCACCACCACCGCCGCCTCCGTTCGGTCGTCTCCACCTCGCAACGCTAGGAGCGGGACACCGCCGCCGACAGACGGGTGTGTTCGCACCGGACGGCAAGCAGAGGGCGTGTTTTCACCGACAGTGGTGAACCGGTGACCACTCCCCCGCGACACGCCGGGCGTCGGGTCGCTGGAACAATCGGGCAGGTGTCCGAGCTCTCCAGCACGTTCGTCCGGCTGCACGCCCGGCTGGCCCCGGTTCCCTTCGTCCCCGAGGTGCGCCTGCACCAGGCGGACGAGCCGATCGGGCTCTGGGAGCTGACCGAGGGCCAGTTCTCCAGCGACCGGCCGCCGCCGTTCTGGGCCTTCGCCTGGGCCGGCGGTCAGGCGCTCGCCCGCTACGTCACCGACCACCCGGAGCTGGTCACCGGCCGGCGGGTGCTCGACCTCGCCTCCGGCTCCGGCCTGGTGGCCATCGCCGCCGCCCGGGCCGGCGCGGCGTCCGTGCGGGCGGTCGAGGTCGACGAACTGGCCGTCGCGGCCGTCGCGCTCAATGCCGAGGCCAACGGGGTACGCGTCGACGCCGAGTTCGGCGACATCCTCGACGGCGACGCGGGCGACGCCGAGGTGGTGCTCGCCGGGGACGTCTTCTACAGCGACGCGATGGCACGACGGGTGCTGCGGTTCCTGCTGCGCGCCACCCGGGCCGGAGCGCGGGCGCTGGTCGGTGACCCCGGCCGGGCGTTCCTGCCCCGGGAGCGTTTCGACGAGCTAACCAGTTACGACGTGCCGGTGCCGGAGGCTCTGGAGAGCGTCCGGGTGAAGCGCACCACCGTCTGGCAGCTGCGCCCCGGCCTGCCAGGAGCCCCCGGCTAGCGTGTCGGCGTGCTCTTCTCCGGCTGGACGTCCGCGGTCGAGGCACCCTGGCCGGACGTCGCCGAGGTGACCGACCACGTCGGCGTACGCCACCTCGTCGTCACCCGGCACGCGCTGGTCCGCCAGGTCCTCGCCGATCCGGAGCGCTACCGGCCGGACAACGCCCTGGACGCGGTGACCCCGATGCCGGTGACCG
The DNA here is from genome assembly GCF_040608555.1 of Micromonospora sp. NPDC005172. Lineage (NCBI taxonomy): Bacteria > Bacillati > Actinomycetota > Actinomycetes > Micromonosporales > Micromonosporaceae > Micromonospora > Micromonospora sp. NPDC005172. The sequence goes on from NZ_JBEXIL010000082.1 coordinate 8,232, forward strand.
CGCTGCGGGTGCTCGCCGGGCACCGGTTCCGGCTGCCGCCGACCCTGGCGAACAACTCCACCGCCAGCCACCCGCAGATCCGGGCCATCGTCGCGGAGGCACTGCACCCGACGCGAGTGGCCGCGCAGCGCCCGTGGCTGACGGCGCTGGTCCGGGAACGGGTGACCCGGCTGCGCGCCACGCTCGATGCCGGCGCACCTGTCGACCTGTACGCGGACCTCGCCGCCGACCTGCCCCTGCTGGTGCTGGCCCGGCTGGTCGACCTGCCGGACGCCCCGGTCGGCGCGGTGAAGGAGTTCGCCCGGGCGGCGCTGGAGCTGTTCTGGGCACCCCTGGACGCCGACCGGCAGGTGGCGCTCGCCGCCGAGGTGGGCCGCTTCCACCGCGTACTCCGGGAGTTCGCGACCACCGGCGGCGGCCTGGCCGCCGAGCTGCGCGCGGCCGGGCACCCTCCCGACGTGGTGGTCGGCGCGCTCTTCTTCCTGCTGGTCGCCGGCCAGGAGACCACCTCGCAGTTCCTCACCCTGCTGCTGCACCGGCTGGCCGGCGAACCCGCGGTACGCGCCGGGCTGCGCTCCGGCGACGTCACGGTGACCGACGTCGTGGAGGAGGGTCTCCGCCTCGAACCGCCGATCGTCACCTGGCGGCGCGTGGCGGCGGCCGACGGCACACTCGGCGACACGGCCGTGCCGGCGGGCACCAGCATCGTGCTGTGGCTGGCTCGCGCCGGCCGGGACCCGGCGGTCGTCAGCTCGCCGGACGAGTTCCTTCCGGGGCAGCGTGGATCGCGGCGGCACCTGACGTTCGGGGCGGGGGCGCACCGCTGCGTCGGTGACGTGCTGGCCCGGATGGAGGCCGCCGTCGTGGTGGCCGAGGCGACGTCACTGCTCGACGGGGTGACGGTGGTCCGTCCGCCCTGGTGCCCGGACAACCTCACCTTCCGGATGCCGGACGCCTTCGTGGTGCGACGACCGGCAGGCTCACCGGGCTGACCGGATCCTGACATTCGCCCGGTATGTTTCCGGGCGTGTCCGCCACCCCCACCCGTCGGATCATCGCCGCCACAACGCTTGTGGCCCTGCTGACGCTGAGTGCCTGCGCAGCCGGACCCGCGTTCCACGCCCGGCAGATCGCGGCCCAGCCGACCCCGTCCACGCCGGCGCCCACCCCGTCGGCGTCACCGTCCCCGACGCCTCGGCCGACGCCCGGGAGCCTGGACTGGTACGTGTCCCAAGTGCCGACCTTTCCCGAGGCGCCGCCACCGCAACCCGTACCGCTGCCGGTGACCGGCCCGATCCCGTTCTGGCACCGCCTGCCGATCGACCAGAAGGTCGCCTTCATCACCATCGACGACGGTGGTTTGGCCCGCCCGCCCGCGGTGCCCGACTTCATCTGGCGCGCGCGCATCCCCGTCACGATGTTCCTGAACTCCCCGGCCGCCGAGGAGTACGGCGACTACTTCCGCCAGATCCAGGCGTCCGGTGGGATCGTCGAGAACCACACCATCCGGCACACCTCGCTGGCCGGCCGCTCGTACGACTACCAGAAGCAGGAGATCTGCGGGTCGGCGGACAAGCTGGAGACGCTGTTCGGCAAGCGGCCGACCCTGTTCCGCCCACCGTTCGGCGAGTACGACAGCACCACGCTCGAAGCCGCGCGGGACTGCGGCGCGAAGGCGGTCCTGCACTGGTCCGAGACGGTGCACGAGGGCAAGGTGCGCTACCAGACCCCGGAGAAGGTGATCCGACCCGGCGACGTGCTGCTGATGCACTTCCGGCCGGCGCTGATGGACGACCTCCTCGCCGCGTTGAAGGCCATCCACCGGGCCGGGCTCACCCCGGCGCTGCTACAGGACTACATCCGCTGACCGGATGACCTGACGAAAGTCAGTGCTGGTCGGTGCCGTTCGGGCGCGGTGGGCCGAGGCGGCGGACGCCTAGCGTCAACGCATGATCACTTTACGTGGGTTGACGAAACGGTTCGGGGCGACCGTCGCGGTCGACGCCCTGACCGTCGACATCGCACCCGGCCGGGTCACCGGCTTCCTCGGCCCCAACGGGGCCGGCAAGTCCACCACCATGCGGATGATCCTCGGCCTGGACCGTCCCACCGCCGGACAGGCGCTCGTCGCCGGCCGGTCGTACCGGGAGCTGCGGCGACCGCTGCACGAGGTGGGTGCCCTGCTCGACGCCCGGGCCATCCACCCGACCCGGTCCGGGCGGGCCCACCTGCTGGCGATGGCCCGCAGCAACGGCATCCCCGCCCGCCGGGTCGACGAGGTGCTCGACACCGTGGGGCTCGACGGGCGTGCGGCCGCCAAACCGGGCCGCACCCTTTCCCTGGGCATGGGGCAGCGGCTCGGCATCGCCGGCGCGCTGCTCGGCGACCCGCCCGTGCTGATGTTCGACGAGCCGGTGAACGGCCTCGACCCGGACGGGGTTCGCTGGGTGCGACAGCTCATGCGCTCGCTCGCCGAGGAGGGCCGCACGATCTTCGTCTCCAGCCACCTGATGAGCGAGATGCAGCTCACCGCCGACCAGCTCGTGGTGATCGGCCGTGGGCGACTGCTCGCCGACGCCCCGGTCACCGACGTCATCGCGGGCAGCGCGGTCGTCGTACGGGTCCGCAGCCCGCACCGCGAAGGGCTCGACACGCTCGCCGCCCGTCTCGCCGCGACCGGCGTGACCGTCGAGGAGGCCGGACCCGACGAGCTGAGCGTCACCGGCACCACGGTGGACCGGATCGGCGACCTGGCGTACGAGCTGGGGGTGCGGTTGCACGAGCTGAGCCCGCACGGCGCGTCACTGGAGCAGGCGTACATGGAGCTGACCGCCGAGAGCGTCGAGTACGCCGGCGGTTCGACCGGAGGTGGCACCCGATGAGCACGCAGACAATGGTGACCAGCAGTCCCACCGCCGCACCGGCCGTCAACGCCCCGGCCGCCTTCCGGGCCGCCATGGCGGCGGAGTGGACCAAGCTGGTCTCGGTGCGCAGCACCTGGTGGACGATGCTGGCCGGGCTGCTCCTGATGGCCGCGAGCGCCGGCCAGCTCGCCATCTACGCGGCCAACGACAACACCAACGACGACCCGCTCGACGACCGGGGAATCGTCACCGTCGGCAGCGTGCTGATCGATTCCGTCGAGCTGACCCAGTACGCCGTGCTGGCGCTGGGGCTGCTCGCCATCACCACCGAGTTCACCAGCGGCACCATCCGGACCACCCTGCAGTCCACGCCGGCACGCGGTCGGGTGCTCCTGGCCAAGGCCGTGGTGGCCGGCGCCGTCACCTTCGCCCTCGGCTTGCTGCTCGGCGGTGTCGGCGCCCTCGTCGCCCGCCCGGTTCTCGGCGACTGGGGCAGCGCGCCGATCACCGGCACGATCGGCGACATCGCGGCGGTGGCGACCTACCTGGCCCTGATCAGCGTCCTCGCGCTCGGCCTCGGCGCGGCACTGCGCAGCGCGGTGCTCACGATCATCGTGCTCTTCGCCACCCTGATGATCGTCCCGCTGTCGCTCCAGGAGCCGGACATCACCGTCCTGAACCGGATCGCCGACGTGTTCCCCGGCGTCGCCGGTGGACACTTCCTCGCCGGGGACACCGACCCGTACCCCAGTGGGGTCGGATTGCTGCTGCTCGCCGGGTGGGCCGGCGCCGCGCTGCTGCTCGGCCGCGCCGCCCTACGCCGTCGCGACGCCTGAAGCGGTGGGCGGGGGCTCTCGCGGCCCCCGCTCACCGCTCGACCAGCCCCGCCTCGTACGCGAGGATCGCCGCCTGCACCCGGTTGCGCACCTCCAACCGGGTGAAGATGCTGGTCAGATAGCTCTTCACGGTGCCCTCCACCAGATGCAGCCGGCGAGCGATCTCCGCGTTGGACAGACCCGCGCCGACCAGCGCCAGCACCTCGCGTTCCCGCTCGGTCAACCCGGCCGTCCGATCCCGGGCGGCGGGACGCCGCGCCAACCGCCCGGCGCCCAGCTCGATCACCCGACGTGCCACCTGCGGCGACAGGTACGCCCCGCCGTCGGCGACGGCGTGCACGCCGGCGATCAACTCACGCGGATCGCCGGCCTTGAGCAGGAAACCGCTCGCGCCGTGCCCCAGAGCCCGAGCCACGTGGTCGTCCTCACCGAAGGTGGTCAGCATGACCGTCGCCGTGGCCGGCGCCAACCGGCGGATCTCGGCCGCCGCGGCCAGGCCGTCCAGGCGGGGCATCCGGATGTCGAGCAACGCCACCCGCGGTCGGTGCGCGCGGACCAGCTCCACCGCCGCCCGCCCGTCGCCGGCCTCGGCGACCACCTCGATATCGGGATCGGTGGCGAGGATCGCCCGGACTCCGGCCCGGATCATCGCCTCGTCGTCGGCCAGGACCACCCGGACGGGCGTGGTCGGGACCGTGTCGATGTCCACTACGCGATGCGCTCCTTGCTGACCAGTCGGCCGTCGGTGAAGCAGAGCCGCCACGTCGCCTCGGCGAGGGGGAAGTTGCCGTCGGTGTAGTACTCGCAGCCCGCAGCCGACACACCGACCGGCGGGGCGAGCTGCCGGCGGGGCAGCCCGGGCAGGTCGGCGCGCGCGGTACCGGGGCGCATCTGGTCGTACGTCGACTCGTCGAGCACCGTGCCGGCCGTGGCGAACGGGTAGTAGACCAGCGACAGGGCCGACGCGAACGCCGCCGGGGCGGCGAGCGCCGTCAGCAGGCTCCTGCGCGCCCGACGGCGGGCCTCGCGCAGCCGGCGTTCGGCGTCGTCGGGGCGTTCCGGGGCGCCGTCGGGCGCAGGGCCGCCGTCGAACCCGGGTGCGGAAAGAGCCGGCAACCCCGCGCCGGAAAGCGGTTCGGCCGACAGCGGCAGCCGGGCGCGCACCGCAAACCCGCCGTCGGGGCTCGGGCCGGCCTCCAGCACACCACCGGCCAGCCGTACCCGCTCGGCGAGGGCGAGCAGGCCGCTCCCCGAGGAGGCCGGTCGGGGCAGCGGACCGGCCGGGGCCGCCGCGTTGCGCACCCGCACGTCGACCCCGTCCAGGTCGGTCGCCAGGGTCACGGCCACCGGGGCGCCCGGTGCGTACCGGGCCGCGTTGGTGAGCGCCTCCCGCACCACCTGGTGGGCAGCGGACCCGGTCATGCCGGGCAGTCGCACGGTGTCGGGCGGCGCGTCCAGCCGTACCGCCATCCCGGCCTCACGGGCCCCGGACACCAGGTCCACGACGGTCTCCCCCACCGGCCGGACACCGGCCGGGTCGCCCTCCTCACGCAGCACGCCGATGATGTCGTGCAGCCGTCCGGTGGCCGCCGCGACGCTGGCCCGCAGCTCCCCCACGGCCTCCCGGTGGGCCGGCGCAAGGTCGTCGGCCAGCTCCAACGCGGCGGCCCGCACCGCGATCAGGCTGAGATCGTGACCGAGCGAGTCGTGCATCTCCTCGGCGATGCGGGCCCGCTCCCGAAGCCGGATCCGCTCCGCGACGCCACGCCGCTCCCGCGCCACCGCCTCGACGTGGCGGCGGCCGGCGTCGGTCAGCGCCTGCTGCTGCCGCCGATACCGACCCACCAGCCACGGAAACACCCCGGCGAACAGCAGCACCGACGCCAGCAGGAACCAGGTCGCCGCCCCGGTGCCGAGCAACCCGAGGTTCAGCACCGTGCCGCCGAGGGCGATGACGCCGAACAGCATGGCCGCCGGCATCGCGGTCGCGCTGCGTCGACCGCTCAGGTAGCTGAACACCGGGATGGCGAAGACGAAGTTGCCGTCCACCAGCGAGCCGAGCACCACCAGCAGCAACCCCACCAACGGCCACCGTCGCGCCGACGCCACGGCGACCGCCAGCAGCGCCAGCGAGCCGAGCAGCAGCGCCACACCGAAACGCGGGTACGGCGGAGTCACCCGCGCGACCACGATCGGCGCGGCCACCACCGCCCAGAGCGACACGTCCAGCAGCGGACGCCGCCACCGGGACGCCCCGGGCACCGACGGCTCCAGCATCCTCACGGCGGCCAGGCTACCCACGCTCGACCTGCACGGACACCGACGAAAGTCAGGTGTTCAGCTGCTCTCCTCGGCCCAGACGCGCCAGTCGTCGAGCACCCCGTGCAACGCCGGGGTGAGCCACCCCGGCGCCGAACGCCGGAACACCCCCGGATCGATCGCGCCCGCGCCCGCCGGCACCGCGCCCAGCAGGTTCGGCACCAGGTCGGTCAGGTTCGTCCAGTGAACCAGCTCCGGCGACGCCGGCCAGGCGCCGATCACCACGCCGGCCGGTACCGCCCGACGGTCCAGCGCCTCCAGGGTCAGCGCCGTGTGGTTGAGCGTGCCCAACCCGGCACGGGCCACCACCACCGCGGGCGCGCCGAGGGACACCGCCAGGTCGGCCATCGTCCACGGCTCACCCGACGGCCGTAGGCCCATCGGCACCAGCAGACCACCGGCGCCCTCGACGAGAACCAGGTCGTGCTTGTCCGCCTCCTCGCGGACCGCGTCCACCGCCGCGTACAGCTCCAGCGGCGGCAGGTCCGCGACCCGGGCCGCGGCCAACGGGGCGAGCGGGTCCGGAAAACTCGCCAGGGTACGACCGGTCAGCGGCGCGGCCAGCCGATTGACCACGTCCACGTCACCCGGCTCACCGCCGGCCGTGCCGGTCTGGCCGGGTTTGACCACCGCCACCCGGAGGCCGGCGGCCTGCGCGGCCGCCGCGATGGCCGCCGTGACCACGGTCTTGCCCACCTCGGTGTCGGTACCGGTGACCAGCACCGGCCCCTCCCACGCCGTATCACTCATGGCGCACAGTCCACGATGACGTCCAGCGCCCGCTCGAAGTCGGCCCGCGGCACCCCGGCGCTGACGGTCAGGCGCAGCCGGGAGCGGCTGTCCGGGGTCGACGGCGGCCGGAAGCAGCCCACCGCGACACCGCGGTCCCGGCAGTCGGCCGCCCAGGTCGTCGCGGCCTCCGGGCCGGGCGCCGCCACCGAGATCACCGCCGCGTCCGGCGCGGAGACGGCCAGCCCGGCCGCGCGCAGTCGACCGACCGCCAGCGCCACCCGGTCGGCAACCTCGGCGCGCAGGTCGTCGCCGGCCCGGGCCAGCCGCAGCGCGGCGTGCACCCCGGCCGCCACGGCCGGCGGCAGCGCGGTGTCGAAGATGAACGTACGACCGGTCTCGACCAGGTGCCGGACGAACTCGGCCGGACCGGCGACGACGCCACCCGCCCCGCCGAGCGCCTTGGACAGGGTGGCGGTGACCACCACGTCCGGTTCGCCGGCCAGACCGGCGGCCGCCACCGCGCCCGCACCGGACGGGCCGGTCACGCCGAGCGCGTGCGCGTCGTCGACGAGCAGCAGCGCGCCGTAGCGGCGGGCGACCGCGTGCAGATCGGCCAGCGGTGCGAGGTCACCGTCGACCGAGAAGACCGACTCGGTGACCACGACCGCCGGGCGTCCCGGCGCCACGGCCAGGGCGGCCGCCACCGCCGTCACGTCGGCGTGCGCGCTGACCACCGTCTCGGCGCCCGAGATCCGGCAGCCGTCGATCAGCGACGCGTGGTTGTGCGCGTCCGAGACGAGCAGGGTCCGGGGCTGCACGAGAGCCCGCAACGCGCCGATGTTCGCCAGGTAGCCGGAGGAGAACACGAGAGCCTGGTCGGTGCCCAGCCACTGCGCCAGCTCGTCCTCCAGGGCGTGGTGCGCGTCGGTCGAGCCGCGCACCAGGCGTGACCCGGTCGCGCCCAACCCGTACGCCGAGAGTGCCGCCGTGGCCGCGGCGGTGACCTCCGGGTGGGTGGCCAGGCCGAGGTAGTCGTTGCCGGCGAGGTCGGTCATCCGGTCGTCGGCGGGACGCGGGAGCAGTCGCCGGGTCAACCCGGCCTTCGCCCTCAACTGCGCGCGACGATCGAGCGCCGCCAGCCAGTCCGCCACCGTCACCCCTTCACCGCCGTCCGCGCCGGTCACGCCGACGTCCGCCGGGCGAAATTACCACCCGCCGCCCGCGACTCGACGAATCCACTCGGTACGCGACGCGCAGCGGCGTCGAACGTCGACCCGACGACATCGGCCACCACGTACCGTCAAAAGATCGTCACTCCTGGTCGCCGTGCGGGTGACGCGCGGCCTGACCTGCGCGGTCGTCCGCCGGGCGCGGCCCGGCGTCCGTCTACGCCGCCGGCAGGTCATACCGGGTGGAGCCGGGGCCTTGTAGGGTACGAGCCATGCCAGAGATCCTCGACCAGGCCCGTACCCAGGTCCTGGGTGACGGCGTCGGCCTCGACCAGGCTGGCGTCCTCGCCGTGCTGAACCTGCCCGACGAGCACCTGCCCGCCGCCCTCCAACTCGCGCACGACGTGCGGATGCGGTGGTGCGGCCCCGAGGTCGAGGTCGAGGGCATCGTCTCGCTGAAGACCGGCGGCTGTCCGGAGGACTGCCACTTCTGCTCGCAGTCCGGTCTGTTCACCTCCCCGGTGCGCTCGGTCTGGCTGGACATCCCGTCGCTTGTCGAGGCCGCGAAGCAGACCGCGAAGACCGGGGCCACCGAGTTCTGCATCGTGGCCGCCGTGCGCGGCCCCGACGAGCGGCTGATGAAGCAGATGCGCGAAGGCGTCGCCGCCATCAAGGCCGAGGTCGACATCCAGGTCGCCGCGTCGCTGGGCATGCTTTCCCAGGAGCAGGTCGACGACCTGGTCGACATGGGTGTGCACCGCTACAACCACAACCTGGAGACCTGCCGGTCGTACTTCCCGAACGTGGTCACCACCCACTCGTGGGAGGAGCGGTGGGAGACGCTGCGCATGGTCCGCGACTCGGGCATGGAGGTGTGCTGCGGCGGCATCCTCGGCCTCGGCGAGACCGTCGAGCAGCGGGCGGAGTTCGCCGCGCAGCTCGCCGAGCTCAACCCGCACGAGGTGCCGCTGAACTTCCTCAACCCGCGCCCCGGCACCCCGCTCGGCGACCGTCCGGTGGTCGAGGGCAAGGACGCGCTGCGGGCCATCGCCGCGTTCCGGCTGGCCATGCCGCGCACCATCCTGCGGTACGCGGGCGGCCGCGAGATCACCCTCGGTGACCTGGGCACCCGCGACGGCCTGCTGGGCGGCATCAACGCGGTGATCGTCGGCAACTACCTGACCACGCTGGGTCGACCGGCGACCGCCGACCTCGACCTGCTGGACGAGCTGAAGATGCCGGTCAAGGCCCTCTCCGCCACGCTGTGACGACCATGACGACGACCTCCGACGCCGAACCGACCCGCGAGGGTCGGTCGGCCACGGCTGCCGTGCTCTGGTGCGACAGGTGCGGCGAGGCGGCGGCAGCCGGCCCCCACCCGGGCTGCGCGACGGCCCGCCAGTTGGAGCCGCCGCGCTACTGCGCGCACTGCCGACGTCGGATGAAGGTGCAGGTGCTGCCGGTCGGCTGGTCGGCGATCTGCGTCGAGCACGGCGAGATCCGGGGCTGAGCCGATGCTGCACGGGCGGGCGGTGACCCTGCGACCGGCGACGGTCGCGGACGTGCCGGCCCTCGCGGCCATCCGGGCACAGCCGGAGGTACGCCGGTGGTGGCGCGGCGGCGACGACCTGGCCGCGTCCATCCAGGCCGACCTGAACGACGACGACCTCGCCCTGTACGCCATCGAGCACGACGGCAGGGTGATCGGCGCGATCCAGTGGCACTCCGAGCCGGACCCGGACTACCGCCACGCCAGCCTGGACGTGTTCCTCGCTCCCGAGTCACGCGGTGCAGGTCTCGGCGTCGACGCCATCCGCACCCTGGCCCGGCACCTGATCGACGAGTACGGCCACCACCGGTTCACGATTGACCCGGCGGCGGCGAACAGCGCGGCCATCCGGGCGTACGCGAAGGTGGGCTTTCGTCCGGTGGGCATCATGCGCCGCTACGAGCGGGGCGAGGATGGCCGCTGGCACGACGCCCTGCTGATGGACCTGCTCGCCGAGGACCTGTCCGGCTGAGGCGAACGGGCGTGCCCGGCACCCACGGGGGCGGGCCCCCCGCGGGTGTACACACATGGAGTTTGCGCAAACGCGGGGGGGGAAGAGATAGGGAGAGCG
>NZ_JBEXIL010000083.1:0-17508 GCF_040608555.1 Micromonospora sp. NPDC005172
AGTTATTGCCACCGGCGTCGGCGTGTCGGGGCAACAACTTCATGATCACCGGGCGCTGGGGTGGGTGGGGGTGGGTTGGGGTGGGGTGGGTGGGGCGCTGGGGGTGGGTGTTGTGGGGTGGGCCACAGTGGGGCGGTGGGGACGGGGCTGGTTACTGGCGAGTAGCATTCTGGGTGACGTGCCCCGCCCGGCCGACCCCTGTTCGGTCCGGAGCGCCGCCTGGCGGCGCGGAGGCCGAATGATGGTCGAGTAGGAGGCTCAAGTGCCCCGTGAAGTTCGGGATGTCGTCTTCGTCGACGGCGTCCGTACCCCATTCGGCAAGGCGGGTGGCATGTACGCCAACACCCGCGCCGACGACCTGGTGATCCGCTGTATCCGTGAGCTCCTGCGCCGCAACCCGCAGCTACCCCCGGAGCGGGTCGAGGAGGTCGCCGTCGCGGCCACCACCCAGATCGGCGACCAGGGCCTCACCATCGGCCGTACCGCCGCACTGCTGGCCGGTCTGCCCAAGACCGTGCCCGGTTTCGCCATCGACCGGATGTGCGCCGGCGCGATGACCGCCGTGACGACCGTGGCCAGCGGCATCGCGATGGGCGCGTACGACGTCGCCATCGCCGGCGGCGTCGAGCACATGGGCCACCACCCAATGGGTGAGGGCGTCGACCCCAACCCGCGCATCATCGCCGAGAAGCTGGTGGACCCGTCCGCGCTGGTCATGGGCGCGACCGCGGAGAACCTGCACGACCTGGTCCCGCACATCACCAAGGAGCGCACCGACGCGTTCGCGCTCGCCTCGCAGCAGAAGACCGCCAAGGCGTACGCCAACGGCAAGCTCCAGGACGACCTGGTGCCGATGTCGATCCGCGACGCCGAGGGCGGCTGGGGTCTGGCCACTGTGGACGAGGCTCCCCGGGACACCTCGCTGGAGAAGCTCGCCACTCTGAAGACCCCGTTCCGCCCGCACGGCAAGGTCACCGCCGGCAACGCGGCCGGCCTGAACGACGGCGCGACCGCCAGTCTGCTCGCCGACGAGGCCACCGCCCGCGAGCTGGGTCTGCCGATCGCCATGCGGCTCGTGTCGTTCGGTTTCGTCGGGGTGGAGCCCGAGGTGATGGGCGTCGGACCGATCCCGTCGACGGAGAAGGCCCTGCGCCTGGCCGGGCTCAGCATCGACGACATCGGCCTGTTCGAGCTGAACGAGGCGTTCGCCGTACAGGTGCTCGCCTTCCTCGACCACTTCGGCATCGCCGACGACGACCCGCGGGTCAACCCGTGGGGCGGCGCGATCGCCATCGGTCACCCCCTCGCGTCCTCCGGCGTACGGCTGATGACGCAACTGGCCCGCCAGTTCGCCGAGCACCCCGAGGTCCGCTACGGCGTGACCGCCATGTGCATCGGCATCGGCATGGGCGGCACGGTCATCTGGGAGAACCCGCACTGGACGGAGGGCGACAAGTGAGCGCAGTCACCGCGCCGAGCGAGGTCGTCACGAAGGCGCTGCTGCGCCGGGTGAACGTGCCGGGGCTGGACCGCCCCGCCGCGCTGATCACCCTGGACAACGGCTTCGACCACACCAAGCCGAACACCTTCGGCCCGGGCGGGCTGGCGAGCCTGGACGAGGCGATCACCGCCGCGCTCGCCGCCGACCCGGCGTTCATCGCGATCACCGGCAAGCCGTACATCTTCTGCGTGGGCGCGGACATCGTCGGCCTGCCGCAGCTCGCCGACCGCGCCCAGGCGCTGGAAATCGGCCGGCTCGGCCACCGGGTCTTCGCCCGCCTCAAGGACAGCACGGTCCCCACCTTCGCGTTCGTCAACGGCGCGGCGATGGGCGGCGGCCTGGAGCTGGCACTGCACTGCCACTACCGGACGCTCTCCGGTGGCGCGGCGGCTCTCGCCCTGCCCGAGGTGTCCCTCGGCCTGGTGCCCGGCTGGGGCGGCACCCAACTGCTGCCGAACCTGATCGGCATCCCCGCTGCCACCCAGGTGATCATCCAGAACCCGCTCATGCAGAACAAGATGCTCAAGCCGAAGCAGGCCGCCGAGCTGGGCATCGCGGACGTCCTGCTGGAACCGGCCGACTTCCTGGAGCGCTCGCTCGAGTGGGCCGCCGGGGTGGTGCGCGGTCAGGTGACGGTGACCCGGCCCGAGGTCGACAAGGACATGTGGGCGGGCGTGCTCTACTTCGCCCGGGAGACGCTGAACCAGCGGCTGCACGGCGCGGTCCCGGCCGCGTACAAGGCGTTGGACCTGCTGGAGACCGCCAAGGACGCCGACTTCGCGGCCGGTACCGCCGCCGAGGACGAGGCCCTGGCGGACCTGGTCTTCTCCGAGGAGCTGCGCAGCGGCCTGTACGCCTTCGACCTGGTGCAGCGGCGGGCCAAGCGGCCGGCCGGCGCACCGGACAAGGGCCTGGCCCGCACGATCACCAAGGTCGGCATCGTCGGCGCCGGCCTGATGGCCAGTCAGTTGGCGTTGCTGTTCGCCCGCCGTCTCCAGGTGCCGGTCGTCATGACCGACCTGGACCAGGCCCGGGTGGACAAGGGCGTCGGCTACGTGCACACCCAGATAGAGAAGGCCGTCACCAAGGGCCGGATGGACAAGCGTACGGCCGCGAAGCTGTACGGCCTGGTCAGCGGCACTGTCGACAAGAGCGCGTTCGCTGACGCTGATTTCGTCATCGAGGCGGTCTTCGAGGACCTGGGCGTCAAGAAGCAGGTCTGGGCCGAGCTGGAGAAGATCGTCTCCCCGGAGGCGGTGCTCGCCACCAACACCAGCTCGCTGTCGATCACCGAGATGGCGGCGGAGTTGGAGCACCCGGAGCGGGTGGTCGGCTTCCACTTCTTCAACCCGGTGGCCGTGCTGCCACTGCTGGAGATCGTCCGTGGCGAACGCACCGACGACGCCACCCTCGCGACCGCGTTCGCGGTCGGCAAGCAGCTCAAGAAGTCGAGCGTGCTGGTCAAGGACGCCCCGGCGTTCGTGGTGAACCGGCTGCTCACCCGCTTCCTGGGCACGGTCTTCGCCGCCGTCGACGCCGGCACTCCGCTGGACGTCGCGGACAGCGCCCTGGACCCGCTGGGCCTGCCGATGCGCCCGCTCGCCCTGCTCCAGCTCGTCGGGCCGGCCGTCGCGTACCACGTGGGGGGCACCCTGCACGCCGCCTACCCGGACCGGTTCGGCGTCAGCGAGAACCTCAAGCGGATCGCGGACTCGGGTCAGCCGATCGTGGTCGACGACCAGGTCAACGAGGAGGTCGCCAAGCTGCTCGTCGTCGGTGACCAGCCGCTGACCGCCGAGCAGGTACGACAGAACGCGCTCGACGCGCTCGCGCAGGAGATCCGGCTCATGCTGGACGAGGGCGTGGTCGCCGAGGCGCAGGACATCGACCTGTGCATGATCCTGGGCGCCGGTTGGCCGTTCCACCTGGGCGGCGTCACCCCGTACCTGGACCGCACCGGCACCTCCGAGCGGGTCACCGGCCGGCGGTTCCTGCCGCGCGGGGCGGCGAGCCTGCCCGCCTGACCGTTCGGCTCCACCGTCGCGGTGGCCGGTTCGTCCCTCGTGGACTTGCCGGCCACCGCGCTCGTTCGCACCGCTGGTGGGACCCGGACGGTTACCGCGTCGGGGCGCCCGCCGGGTTACGATCACGCGCTTCGCACCCCATCCTGGAGCTGACTGATGTCCCAGCCGCCGGCCAATCCCTTCGGCCCGCCGCACGATTCCCCCACTCCGCCGCAGCAGCAGGGCCAGCCGGCCGTGCCGCAGCAGCCGGGTCCACCGCAGCAGCCCGGTTGGCCGCAGCAGCAGGGCTTCCCGCCCGCGCAGCAGCCCGGCGACTGGCCGCAGCAGCAGGGCTTTCCGCCGCAGCCGGGCCAGCCGTACGGCGGCCCGCACCTGGCCGGTCCACCGCCGAAGAAGTCGAACGTTGGCAAGATCATCCTGATCGCGCTGGCCGTACTGCTGGTGCTCTGCCTCGGTGGCGCGGCGGCCATCTGGTTCACGGTCAAGGACGAGGTGGGCGACGTCGTCGACGCCACCAAGACCCGCGTCGTCGCGCCGGCCACCCTCGCCGGCCGGGCCAAGAACACCGACCCGCAGTTGCAGACGGTCGCCGACCAGATGGTCGCCTCCATGAAGTCCGAGGTGAAGAACGAGACCAGCACTGTCGGTGCGTTCTACGGCGACCCGACCAAGCAGGACCTCCTCATGATCGCCGCGGTGTCCGGCGTGATGGCCGACCCGAAGAAGGAGCTGGACGAGGCGGTCACCGGGCTCTCCAGCGAGCTGTCGGTGACCAACATGGCGGCGGTCGACGCGGGGCCGCTCGGCGGTGACGCCCGCTGCGGCGACGGCAAGGCCGAAGGCGTACCGCTCGGCGTCTGCATCTGGGCCGACCGGGGCAGCGTGGGCCTGACGGTCATGTACTTCAAGACCGCCGAGCAGACGAAGGCGGAGTTCGTCACCATCCGTGGTCAGATCGAGCAGCGTTCCTGACCCGGACACCATCGGGCCCCGGTCACCTCAGGGTGACCGGGGCCCGCGTTCATGGACCACGGCGACAGTCCCTCGCCCAGCGCGGCCTCTGCCGAGCTGCTCAGCCCGCTGATCCAGAAGGTGTCCATTAGGGACCTTTAGCGTCTGTCGTGTCAGTACTGCCTGAATCGAGTATTGGAGTGCGACAGTGGGCTCAACAATCATCAGGCGCGGCGTCGCCGCGGCGGCGGGCATCCTGCTCGCGTCCGCGCTACTGCCGACGAACGCGCGGGCCGAGCCGCCCGGTTCCCGGGTCGCCGAGGCGGCGAACTCGCTGCGAGCGAGTCTTGGCGCGCAGGGTGTCGTCGAGATCGACCGCGACACCGCGACGCTGCGGCGGCTGGCTCGGCTCGACGGTTACCTGACCGGGCCGAGCGCTGCCGCGCCCGAGCGGATCGCCCGCGACTATCTGGCGGCCCACCGGTCGGTCGTCGGCCTGACCGTCGCCGAGATCGCCGCCCTGCGGCTGCGCAAGGACTACGTCGACATCGAGGGCACCCACCACCTCAGCTTCGTGCAGCGCGTGAACGGAGTCGACGTCGTCGGTAACGGCATCAAGGCGCACATCACCAGGGACGGCCGGCTGATCGCTGTCGACGGCGCACCGCTCGCCGGGCTGCCCACCACGCTCGGCTCCGCGAGCGTGGACGCGGTCGCCGCCCGCAGGACCGCGGTACGCAACGTGTCGGGCACCGCGACGGCGACGGTCCGCTCCCGAACCACGGCGTCCGTGACCTTCTCCGACGGCGGCCGCGCCCGCCAGGTCGTCTTCAACACGCCGGCGGGTCCGAAACTGGCGTGGGAGGTGATCGACATGGACGAGGGTCATCTCAGCGTGGTGGACGCGGCCAACGGCGCGATCCTCTTCCAGCGGAGCATGGTCGCCGAACACCACGCGACGACGTGGCAGAACTACCCGGGCGCCCCGGTCGGCGGACGCCAGCGCACGGTCGACCTGAACAGGTGGTTGCCGGCGAACGCGGGCAGGCTGGAGGGCAACGTCGGGCACGTCTACTCCGACGTCAACGCCGACAACGCCCCGCAGGCGTCGGAGGAGGTCGAGCCAGACGCCACGAGCAGCTTCGACTTCCCGTTCACGGATTTCTCCAACCAGGTCGGTGCCCCGTGTTCGGCGCAACGGCAGTGCTCGTGGGATCCGGCGGTGCCGTATTCCTGGCAGAGCAACCGCAAGCAGAACGCGGCGCAGCTCTTCGCCTTCCTGGGAACCTGGCATGACCATCTCGCGGCCGCACCGATCGGCTTCACCCGGGCGGCGGGCAACTTCGAGGCTGTCGACGGCGATGGGGTGATCGCCGAGGCGATGGACGGCGCGGACACCGCCAACGGCCTGCCGGACAGCGACCACGACAACAACGCCAACATGACGACTCCGCCGGACGGCATGGCGCCGCGCATGCAGATGTACCTGTTCGTCAAGTCGGCGAGCGTTCTCGCCGGTAACTCCGGTGACACGGCGGACATCCTCTACCACGAGTACACCCACGGACTGTCCGACCGCCTGGTGGTCGACGCCAGCGGCAACTCGACCCTGATCAGCGCCCAGGCGCAGGCTATGTACGAGGCGTGGAGCGACTGGTACGGCCTGGACTATCTGGTCGACAGCGGCCTCGAGCAGGACGACGCCGTCGACGGTGACGTTCGCGAAGGCGACTACATCCTGGGCGGCCGTTCGGTGCGCAGCGAGGCGATGGACTGCCCGGTGAACAGCACCGAGCCGGTGTGTGCCGGCAACCCCGCCGCAGGTGTGGGCGGTTACACCTACGGCGACTACGGCAAGATCCGCAATTCGTCGACCGTGCCGGGGACCACCGAGCCGGAGATCCACGCCGACGGTGAGATCTGGGCGCAGACGCTCTGGGACCTGCGCGCGGCGATCGGGAGCCGCCTGGCCCGCTCCCTGGTCACCCGGGCGATGGAACTCTCACCGGCGGATCCGTCCTATCTGGACATGCGCGACTCGATCCTGCTGGCCGACCGGGTCGTGAACCACGGCCGCGGGCAGCGGGACATCTGGCGGGTCTTCGCGGCCCGTGGCATGGGCGTGCACGCGAGCACGGACGGCACCAGCGACACCACTCCGACCGAGGACTTCTCGGTGCCCCGCCGCTGACGCGCGGGCGTAGGTACGGCGGGACGCCGCAGTGGCGGCGTCCCGCCGTACGCAGACCCTAGGCCGCCGGGGCGTCCGGCCGCGCCGGTGACGCCGCCCGCTCGGCCGCGCTACGCAGCACGCAGAACTCGTTGCCCTCCGGGTCGGCGAGCACCGCCCAACCCGTCCCGTCGGCATGCCGCCGGTCGGCGACCATCGTGGCGCCGAGGCCGAGCACCCGCTCGACTTCCTCGTCGCGGGTCCGGTCGACAGGTTCCAGGCAGATGTGCTGCCGGTTCTTGGTCACCTTGTCGTCCGGCACCGCTTGGAAGAACAGGTTCGGGGTGGCCTCGTCCGGCGGCAGCAGGACCGCCTCCGGATCACCCGGGACGTCCTCGTCGTGCCGGGCGTAGCCGAGCACCGCCGACCAGAAGCCGGCCAGGGAGTACGTGTCGTGGCAGTCGAAACTGATGTTGCGGATCCGTGGATACACGGGTGGTCCCTCCACGTTCGGATGGGTACGCTCCGCTGCCCGGGGTCAGCCGGCGAAGACCCGGGGTGCGGAGCCCTGACTGGTGGACATCGACGCACCCCCCTTCGTTCTCGAGCTGACGTGGGTGATCTTGCCAGCGGAGGAGCGCCGTACGCAACCCTTTCGACCGCGCCGACCGCTCACCCACTGATGGCCACCGGGCCGGGCACCGCCGGGGCGTCCACCGCCGGCAGGGTGACCGTCACCTCCAAGCCGCCGCCGGGCTGGGCGACCACCCGGACGGTACCGCCGTGTGCCTGGCAGACCGCGCGGACGATGGACAGCCCCAGGCCGGAGCCGCGCGCGCCGGTCCGTTCCCGGCCGCCGCGCCGGAACGGCTCGAACAGTCCCGGCACGTCGGCCTGGTCCACCTCGAAACCGGTGTTGCCCACCACCAGCCACGAGCGGTCGCCGTCGGTGCCGGTACGCACCCAGAGCCGCCCGTGCAGGTGGTTGTAGCGCACCGCGTTCTCGATCAGGTTGCCGGCCAGCCGGTCGAGCAGCCCGGGATCGCCGACCACCGGCGCGGACTCCAGCGACGTCTGCACGCGCAGGCCGATGCGCTCCACCTCGCGGCGCATCGCCGACAGCGCGTTGGCGGTGCCGGTGGCGAGGTCGCACTCGGTACGCCGGCCCAGCCGCCGTCCGGCCTGCGCTTCGCTGCGGGCCAGCACGAGCAGCGCGTCGACCAGCCCGTTCGCCCGCTCCGAGGCGTCGCGGACCACGGTGGCCATCCGGCGGTATTCGGCGGCGTCCGCGTCGTCGTCGCTGAGCGTCACGTCGATCTCGGTCCGCATGACGGCGAGTGGAGTCCGCAGCTCGTGCGAGGCGTTCGCCACGAAGCGCTTCTGCGCCTCGAACGCGGACGCGATCCGGTCCAGCATCGCGTCGAACGTCTTGGCCAGCTCGGCCACCTCGTCGTCCGCGCCCGAGTAGCCGATGCGCTGGTCCAGCGTCGCCTCGCCGAGCCGCTGTGCGGTTGCCGTGACCTGGTGCAGGGGCCGCAGCGCCCGCCCCGCCACCGCGTACGCGCCGGCGACCCCGACCACGCTGATCGCCAACAGCGCGACCAGGCCCTTGGCCAGCAACTCCCCCGAGGCGGAGTCGACCAGTTCACGTTGCCACTGGGCGGCGTCCATCGTGCCGCCGTCGGAGAGCAGCACCGTCGTGCCGGGCAGCAGCTCGTCGGTGGGCCGCAGCGCGTCGCGGACCAGCAGCCAGGCCAGCAGCACCAGGATCGCGCCGGCGCCGACCAGCAGCACACCGTTGAGCAGGGTCAACCGCAACCGCAGGGTGGGCCGCAACGGGCGCTTCACGGCTGGACCTCGGCCGTGCGGTAGCCCGCGCCCACCACCGTCTCGATCAACGGCGGATCGCCGAGCTTCTTTCGCAACGTCATGACGGTCACCCGGACGATCGTGGTGAACGGGTCGGTGTTGGCGTCCCAGACCCGTTCCAACAGCTCCTCGCTGGACACCACCGCGCCACGAGCCTTGAGCAGCTCGCTGAGCACCCCGAACTCCTTGTTCGTCAGGTCCATCGGCATCCCGGCGCGGGTGGCGACCCGCCGTGCCGGGTCCAGCACCAGGTCGGCCAGTTCGAGCACCGGCGGCGCGGCCGGGGTGGCCCGCCGGCCCAGCGCCTGCACCCGGGCGACCAACTCGTCGAACGCGAACGGCTTCGGCAGGTAGTCGTCCGCGCCGAGTTGAAGCCCCTCCACCCGATCGGCGACGGTGCCGCTCGCGGTCAGCATCAGCAC
Organism: Micromonospora sp. NPDC005172; assembly: GCF_040608555.1. NCBI lineage: Bacteria > Bacillati > Actinomycetota > Actinomycetes > Micromonosporales > Micromonosporaceae > Micromonospora > Micromonospora sp. NPDC005172. Next base: position 8,938 of record NZ_JBEXIL010000083.1, read on the forward strand.
CCGGGTCAGCGCCCCCGAGGCGGCGAGGTCGGCACAGATCTGGTCGCCGTGCACACCGGGCAGGTCGCGGTCGAGCACCACCACGTCGTACCGGGTGACGAACGCCGCCTCGTGGCCGGCGTCGCCGTCGTACGCGACGTCGACCGCCATGCCCCGCTTGCGCAACCCGCGCGCGATCGCGTCGGCGAGGTTGCGTTCGTCCTCGACCACCAGTACCCGCATGCCGGCCTCCTCGCTGCTGACCACCGACAACCTAGTGCCGGCCGGCAACCATCCTCCCTCGCCGACCGCCGGGACCCGCCGACGGTCAGCGGGTCAACCGCCACACCCCGAACGCGGCGTCCTGACGGCGACAGAGCAGCCACCCGGTGGCGGCCCGGCAGTCCCCCGAGGCGTCCGGCAACACGTCCAGCACCCGCACCGTGCCGCCCCGGACGTCCAACTCGGCGACGACCAGGCCGCCGTCGGGGTGGGGGCGTACCCCGATCAGCGGTTTGTCGACGTCGTACCGGACGATCTCCCAGCGACCCAGCCTCGCCAGCACCCGGCCGGTCGGCGGATCGAGGACGACGAGATCCTCGAATCCCGGCCCGGCGCTGCTCACCGCGGTGGCCAGCAATCGGTCGGCGTACGGCCAGACCCACCCCCAACGGTCGTCGGCCCACCGCGGCTCACCTGTCGCGGCGTCGATCGTCCGCATCCCGCCGGACTGGCTCTGCAGGCACAGGAGGACGCCGCAGGCGGAGACGTACGTCTCCCCGACGGCAGGGATCTGCCAACGCCGGTCCAGGTGGTCCAGGCCGTACGCCGAGATGACGGACGGTGATCCGTCGATGGTGACCAGCAGGTCGTCCACCACATGCAGGACGCGGGGCGTTTCGCCGCGCGGCGCGGGCAGGTGGGCGCGCGTCAGCACCGTTCCGGTGGTCGTATCGCGGACCTCGACCTGCCCGTTCCCGCGCAGGAGCACCAGCCGGTCCACCCATCGCTCACCGTCGCGGGGGGTGAGGTCGGCACCCGCCTCGACGGACGCCTGCCAGCGAACGGTGCCGCAGCACGCGTCAACGGCGCGCAGGGCGCCCGCGGCCTCGTCCTCGCCGGACCACAGCAGGATCCCGCCGTCGGGCAGGGCAACGGGTCGTCCCGGCTGCTGCCAGAGGTACGCGCCCGTCTCGGGGTCCAGGGCGATCGTGATCGTCCCGGAGTGGTCCGCGCCGCTCTCGTACCCGACGGCCAGCAGCGTTCCGCCCTGCCGCGCGACGCCCCAGTACCGGCCCTCGACCGGCAGCGACGTACGCCAGGCCTGCTCACCGTCGGGCAGGCGGGTGGCGGTCAACGTGCGCTGCCCCGTCGCCCCGAGCTGCTCGACGAGGAAGATCATGTCGTCGAAGAGGATCGCGTCCGCGTTGTTCGCCGCTGGCAGCGTCACCATCTCGCGCGGGGTGAGCGGCACCGACCCGGCGAGGCCGACCAGCACCAGCACCAGGACCAGCACGCCGCGCAGGGGTCGCCCACGGGCCGCCGGCGGACGGGGCAGCCGGGCGGTGTCGAGGTCCGGCCCCTGGCGCAGTTCACCGAGGTCGATCACCGGGCCGGTCACCGGGGCAACCGCCAGAGAGCCGTCGAGCCGTCGAGCCGTCGACAGAGCAGGACGGGCTGCGCGGCCTGGCATCCGCCCACCACGCCCGGCAGGACATCGAGAATCCGCGTCCGCCCGGCGGCGAGGTCCAGCTCGGCGACGACGAGCCGACCGTCGGGTGTCGGGCGTACGCCGAGCAGCGTGTCCTCGCGGCGCACCTGGTTCACCAACTGCCACCGGCCCAGCTCGGCGCGTTCCCGTCCGGTCCGCGCGTCGCGGACCGCATACCGCTGCTCGGACGTGGCCACCAGCAACCTGTCCCGGCGGACGTCGACGAGCATGTCCGGCCCCCGGTCCGACCAGCGGACGGCACCGGTGGCGGGGTCGATCATCTGGATACCGCCGGTCTGCTGGACCGCGCACAGCAGATCCGCGCACGGTACCGCCCAGGCGACCAGTGGCACCGGGGACCTCCAGGCCGGCGCCATCGCGGGCAGCCGGAAGGCGACAAGTTCGGTGCTGCCGGGTGGGACGAGCAGCACCAGGTCGTCCGCGACCTGCACCCGTTGGAACGCCGACCGGGCGCCAGGCAGGGTGTCGACGCTGTGCCGCAGGTCTCCGGTGTCGGCGTCGTACACCTGCACCTCCCCGGTCGGCTGGACGAACACGACCTGGTCGACCTGGTCGCCCTGCCGGTGGAAGTCGGTGCCACCGAACGGCGCGGGCACCGACCAGAGCACCCGCCCGGTGTCGGGCGTCACCCGGCTCACCGAGCCCAACCCGTCCTCCGTGTCGTTGACGAGGAGCATGCCCCCGTCGGTCGCCCGCTGGACGATCCCCGGGTTGCGCCAACGCCGCTGACCCGTCTCGGCGTCGAAGGCGGTGGTCTCCAACACCCCATCGGCGGTGCTGACGCCCACCGCCAGCAGCATCCCGCGTTGCATCCACGCGGAAACGTAGTCTCCGCTGCGCTCCAGCGGCGCACGCCACCGACGCCGCACGTTGTCACCGCCCGTCGGCCCGGGTTGGTCGTAGACGGTCAGGTACCGGTCCCCGCTGGGCGTGGACGCGTCGACCACCACGATCGCGTCCTCGGTGAGGTACGCCGACGCGCCGGGCGCGGTCGGCACGGACGTCACGGTGCGGTGCCGTACCGCCGTCGCGCCGGTGAGCGCGACGAGGGCGAGCAGCAGCACCGCAGCGGTCCGCAGGGGACGGCCCACGGCGCGCGGCGGACGAGCCGTCGGCTGCGCCACCGGCTCGCCCCGGACCTCGCCCAGCTCGATGATCGGCAACGATCGTCCCTCCATCGCCGGTGGATCCGACCGGGGGCGGCCCGGCAAACCGGCCGTGACCGTACCGGCCCGGCAAAAGCGACGCATCCTCGCCTGTACGATGGCGCGTCGTGGCTGTGCCGGTGGTAGACCCCTCGCTGAATCCCGTGACCGACGCCGAGCTGGCCGAGGTCGAGCCGACACGGCGGCCTCGACGCCGCCCGAGCCGAGCCGACCTGTTGGCCCTCGGAGCCTATGTGGTGCTGGGCGTCTTCGTCTGCCTCAACTACTGGGGGGACGTGACGGGTCGGGTCTCGTCGCACCTGCCCACCGACCACAGCTGGTTCGAGTGGCTGTTCGCGCACGGCGCGTACTCCGTGCGGCACCTGGAGAACCCGCTGTTCACCGCCCGGCAGAACGCCCCGGACGGGGTGAACATGATGGCCAACACCTCGCTGCTCGGGGTGACCCTGCCGCTGGCCCCGCTGACCATGCTGCTCGGCCCGCAGGTGATGTACGCGCTCTACCTGGGTGGGGCGCTGGCCGCCACCGCCGGCACCGCGTACTGGATGCTCTCGCGGCACCTGGTGCGCTCCCGGGCCGCGGCCTTCGTCGGCGGGGCCTTCCTCGGCTTCGCGCCGGGCATCATCCACCACGCCAACGGTCAGCCCAACTTCGTCTCCAACTTCCTGCTCCCGTTGATCGTGGTGCGGGTGCTGCGGTTGGGCGAGCCGGGCCGGTGGCGGCGCAACGGGCTGGTGCTCGGCGCGCTGGTGACGTACCAGATCTTCATCAACGAGGAGATGCTGCTGCTCACCGCACTGGCCTGCCTCGTCGTCGTGGTGGCGTACGCGGTGCAGCGACCACGGGCCACCCGCGCCATGGCCGGGACGTTCCTGGCCAGCATGGGTGTGGCCGGCGGGCTCACCCTGGTGCTCACCGCGTACCCGATCTGGTTCCAGTTCGACGGCCCCCAGTCCTACCGGGGCCTCCAGGGTGGCGTCTTCCACAACTGGGGCGAGGACCTGGTCGCCTTCGTATCCTTCGCCCGGGACACCTGGGCGGGTGACCCGGCGATCGAGAAGACCATCGGGCTGACCGAGCAGAACACCTGGTTCGGCTGGCCGCTGGTACTGCTCTCGCTGGTGGCCCTGGCGCTGCTCGTACGCCGCTCGCTGGCCGCCCGGATCGTCGCGGTGCTCGTCGTGGTGTTCACCGTGGCCGCGATCGGGCCGTGGGTGCGCTTCGACGGGGTCGAGACCGACATCCCCGGCCCGTGGTCGTACGTGTCGGACGAGCTGCCGCTGGTCGAGATGATGATGCCCACGCGCCTGGCGCTGGTGGTCGCCGCCGCGGTGGGCGTACTGCTGGCGCTGTTCTGGGACGCGGCGGCCCGCCACGGCCGCCCGGCCCTCGCGCCGGCCCCGCGCGCCGGTGAGCCGGCCGCCGCGCCGGTCGCGGCGCGCCGACGGTGGCTGCGCCCGCTGGGGTACGCGGCGGTCGCCCTCGCCCTGCTGCCGCTGTTCCCCCGGCCGCTGCCGGCGCAGCAGATCGACCCGCCGCCGCACTTCATCACCGCGGGCGGCTGGCGACCGTACGTGCCGGCGGGCCGGACCCTCGTCCCGGTACCGATCCCGAGCAACGTGCACGGCCTGCCGACGCTGCGCTGGAGTGCCCTCACCAGGCAGGAGTTCCCCATCCCGGGCGGCTACTTCATCGGCCCGAACGAGTTGGGCGAGGGCGTCTTCGGCGCCCCGAACCGGCCCACGAGCAGCCTCATCTACTCCACGATGGACGCGGGCGTCCTGCCGGCGCTCACCGACGAGAACCGGCGGCAGGCCGTCGAGGATCTGCGGTTCTGGCGAGCGTCGGTGGTGGTGCTCGGAGCGCACCCGCGCGAGGCGGTGCTCCGCGAGCTGGTCACCGCGCTGATCGGACCGCCGCAGCGGGTCGACGACGTCTGGGTCTGGGACGTCCGCGCCCTGGTGGGCTGATCAGCCGACCAGGGGCCGGACGTCCCGTGGTGGGCGCGCGGGCGGCACCCCGAGCGGCGCCGTTTCGGGTGGTCGTCAAACCGAGCGGTCGGTCAGCGTCCGGACGTCCCACACCCAGACGTCCAGCTCCTGCCGACCGGGACCGACCAGCTCCTCGACGGTACGCCGCAGCGGCTCGGCGTTCTGCTGCCGGACCGGGAGCACGAGGATCGCCGCCCGCCAGTGCCGCAACTCGTCCGTGAAGCGCCGGCGCTGCCGGTCGTCCAGCTTGGAGGTACGACCGGTGGTCGCCACCTCCTCCAGCAGTTGGCTGACCCCGCTCGGTCGGCCGCCGAACCGGCCCGGGTCGCCGGTGTTGCCGTTGCGGGGGGCGAGGAAGTAACCACCCGGGATCTTGAAGTCGAGGTTGGTGGCCGCCGCCCAGCGCATGCCGTGCGTGTTGCCCATGCTGGGCACCGGGATCGGCACGAGCGTCTGGTCCGGACCGACGTACGCCCGCCAGCGGTCGGCGGTGATGAACTCCGGCACCGGCGGCCGGGAGACCATCCGCAGCGGCATCGGAGCGATCGGCAGCAGCGCGAACGCCAGGCCGGCGGCGGTCAGCGTCCGGACGGTACGCCGCTCGGCCGGACGCAGCGCCCAGGCCCGCTCGACGGCGAGCGCGAGCAGCAGGCCGATGACGACCGTGGTGATCAGACCGAAGCGGGTCGGCACCACCGCGTCCAGCAGGGGCAGGTGCACCAGCAGCTCCCACGGCCCCGCGATCAGGTCCCGGTCCCACCAGGAGATCTGCTCGCCGAGCGACAGCAGGGCGAAGAACGCGCCGGTACTGGCGAGCGCCCGCACGACCATCTCCCGACGCAGCCAGACCACGACGCCGACGGCCAGCAGCGACAGGCTCCAGCCGAAGAAGGCGTTCTCCTCCGAGTAGTTCGGCGCCAGGTTGACGTTGGCCCGCTGGTTGCCGCCGAGCGTGGCCGAGCCGGGCGCGAAGAAGGAGGCGATGTCGTTGCCGTAGTCCTGCACCGCGTCGCTGAGCCCGTGGTACGCCATCGGCCCGGCGAACTGCACGTACAGCGGGTACGCCAGCAGCGCCCCGGCCACCAGCGCGCAGGCGGCGAGACCGGCGGCCAGCGGTCGCCACGCCGCTGACCAGCGGGCCGGCTCCTGGGCCACCACCGCGAGCAGGAAGATCCCGCAGGCCATCGCCGTGAAGAGCAGAATCTCCTCGTTGATGAACGCCTGGGCGGTGACGAGCAACGCCAGCAGGACGCCGTCGCGGACCGGCCGGCGCGAACGGGTGAGCACCAAAACCCGCCAGACGATGAACGGCAGCAGGAACTGGCTGATGATGTTCGGGTGCCAACTGGCGTGCGAGAGCATCGCCGGGGAGAAGCCGCAGAACCAGCCGCCGGCCGCAGCCGCGAGCGGCGTACGCACGATGTGACGACGGAGCACGAAGTACCAGGCCAGGGCGGTGCCGGCGAGGCCGAGCGTCACCAACATGACGAAGGACACCGCGGGGCCGAACAGCAGGGTCACCGGCACCATCGGGATGCCCAGCGCCAGCACCGCCGTGTTGGCCATCAGGTTGACGCCGTCGGGGTAGTTGAACTGCTCGGTGTAGAACGGATACTCCCCGTGCAGCACCACCCGCACCGAATGGGCGAGGAAGAACTGCACCTGGGCGGGATCACCGGTGTAGAGCGACGCCACCCGGCCGGCCGGGTCCAGCCAGATCCGGCTGGTCACCCAGAGTGCGGCGAGCAGGAACAGCGCGCCCACCGCCAGGTGCTGTCGTCGCCGGGTCCAGCCCGACCAACGGCTCCGGCTCGACCGGGATGCCGCAACCGTCTCGTCCGGCGCGGTCGGTGCCGGCGCGGTCGGTGCCGGCGCGGTCGAGGTCTGGGCACTCATCGCGGGCGCGGACTCGTCCGGCACGGTCGAGGTCGACACGGACGCTTCCGACGCGGGTGAGGTCGACGCGGCCGAGGTTGGGGACGCTGTCGGGGCCGGAGCGGTGTCGACGCGGTCGGCCGGAGCGGTGTCGACGCGGTCGGTCGGAGCGGCGGAGTCGCCGGGCGCCCCGACGGACCTGGCCCGGGAAGCGAGGGCGCGGGACTCGGCAGGCGTCACAGTCGGCGGAGTCTACCCGAGTGACGAAAGGGCACTAAAGCCGCGGTGGTGTCCATTGTGGTGGGTGCGGAACCGACCAGCGGCGGCGTCGCGTCGGACATCTCGTACTATGGCGCTTTCCGGGAACGACGGCGAGGCGATCGGGGGCGGATCAGGTGACTCCGGGCCGCCGGCACGGCAGGACGTTCGCTGTCCTGCTCGCCGCGCTGTTGACCGCCACCGCGTGCGGTCCCGTCGCGGACCGAGCGCCCCGTGATCTGCGGGTGGGGTACGACAGCCTCGACGGCACACTGGCCGTGTGGCCACCGCGGGGTGACCTGTCCGGCGACACGGCGGTGACGAGGGCGGTCACCGAGGCGGTGCGCGAGTGGCGCTCGCCAGCCGACGACCGTGCGCACCTGCCCTCGTCCGGCATCCTCTTCTCCGGTCGCGTCGACGGTGCCCCGGTGGCCCTGGTCGCGGCCGACGTGCCCGGCGAGAGCGCGTCCTGGCTGCTGCAACTCACCGGCGACGGCGGCCGGTACGCCATCACCCGCGCCACCGAGTACACCGACCCCGGCTACCTGGTCTACTCCGACGTGCTTCCGGTGCAGACTGCCGGCGGCCGACGCTACCTGGTCTCGGCGCGGGTGCAGCAGCTCCTCGGACCGCAGGGACGGGCGTTGGTCGTCGCCGACGGCCTCAGCGCCCCGGTCGACGTGCCGGCCTGCATGGCGGTGGGCGTGACGGCAACCCTCCGGGCCACCGAGTCTCTGCCTCGGGGACGGGCCGCCGACCGCCTGCTCGACCTGGGCACCGGCACGACCGACCCGCGCTATCCGCTGGTCCGGGACGAGTCCGGCGCGGGCCGGCGGGCGCTCACCGGCCTCGACACCTGCGTGCTGGCGGGTGAGCGGGGTCCGTTCGGCAGCATCCCGCGCCGGATCGGCGACCGGGACGCGCCGAAGTCGGTGCCGACGTCCTGGCCGATGGCGAAGCTCTCGGTCCGTTCACTCGGCGAGGTGGCGCTCGGCGGCGGCGAGCCGGCCGAGTTGCAGCAGCTCAGTTGGGACACCGACGCCGGCACCATGACCGCTGTCGTCTACCGCCCGGCGAACGGGAGCGCCCCGGTAGTCTCGCCGGCCGACCGGGCCACCCCACTGCAGACGTACCAGCTCCCGGTCCCCGGCCAACCTCTGCTCGTACTCAGCTGGCGGGCCACCCGGGACAGCTCGCTCTCGGTGCCGCCGGGCACCCCACTGCTGGTGGAACGCCCCGGCCTGGTGGTCGTGCCCGAGCCATCCCGCACCCAGACGTACAGCCTCGCCAACACCGACAAGACCCACTACCGCTCAGTAAGCCCCCGCCGCTAAAGCCCCAGCCCCAGCCCCAGCCCCAGCCCCAGCCCCAGCCCCAGCCCCAGCGATCTTGCACTTTCTGTTGCGACAAAAGGCACGAACATGTGCATTACAACAACCGAAAGTGCAAGATCGGCGCGCGGAGGGAGGCCGGGAGGCGCGCGGAGGGAGGCCGGGAGGCGCGCGGAGGGAGGCCGGGAGGCGCGCGGAGGGAGGCCGGGAGGCGCGCGGAGGGAGGCCGGGAGGCGCGC
>NZ_JBEXIL010000084.1:0-17385 GCF_040608555.1 Micromonospora sp. NPDC005172
GGCAGGGCGGCACGGCACGGCGGGGCGGCGCGGCGCGGCAGGGCGGGGCAGCGCGGCAGGGCGGGGCGGGGCGGCCGAAGCAGACCGCGCGGGGCGGGGTGGACTCGGCACGGCGCGGCACGCACGACCGGCAGGTCGCGGCGGGGCAGGGCAGCTGGGGTCGAGCCGGCCGGCCGGAGCAAGGCGGGCCGGGGCAGCGCGGGGCAGCCGGAGCGAGGCGGGGCCGGGGCAGCCCGGGCCGGAGCGAGGCGAGGATATGGGAATGCCCGTCGGCGGGTGGCCGACGGGCATTGGGTGGAGAAGCTCCCCCGATTGGACTCGAACCAATAACCTGCCGGTTAACAGCCGGCTGCTCTGCCAATTGAGCTACAGGGGATCGTGCACCGCTCGGAGAACCGGATCTCGCCGGCACCGTGCGACGGGGACAAGAGTACAGGACATCCCCCGCTGGCGGTCCAGTGGGTTGCACCCGCAGCTGCCTTGATCCAGTTTCGCAGGTCAGGATTACGCCGCGAATCGCAATCGGGGCAAATCGCCATCCGGGCACAAGCAGGCTTGAGCGGGGAGCAGGATGGGTAGTTAGCTGCGGACAGAGGACGCAGGCGCGAATTGGTCGTGCCCGACGGGGCAACCCGATGGGGCGACGGCGCGTCAGGTACGGAAGGAGCCGCCATGCGCGGAAAGATCATGTTTCTTGGCGGGCTGGCTGCGGGATTCGTCCTGGGCGCCCGTGCCGGCCGGGAGAAGTACGAAGAGCTCGTGGTCCGGGGCCGCAAGGTGCTCGACCACCCGACCGTGCAGGAGGCGGCCGGGGTCGCGCAGGCCCAGGCCAACCGGCTCTACAGCGAGGGCAAGGACAAGCTCGGCCAGACCAAGCTCGGCGAGAAGCTGGGTAACGGCAGCACCGGCAACCAGGAGCTGACCGCCGCCGACGACGCGTTCGCCGGCACGCCCGCCACGGTGGGCGCCAAGGCGGGCTCCAGCTCGGTCGGCACGACCTCCGGGTCGCCGTCGGCCACCACCCCCCGCACCAAGCCGTCCGGCTCGGGCACCAACGCAAGCACGCTCTGACCCACCCGCACGTCGACGGGCCGGCCGCCGCGAGGCGACCGGCCCGTGATGTGTGCAGATCATGGTCCGGACGCACCGAGCCGTGGCCCGGCCCGGTGGTCGTCGGGCCGGGCGCGGGGGCTCGGTCAGTCCTTGCTGCTGAACGCCGCGTCGAAGGCGGCGCTCGGCGCGTCGAAGGCGAGCCGGCGGACGAACTGCAGCGCCTCCGGGGCACCCAGCAGGCGGTCCATTCCGGCGTCCTCCCACTCGACGGAGATCGGGCCGGTGTAGCCGATCGCGTTCAACGCCCGGAAGCAGTCCTCCCACGGGACGTCGCCGTGGCCGGTGGAGACGAAGTCCCAGCCGCGGCGCAGGTCGGCCCAGGGCAGGTGCGAGGCGAGCCGGCCGCGTCGGCCGTCGCCGGTACGCACCTTCGCGTCCTTGCAGTCGACGTGGTAGATCCGGTCGGCGAAGTCGAAGATGAAGTTCACCGGGTCCAGCTCCTGCCAGACGAAGTGCGACGGGTCCCAGTTCAGCCCAAACGCGGGCCGGTTGCCGATCGCCTCCAGCGTCCGCTTCGTCGTCCAGTAGTCGTACGCGATCTCGCTGGGGTGCACCTCGTGCGCGAACCGCACCCCCACCTCGTCGAACACGTCGAGGATCGGGTTCCACCGGTCGGCGAAGTCCTGGTAGCCGCGCTCGATCATCGACGGCGGCACGGGCGGGAACATCGCCAGGGTGTGCCAGATCGACGAGCCGGTGAAGCCGACGACGGTGTTCACCCCGAGCTTCGCGGCCGCCCGCGCGGTGTCCTTGATCTCCTCGGCGGCCCGCTGGCGGACGCCCTCGGGTTCCCCGTCGCCCCAGATGCGGCCGGGCAGGATGTCCTGGTGCCGCTCGTCGATCGGGTGGTCGCAGACCGCCTGACCGACCAGGTGGTTGGAGATCGTGAAGACCTGGAGGTTGTGCTTCGCGAGGGTCTCCTTCTTACGCTCGACGTACGAGTCGTCGGCGAGCGCCTTGTCGACCTCGAAGTGGTCGCCCCAGCAGGCGATCTCCAGACCGTCGTAGCCCCACTCGGAGGCGAGCCGGCAGACCTCCTCGAACGGAAGGTCGGCCCACTGGCCGGTGAAGAGCGTGATGGGTCGCGCCATTGTCCTTCTCCCCTGATGTGATGGGGATTCCGTTGTGCGGACCGGGGCGAGGGTGACCGGTCAGACCGGTACGCGGGACCGAGGCGGATCGCCGGTGGGTGCCGAGCGCACCTGAGCCCGGCGGGTTGCGCCTCCCACCGGGTCACCGGCCACCGTCACGGTCGCCGCCCCCACCCTATTTCCGTCGAGCCCATCGCGAAAGCCCTGGGGTGTCAGCCGACCGCTTCTTCGGGTGCGGGCAGGAACGCCCGGACGGTGAAACCGCCGTCGGGGTTCGGGCCGGCGTTCAGGGTGCCGCCGACCCGCTCGACGCGGCGGCGGACCGCCGGCAGACCGCCACCGGCACGCGCAGCGCCTTCCACAGGTGGCGCGCCGTCGTCGCGTACCTCGATGGTGATGCCCTGGTCGTCGTAGCGCAGGCGGACCGCGACGGCCGCGCCCGGCGCGTGCCGGCACGCGTCGGTCAGGGCCTCTTCGATGATCCGGTACGCCGCCACGTCCACCGCCTCGGGCAGCGGCCGGGGCGCCCCTCCCAGGCTCCAGCGCACGGGCTGACCTGCGACGAAGCCCTCCACCAGAGCGTCGAGGCGGTTCAGGCTGGGTGGCGGGCCGGTCAACGGGTCGGGCTCGTCGACCTGGCGCAGCGCGTCGTGCAGCCGGCGCCCCTGCGCCTCGACGACCTGGCGCCATCGCGCGTAACGCCCCATGCCGGTCAAGGTACTCCCAGCCGGCCGGGTGTCAGCCTGCCGCATCGGCACAACCGGCGGGACGCCGTCGGCGCGGCGGCGGTGAGGTACCGCCGCGCCGACAGCGTCATCGGATGCTTCGCCGGGGCCGTCGGTCACGTCCGACGACCCCGGCGAGTGCTGCGCTCGATCAGGGCAGGGTCCACTTCTGGTTGGCCGCGCCGTTGCAGGTCCAGAGGTGGACGATCGTGCTGTCCGCCGAGTTGTTGCCGGAGACGTCGAGGCACTTGCTCGTGGCCGCGTTGCGCAGGCTGCCGTCGGACTGGGCCGCCCAGTTCTGCGCGCCGGTGCCGTTGCAGGTCCAGAGCTGGATCTTGGTGCCGTCGGCGGTGGCGCTGCCGGACACGTCGAGGCACTTGCCGAGCGCCTTGACCGTCGAGTTCGGCGTCACGGTCCAGGTCTGCGCCGTACTGCCGTTGCAGGTGTAGATCTGGATCTGGGTGCCGTCGGCCGTGGCGCCGCTGCGGACGTCCAGGCACTTGCCGGCGAGGCCCTTCACCGGGCCGACCCCGTTGGTACCGCCGGTCCCCCTGTTCAGGGTGAAGTCGTCCACGTCGAAGAGCCCGGTGCCGCTGCCGTTGAACGTCAGGTACAGGTTCTGGGTGCCGGACGGGACGTTGGACAGCGCGGCCGTGACGTTGGCGTACGTGCTCCAACTGCCGGTGTTCGGCACCGTGACAGTGCCCAGCAACGGCCCGGTGGCGGAGCCGGTACGGACTCCGATGGTGCCGCCCGTGCCACCCGAGACGACCCGGGAGGTGAACGAGGTGACGCCGGTCAGGTCCACGCCGTTGTACGCGGCCCAGTCGCCCGGCTCGATGTAGCCGAGGGTCTGACCGCCGTTGGCGCCCGCCTTGGTGAACGCGCTGACGCCGTTGGCCGAGCTGAACGCCTCGGCCTGGATCGTGGTGTTGCCGGTCGGCGGGTTGCTGCCGCCCAGCTCCTTGATCCGGATGTTGCGGAAGTAGGCGTCGTCACCCGTACCGTGGTTCTGGATGCCGATGTGGCCGGCCAGCGACCGTACCGGATCGGTGTTGGTGAAGTCGTTGATCTTCACGCCGTTGAGGAAGATCTGTAGGCGCTCACCCTCGACCAGCAGCTCGTAGGTGTTCCACTCCCCTGGCGCGTTGAGCGCCGCGTCGCGGGCCGCGAGGTCCGCGGACTTGAAGGTGTAGACCGATCCGGTGGTACGGTCCGCCGCGTCGGTGGCGTCGATCTGGATCTCGTAGCCGTTGTCCACGGCCGACCACGGGTCGCTCGACGGCGGGAAGCCGATGAAGATGCCCGAGTTGTCGTCGCCGGCCAGCTTCCAGTCCAGCTTCAGCGAGTAGTTCGTGAACTGCTTCGCGCTGTACCAGTACAGGCCCATGCCGCCCACCGAGGTGAGGGTGGCGTCGGAGTTGGTGAAGTTGCCCGGACCGGCCTGCGACCAGCCGGTGGTCGAGCCGTTGTAGAGCGGCGTGTAGCCGGTCTCCGGCCGGCAGTCGGCCTTGCTGCGGCCGGCCGCGTACCGGATGCCGCCGAGCAGGTGGTTACGGAAGGCCGGCTCGGCGTACGACGCCTGGGTGTGCCCGCTGCCGGTGTAGAAGGACCGGCCACCGCTGTAGCTCTTGCACCAGGAGTGCGGGTGGTCGGCGCCCATCCCGCCACCGGAGTACGACGACTCGTCGAGCGTGGCGAGCACGTGTGCGGTGGACCGGGCGTTGGTGCGGTAGTTGTACCACTCGTCGGTGCGGGTCCAGGTCTGCGGCAGGTGGCCGGTCGCCGCGTGCCCCCGGTCCTCGACCTTGACGTTGGCCTGCTGGATGGCCGGGTGCGAGGCGAACCACGCGCCGACCAGGTTGCCGTAGAACGGCCAGTCGTACTCGGTGTCGGCGGCGGCGTGCACGCCCACGTATCCGCCGCCCGAGCCGATGTACGACTCGAAGGCGGTCTGCTGGGTGGCGTTGAGCACGTCGCCGGTGGTGTTGAGGAAGACGACCGCCTCGTACTGGGCGAGGTTGCCGGTGGTGAACGCGGCGGCGTCCTCGGTGGCGGTGACGGTGAAGCTGTTCGCGGCGCCCAGGTCACGGATGGTCTGGATGCCGACCGGGATCGCGTCGTGCCGGAAGCCGGCGGTCTTGGAGAAGACCAGCACGTCGTACGGGGCGTCGGCGGCGCTGGCCGGGGTGGCCGGGGTCGTGCAGGCGATGACGGCGAGGACGGCGGCGCTCGCGCCGAGGACGTTTCGCAGGAGTCTGCGCATGTCGCTCTCCTTCGGGACGGTGGGGAGGGGCTCCCGTGCGGCGGGAGCCCCTCCGCTCAGCTCAGGGCAGGGTCCACTTTTGGTTCGCGGCGGCGGTGCAGGTCCAGAGGTCCACCACGGTGCTGTCCGCGGAGTTGCTTCCGGACACGTTCAGGCACTTGCCGGACGCGACGTTGCGCAGCGTTCCGTCGACCTGCGCGGCCCAGTTCTGCGCCCCGGTGCCGTTGCAGGTGTAGAGCTGGATCTTGGTGCCGTCGGCGGTGCCGGCACCGGAGACGTCCAGACACTTACCCAACGACTTGATGGTGGAGTTCGGCGTGACCGCCCAGGTCTGCGCCGCGCTGCCGTTGCAGGTGTAGATCTGGATCTGCGTGCCGTCCGCGGTGGCGGCGTTCCGCACGTCCAGGCACTTCCCGCCCAGACCCTTGATCGGACCGGTCCCGCCGGTGGGGGCCGAGCCGGTGGTGAAGGTGAAAGCGTCCAGGTCGTACAGCGCGCCGGTGCCCGTACCCGCGAAGGTCAGGTAGAGCGTGGTGGTGCCGGTCGGCGGGTTGGCGATCGCCCCCGTGACGGTGGTGAAGGTTTCCCAGCCGCCGGTCACCGGGACCGTGGCCGAGCCGAGCACCGTGCCGGTGGCCGAGCCGGCCCGCACCTGGAGGGTGCCACCGGAGCCTGCCGACGAGACCCGGGCGGTGAACGAGGTGACGTTGCCCAACCGGTACGGCTGGAACGCGATCCAGTCGCCGTTGTTGATGTCGCCGACGGTCTTACCGCCCTCGGCCGGGGTCTTGCTGAACACGTTGACACCGGACGAGCTGCCGAAGAACTCGGCCTGGCGGTGGCGCGGCGGCAGGGTGTGCTGCGTGTGCGTGGTCAGACCACCGGCGTCGGTGTACTCGGCGTCGAAGATGGCGAAGATGTTCGCGGCGTCGTCGTGCTCCCCGTCGACCGGGATCGTGATCGAGCCGGAGCAGCCGGTCTTCGAGGTGATCTGGTGCCCGTGCTGGTCGTGGCCGAGCACGTAGGTCATCTTGACCTTGGTGCAGTCGACGGTGCCGTCCTCGGGGTCGGTCACGGTGATGCTGTACGGCACCGTGTCACCGAAGCTGAAAAGCTGCCCGTTGCCGGGGTTGTTGATGGTCACCGTGGGCGCGGTGTTGCCGACGTTGATCTGCACGCTGGCGCTGCCGGTGGCGCCCTGCGGGTCTCGTACGGTCAGCGTCGCCGTGTAGGTGCCGTTGGTGCTGTAGGTCTTCGTCGGGTTCGCCGCCGTGGAGGTGGTGCCGTCGCCGAAGTTCCACGAGTAGGTCAACGCCCCACCCTCGGGGTCGGACGAGCCGGCCGAGGAGAACGTCACCGCCAGTGGGGCCGCGCCGGACGTCTTGTTGGCGCTCGCGGCGGCGTTGGGCGCCCGGTTGCCGCCGGCGACGTAGTCGAAGCGGTAGAGCGCCGAGTTGACGTCGCCGTTGAAGTAGCCGGTGCCGTAGTCGAGCACGTAGTAGGCGCCGTCCGGGCCGAAGGCCGAGTCCATCACCTGCTTGCCGACCCACGGGAAGGTGTCGATGGTGCCCCGGGAGCCGTCGGAGTTGACGTGGATGGGCTTGATCCAGCCCCGGCCGAACTCGGTGGCGAAGAACTGCCCGTCGAACGACTGCGGGAACTTGGTGGTGGAGGTCGACGAGGCGTTGTACCGGTAGACCGGGCCGCCCATCGGCGACTCGGAGCCGCCGCCGAACTCGGTCGGGGTGCCGGCGTCGCCGGCGTACCGGATCCAGGCCGGCTGGGCCGGCGGCAGGGTGGTCAGGCCGGTGTTGCGGAACGAGTTGTTGGTCGGCCCGCCGGTGCAGTTGTACTTCGCCCCGCTGGCGTTGGTGGCGAAGTCCCACTCGTTGTACGTCTCGGTGCTGGTGTTGGTGCCGGTGCAGTACGGCCAGCCGTAGTTGCCCGGCGCCGCGACCCGGTTGAACTCCACCTGACCGGACGGCCCACGGGTGGAGCTGGTGGAGCCGGCGTCCGGCCCGTAGTCACCGACGTAGACGACCCCGGTGCCCTTGTCCACGCTGATCCGGAACGGGTTCCGGAACCCCATCGCGTAGATCTCGGGTCGGGTCTTGGCCGTGCCGGGCGCGAACAGGTTGCCCGACGGGATGGAGTACGTCCCGTTGGTGTTCACCTTGATCCGCAGGATCTTGCCCCGCAGGTCGTTGGTGTTGCCGGCGCTGCGCTGCGCGTCGTACGCCGGGTTGCGGTTGGTCCGCTCGTCCAGGGGCGAGTAGCCGGCCGACTCGAACGGGTTGGTGTCGTCGCCGGTGGACAGGTAGAGGTTGCCGGCGGCGTCGAAGTCGATGTCACCGCCGACGTGGCAGCACAGACCGCGGTCGGCTGGTACGTCGAGGACGTCGACCTTGCTGGCCTGGTTGACGGTGAAGTCGCTGTTGAGGGTGAACCGGGAGAGGCGGTTCACTCCCTGCCAGGCCGAGAAGTCGGTGCCGGTAGCGGGCGCGTCACCCGCGGGGGTGGACAGCGGGGGCGCGTAGTAGAGGAAGATCTGCCGGTTGCTGGCGAAGTTCGGGTCGACGCCGACGCCCTGCAGCCCCTCCTCGTCGTGGTTGTAGACCGACAGGGTGCCGATCACCGAGGTGGTGCCGTTCGCGTCGGTGCGGCGCAGGGTGCCGTTGCGGGCGGTGTGCAGGACCGAGCGGTCCGGCAGGACGGCCAGCGACATCGGCTCGCCCATGTCGGAGACCCCGCGGGCGAGTTCGACCTGCTGGAAGTCGGTGGCGTTGATCGTGTGCGCCTGGGCCGGTGTCGCGCTGGCGGTGAGGGTGACCGTGCCGGCCGCGGCCACGAGGAGCAGGGCCGATCCGGCGGAGAACCATCGTCGGGACCGTGGAGTGGGTCTGTCCTTCATGGACATGTGTGCTGTCCCTTCCTGACGGGTAGCCAGGGCGGGGCGCGCGCCGTCGCGCCGGATGCCGTAGCGGGTGGTGGGGTCGATGGGTTACCGCGCCGCCGGTTCACCTCGACGAAACATTGTCGTGTTGGCCCCGACACTAAATTGCGCGTGTCGATGTGTCCATACCTTCCGGTCGCCCGGCACGAACTTTCGTCGATCTGACCGAAAGTCGGCGGGTCAGGCGCGCCGGTCGATGGCCTGCGCGGCCAACGCGACGAGCGCGCTCCGGGCCTCCTCGCCCACCGCCGCGCTCCGCAACGCGGTCAACGCCGCCTCGGTGCGTACCCGGATCATCTGTTCGATCCGCTCGCGGGCGCCGGTGGCCTGGATGATCTCGCGCAGGTCACCGGCGCCGTCGGCGTCCAACGTGGGGTTGCCGAACAGTTCCTTCAGCCGCGCGGTCTGCGACCGGTCCGCGGCGCTGCGGGCCAGCGCCATCATCACCGTGGGCTTGCCCTCGCGCAGGTCGTCCAGGATCGACTTGCCGGTGACCGCCGGATCACCGAACACACCCAACACGTCGTCACGGAGCTGGAACGCGTCCCCCAACGGATCGCCGAACTCGCCGAGAGCCGCGATCAGCTCCGGTCCCGCGCCGGCCAGCGCCGCGCCGATCTGCAACGGTCGGGTGACCGTGTACCGGGCCGCCTTCATCCGTATCACCGTGAGGGCGCTGGCCACCGAACCGTCGCCCACCCCGGAGACCAGGTCCAGGTACTCCCCCGCGATCACCTCGGTACGCATCAACGCGAACACGGCGTAGCCCCGGTGCACCTGCTCGGTCTGCAACCCGCACTCGTGGAACATCTGATCCGACCAGGCCGCGCAGAGATCGCCACAGAGCAGCGCGGTGTTGCGCCCGTACGCCTCGGGGTCGCCGCGCCACGACGAACGGGCGTGCAGGTCGGCGAAGAGGCGGTGCACCGACGGCTCACCCCGGCGGCGGTCACTGCCGTCCAGGATGTCGTCGTGGATCAGCGCGAACGCGTGGAACAGTTCCAACGCCGCCGCGGCCACCACGATCGGGGTGCCGTCGGCCGCCCCGGCGCCACGCCAGCCCCAGTAGCAGAACAGCGGACGCAGCCGCTTCCCACCGGCCAGCACGAATCGTTGCAGCGCGGTGAACACGCCACGCGGCGCGCCGTCGGGCCAGTCCGGGCCCTGCCGGTCGAGGAACGCGGCCAGCTCCGCGTCGAAGCGCGCCCGCAGACCGTTGGTGTCGGTGGGCGCGACGGTGACGGTCACGTCCGATCTCCCGGACCCTGCGCACCGGCGGCGCTTAACCCGGCCAGTTCCAGTAACAGCCCCTTGACCTCGGTGGCCGCGATCCGGTCCCGGGCGGCGGACGGGTCGGAGCAGAGCAGCACCGGGGCGTCCGCCGGGTCGCTGGGCAGCCGCCCGTGCGAACCACGGATGGCCCGGGCGCCGGCGTCCAGTCCGACGGCGCTCATCAGGTAGCGCATGCCGAGCTTCTTGCGGGCCAGCGCCACGCCGGCACGAGCCTTGGCGGCACCGGGATTGGCCGGGTCGAAGAACAGCTCGGCCGGGTCGTACCCCGGCTTGCGGTGGATCTCCACCAGCCGGGCGAAGTCGGGTGCGTTGGCGTCGTCGAGCCAGTAGTAGTAGGTGAACCAGGAGTCCGGCTCGGCCACCAGCACCAGCTCACCGGCGCGCGGATGGTCCAGCCCAGCCGCGGCCTTGCCGTCGGCGTCGAGCACCTCGGCCACGCCGGGCAGCCCCGCGCAGAGCTTCGCCACGGCCGGCACGTCGGCCGGGTCCTTGACGTAGACGTGCGCGACCTGGTGGTCGGCGACGGCGAACGCCTTGGACGTCCACGGGTCGAGGTACTCCATGCCGGCCTGGGTGTGCACCCGCAGCAGCCCCTCGGCGCGCAGCAGCCGGTTGACGTCGACCGGCCGGGACACGTCGGTGATGCCGTACTCGGAGAGCACCACCACCGTCGCGTCGCGGGCCCGGGCGGCGTCCAGCAGTGGGCCGAGGACGGCGTCCAGCTCGGCGGCGGCGGCAGCGGCCTCGGCCGACGAGGGACCGAAGCGTTGCAGGTCGTAGTCCAGGTGCGGGACGTAGACCAGGGTCAGGTCGGGCGACACGTCGGCCAGGATCTGCTCGGCGGCCTGGCAGATCCACTTCGACGACGGCAGCCCGGCGGTCGGCCCCCAGTAGGTGAACAGCGGGAACGTGCCCAGCCGCCCGGTGAGCGCGTCGTGCAGCTCCGGCGGGTCGGTGTAGCAGTCCGGCTCCTTGCGGCCGTCGGCGTAGTAGACCGGGCGGGGCGTGACGGTCCAGTTGACGTCCGCGCCCATGGCGTACCACCAGCAGACGTTGGCCACGGTGTAGCCCGGCTCGGCCCGTCGGGCCGCGTGCCACAGCTTGTCCCCGCCGACCAGCGCGTTGTGCTGCCGCCACAGCAGCACCTCGCCCAGCTCCCGGAAGTACCACCCGTTGCCGACGATGCCGTGCCCGCTGGGCTGCTCGCCGGTGAGGAAGGTGGACTGCACCGAGCAGGTCACCGCGGGCAGCACCGTACCCAGCTCGGCCCGGAAGCCACCGTCGGCGACGCCGCGCAGTCGAGGCATGTGCTTCAGCAGTCGCGGGGTCAACCCCACCACGTCGAGGACCACCAGTCGCCGGCTCATCGCGTCACCCCCATGCTCACGTTTTGGTTGGTGGTCAGCCCGAGGCCGACCAGTTCGTCGCGGGCGAAGGCCAGCTCGGCGGCGATGCCGGCGGCCAGCTCCGCGTCGGTGCCGGGCCGCCGGGCGGCCGGCAGAACACCCCAGGTGTACGTCTCGACGTCGAGGTGGTCGCAACCGGCGACCGGCCCGTCGAAGAGCGCTCTCAGGGCTGCGCGGAGAACCGGCAGGGTCGAACCGAGCGGCTCCTCGGGCGGGGCGTGCAGTGGCACGTGGTAGTGCACCCGCCACGGGCCGGGAAGCTTCCGGTCCAGCGCCTCGTCGAGGTCGTCGGCGGCGTACGCCGCGTCGGCCGGGTCGGCCAGGTGCGCGCACCCGGCGCCGCGGGTCTGGTGCAGGAAGCGCGGCTCCACCCAGCGGCGCAGCGCGTCGGCTCCACCGGCCGGGTCGGCAGCCTCGACGGCGGCGGAGACCTGCACCTTCACCACCGGCAGCCCGGCGGCCCGCAGTCGGTCCAGCGCCGCGGCCGGCTCCTCCCAGGCACACGCCAGGTGTGCGAGGTCGAGGCAGACGCCGAGCCGGTCGGTGTCCATGCCGGACAGCAGCGCGGCGGCCTGCCCGGTGCTCTCCACCACGCAGCCGGGCTCCGGCTCGAACGCCACCCGCACCTCGCGGCCGGTGTCGCGCTGCACGGCGGCCAGACCGGCGGCGAGCTGGTCGAGCCGCCGCCGTGCGGCGTCGGCCATGTCGCTGTCCCACGGCTGCCGCCAGGCCAGCGGCAGGGTGGAGATCGACCCCCGGGCCGCGTCGTCGGGCAGCAGGTCCGCGAGCACCCGAGCCAGATCCAGGGTGTACGTCAACCGCTGCTCGGTGGTCCAGTCCGGGTGGTACACGTCCTGCTTGACCACGGGAGCCTGGAAGGCCGCGTACGGGAAGCCGTTGAGGGTGACCACCTCCAGACCCCGCGCGTCGAGTTCGGCGCGCAGCCGGCGGCGCAGCGTCGGGTCGGCGGCCAGTTCGGCGGCGACCGGGGCGGCCAGCCACAGGCCCAGCCCGAGCAGATCGCTGCCGAGCGCCTGACGCACCGGCACCGCGTAGGTGTCCAGTTGGGCGAGGATGCCGGTCAGGTCCTCCGCGGGGTGCACGTTGGTGCAGTAGCCGAGGTGGACGGTCTCGCCGCCGGCATGTCGCAGCCGCATCAGCTGCCCCCGCGCAGGATCGAGTTGCCGGTCTGCGGGTCCACGGCGGCCGGGTCCTCCACGTCGCTGAGGTCGAGTCGCCCCGACTGACCGTAGAACTCGACCGGGTTGCGCCACAGCACCTTGTCGACGTCGTCGTCGCCGAATCCGGCCTCCAGCATCGCCTCGCCGGTGGCCCGGGTCAGCAGCGGGTCGGAGCGCCCCCAGTCGGCGGCCGAGTTGACCAGCATCCGTTCCGTGCCGTACTCGCGCAGCAGCTCGACCATCCGCGACGGCGTCATCTTGGTGTCCGGGTAGATGGAGAAGCCGAGCCAGCAGCCGCTGTCCTTGACGAGCTTGACGGTCACCTCGTTGAGGTGGTCGACGACCACTCGGCCGGCGTCGATGCCGGATTCGGCGACCACGGCGAGGGTCCGCTCGCAGCCGCGCGCCTTGTCCCGGTGCGGAGTGTGCACCAGCGCCGGCAGGTCGTACGCCACGGCGAGGGCGAGCTGCGCCGCGAACGCCTCGTCCTCCTCGGGCGTCATCGAGTCGTAGCCGATCTCTCCGACCGCAACGACCGCGTCCTTGTCCAGGTAGCGCGGCAACAAGTCGAGCACCGGCCGGCAGCGCGGGTCGTTGGCTTCCTTGGGGTTCAGCGCGATCGTGGCGAAGTGGCGCACCCCGAACTGCCCGGCCCGGAACGGCTCCCAGCCGATCAGCGAGTCGAAGTAGTCGACGAACGACGCGGCGCTGGTACGCGGCTGCCCCAGCCAGAACGCCGGCTCGACCACCGCGCGTACGCCGGCGCCTGCCATCCGTTCGTAGTCGTCCGTGGTGCGCGAGGTCATGTGGATGTGAGGGTCGAAGATGCGCATTCACGCCTCCCGGGGCAGTGCGGCGGTGAGCCGGTGGAGCAGGTCGGTGGCGTCGGCGGGCAGGTCCCGGCCGGCGGCGTGCCGTTCGGCGGCGAGCGCGGCGAGCATCGCGGCCAGCTCGCCGTCGGCCCGAGCGTCCAGGTCGGCCACCGCGGCGAGGGGAACCCCGCTGAACACGCACTTGAGCACCGCCTGCCGCCACGCGGCCGCGTCGAGGTGCCGGGCGTACGGGCCGAGCGCGGCGGCGACCAGCCGGGTGTCGTTGGTCCGGATCGCGTCGTGCAGCAGAGGAACCGCCTCGGGGCCGATCGGCAGCAGCGGCAGGGCCCGCAACACGGCCCGCCGTTCGGCGGCGTCGCCGTGCTGGTAGAGGCTCTCGGCGTACGCGGCGTGCTCGCCGGGCAGGCTGGCCAGCAGCAGCACCCGGGCCGCGTCGTCGGCCGTCCAGCCGGGTGCGTCGGGCAGCGCGCCGCGACCGCAGCGCCGCCCGGCGGAGGGGAAGAGCCGGGTGATCGCGGTGGGCTCGGCCGCGACCCGGCGCAGCGCCGTGTCCAGCCAGTCGGGATCGGGTACGCCTCGCAGCGCGGCCCGCAGTGAATCCGGTGTCATCCCGTCTCCTCCCCTTGCACTGCTGTGCTGCTGAACTGCCGTGCGTGCCGTGCTGCCCTCAGTGCCGTGCTGCTGGGCCGGCCGGCTGCTGCGCGGCGCGGCGGGCACCCCAGGCACGTCCTTTGCTCTGCTTCACTCCAGGAGACGGCCGGTGTTCGGATATCGGACGGTCGCTGTTTCCTCCGTTGAAGCAGAGCAAAGGACGTCAGCGGGGACCTCGCCCCCGGTGGGCCGGGCACCGACCGTCGCGGCGGCCCGCAGGAACTCGATCGACCGGGCGGCCACGGCGGGCGCGGCGTGCGAGTCGCGGGGTAGTTCCACCGCGACCAGGCCGCGGTAGCCGGCGTCCGCCAGAGCGGCCAGCACCGGCGGGAAGTCGATCTCGCCGGTGCCGAACTCCAGGTGCTCGTGCACCCCCCGGCGCATGTCGTCGATCTGCACATTGACCAGGTGCTCGGCCACCTCGGCGACGCACTGCGGCACCGGCCACGGCTCCAGGCACCGGCAGTGTCCGATGTCGAGGGTGATGCCGAGGCGGGTCGGTCCGCCGAGCGCCGCGTGCAGTCGACGCCAGTCGGCGATGTCCTGCACCAGCATCCCCGGCTCCGGTTCGAAGCCGAGGGTCACGCCCGCGCTGTCGGCGGCGTCGACAACTGTGGCGCAGCCGGCCACGAGCCGGTCCCACGCGCACTGCGGCGTTACCGTGTCCGGCCGGACACCGGCCCAGAAGGAGACCGCCTCCGCGCCCAGGTCGGCACCGATCCGCACCGCCCGGCGCAGGAACTCGATCCGCCGGGTGGGGTCGTCGTGCAGCAGCGTCGGAGCGTGCTTGTGCCAGGGGTCGAGCAGGTAGCGGGCCCCGGTCTCGATCACCACCCCGAGACCCAGCTCGGACAACCGTCGACCGACCGCGGCGATCCGGCGGGTGAGCCCGGGCGCGAACGGGTCCAGGTGATCGTGGTCCAGGGTGAGCGCCACCCCGTCGTAGCCGAGGTCGGCGATGACGGCGAGCGCGTCGTCGAGCCGGTGGTTGGCGAAGCCGTTCGTGCCGTACCCGAGGCGCAGCGTCGCCGCGTCGGCCACCGGTGAGCCGGCCTGCGCGATCGGGGCCTGCGCGATCGGGGCCTGCGCGATCGGGGCCTGCGGGGTCGGGGCCTGCGCGGCTGCGGGCTGGGCAGGTCGCGGTTGCGGCACCGTCATGTCGGTGAGACCTTCCGGGCCAGCCGGCGGCCCAGCGGCGCGGCCGCCGCGACGGCGAGCCCGAGAAGGCCCGCGCCGCCACGGGCGGTGAGCGCTCCCTGGAGGGCGGGCAGGCCGGTGATCCCGGCCCCGACCGCGGCGCGGACCTTCCCGGCCGACGGATCACGGACCACCTGGGCCTGGGCCGCGCCGTAGCGGGCGGCGTACCACCCGGCCAGCACCGCGGGCAGCGCGGCGGCCATCCCGGTCGACCAGGCTCGGCCCGTACCCACGGCGGCCCATCCGTCGGCCCCGGCCGGCCCGGCTCCGACATCGGCAGCGCAGCGAATGTCCGTGTCGGCGGTCCGACGTGCGCCGGGTACGGCGACGGCGGCGCTCGCGGCGACCATGGCGGTGCCGGCCAGCGTCCGCATCGGCAGGGTGGCGTCCGCGCCGCTGACCTCACGACGGGACAGTGCGGTGACCGTCCAGGTGTGGGCCGCGACGGTGGCCGCCGAGGGCAGCGCCCGCACCAGCCGGCCGTCGGATGCGCCCAGCAGCACGTCCAGCCCTCGGCAGGCGGCCATCACGGCGGGACCGGCGGCGGTGTTCTTGGCCAGCAGGTCGTACCCCCAAATGCTGGCGGCCAGCGGCACCGCGAGCGCGGCGGCGCGGCGACCGCCCACGACGGCGGCCAGGCCCACGCCGGCGGCGGTGAGGCCGGCGGCGAGACCCAGCGCGGCGGTCGGGGTGACCCGGCCGCTGGGGATCGGCCGTTCGGGGCGTTCGACGGCGTCGAGCCGCCGGTCGGCCCAGTCGTTGGCGGCCATGCCGGCCCAGTAGAGCAGGACCGACGCGCCCGCGAGGGCGGGGGTACGCGGACCGAGCGCGCCGGCCGCCGCCGCCCCGGCCACGACGTCACCGGGGACCGAGAGCGCGGCCGGCGCCCGGACCAGCTCGGCCAGGTCAGCCAGCGTTGTCATGGTCACCGTCCCGGCCGGCGTGCAGTCGCTGCGTGAAGTCGGTCAGCCGGGCCCACTGCTCGGCCAGCGCGTGGGTTGGCGTGCCGAGCGGGTCCTTGAAGAAGAAACCCAGGTCGGCCAGCGGTCCGACGAGCCCGGCGGCGTGCGCGGCAGCGGTGAGCCGGGCCAGGTCGAGCACGAGCGGCGCGGCCAGCGCCGAATCGCAGCCGTGCCAGGTGAACTCCATCCGCATACCGGTACCGAGGAAACCGGCGAAGGTGATCAGATCCCAGGCGGTTTTGAAGTCGCCCAGTTCCTCGACGTACTCGATGCGGGTGTTGCCCTGCGGGACGTAGCCCAGCGTCTCACCGAGCACGCGCTGCTTGCTCTGCACCTTCGCCGCGTTGGCGGCCGGGTCGGCGAGGGTTGCGCCGTCGCCGCCACCGAGCAGGTTCATCCCGGACCAGGAGCGTACGGCGAGGTTGCGCATCGCGAACATCGGCGCGAGCACCGACTTGACCAGGGTCTCGCCGGTCTTGCCGTCGTGCCCGGCGTACGGCAGGTGGCGCTCCTCGGCCAACGCGGCCAGCGCCGGCAGCCGCAGTCCGGTGGACGGCGTGAAGTCGACGTAGGGGCAGTCGGCGAGCAGGGCGGCGTACGCGTACAGGGAGCTGGGTGGCAGCACCTCGTCCGGACCGTCGAGGGCGGCGCGCAGCGCGGCCGGGTCGGCGTGCCCCGGGTGCGGTCGAGGCGCGGCCTCGGTGGCGGACACGTTGACCACCACCACGCGGTCCAGCCGATGGCGCGTGCGGAAGGCGGTGAGGTCGTCCACGACTGTCGCGACCCGGTCGGCCTGGGTGGCGCCGACCGGGGCCGGGCGCAGGTCCTGCTCGACGGCTGCCAGCTCGTCGCGGAGCGCGGCCACCAGGCGGCCGGGTATCACACCGGTGTCGGCGAGCGCCTCCGCCCGCTTGCTCAACGGCGTGGTGGCCACGTCGTGCCCACCGAAGACCAGGTCCGCGAAGGGCGGCAGGGCGGGGCCGCGCAGGTCCGGTAGTTCGGTGACGCAGCCGGTCGGCCCGGCCAGGCCGGCTCGCAGCGCGAGCCCCCCGACGATGCTGGTGGTCGCGACGGAACCCCGCGCTCCTACCAGCCAGACACCTGTTCGCATGGTGCTCCTTCCCCATTCACGAGGAACCGTCGGTACCGCTAAATATAGGAATATCAGAATATGTTTCGGAAAGATACGGCCCGGTTTCGGAAAAGTTTCGGACCAGGTGGATGGGCCCCGCCCGCCCGACCCGTACCGGTGGGACACCGGTTCCGGCGTCGGCGTCGGCGGCGACGACGACGGGCCGGCTCCCGGCACGGGTACGGGCAGACGGGGCTGGTAGGCAGGGTCGGTCGGCGTCTCGACCCTGCCTCCCCCGCATCCGCCGGTCGGGGCGTTGGCATGCCCCGACCGGACGTCTCAGGTTGCCGCGCCCACCGGATCGTCGACCGACGTACGGTCCGCCGGAGAGCGGCGGACGCCAGTGGCGCGGGTGGGGGCAGCGGCGGGCGATGTCATCGGGACCTCCGAATCGCCAGGGGGGGGTGGTGGCGGTCCTCCGGTGCGGCCGGGGAATCCCGGTCCGGTCGCACCGGACGACCGTCCTGCTCGTGCGCCACCGGGCCCGAAAGGGCCCGGCTGCACACTCTCCGGAGCCGACCTCGTCCCGGCCGCGGGGCGCAAACCGCGGCCGGTCCCTCGCCGGTCGGCTCCGGAAAGCCG
>NZ_JBEXIL010000085.1:0-16723 GCF_040608555.1 Micromonospora sp. NPDC005172
AAAATCGGACCCTCAGCAAGTCCTATCTTCCCTGATCAGAAGGCACTTCTTCGTTTCTGCCCAGTCCGTGGACAGCCCTTAACGAAGGGCCGAGGTTAGCTACGGCCACTCTCAAGAAGGGGGGTCTGCTGCACCGATAGGTGACAGTTTTAGTCACGCGGCCTGACTGGCCGGTGGGGTCATGATGGTCTCGTACTCGATAGGGGTCAACCGGGACAGGGATCGTTGGCGTCGACGGCGGTGGTAGGTCCGTTCGATCCAGGTCACGATCGCGGTCCTCAACTGCTGCCGGGTCGTCCAGGTTCGGCGGTCGAGGACGTTGTTCTGCAGCAGGCCGAAGAACGACTCCATGGCGGCGTTGTCGCAGGCGGCGCCGACTCTGCCCATCGACCCGGTCATGTGGTGCTGGTGGAGGGCATGGACGAATTTCCGGCTTCGGAATTGCGACCCGCGGTCGGTGTGCAGCACGCAGCCGGCCACGTCACCACGGCGGGCTACGGCGTTGTGCAGGGCGTTGACGGCCAGCCTCGACTTCATCCGTGAGTCAATGGAGTAGCCGACGATCCGGTTGGACCACACGTCCTTGATCGCGCACAGGTAGAGCTTGCCCTCACCGGTTCGGTGTTCGGTGATGTCGGCCAGCCACAACCGATTCGGGCCGCTCGCGGTGAAGTCGCGGCGCACCAGATCGTCGTGCACCGGCGGACCGACCTTGCCGCCCTTGCCCCGACGCTTGCGCTTGCTGAACGCGCTGAACCAGCCCATGCCAGAGCAGATCCTCCAGGCGGTGCGCTCGACCATCTGCTGGCCGGCAGCGCGGGCCTCATCGGCCAGGAACCGGTAGCCAAACTCCGGGTCGTCGCGATGCGCGTCGAACAACGCGTCCGCCCGATACGCCTGCGCCAGTTCAGCGTCGGTGACACGGTGGGCACGCCACCGGTAGTAGGGCTGACGAGCGATGTTCAATACCCGGCACGTCACCGCCACGGGGATCCCGTCGGCGGCCAGCTCGCTCACGAGCGGGTAGAGCCTTTTCCCGGCAGATGCGCCTGCGACAGGTACGCCGCGGCCCGACGCAGGACCTCGTTTTCCTGTTCGAGGAGCTTGATCCGCTTGCGGGCCTCGCGCAGCTCGGCTGACTCGCTGCCGCCGACACCCGGCTTGACTCCCGCGTCAACGTCAGCCTGGCGCAGCCACTTGAACAGCGTCATTGGGTGGACTCCGAAGTCCTTCGCGATCTGCTCGACGGTCACGCCAGGGTCCCGCTCACGGGCCACCCGCACGACGTCATCGCGGAACTCACGGGGGTAGGGCTTGGGCACAGCAACATCCTTCCAGCCCGCCACCAGGGCAAGCCATCTCAGATGTCACCTATCGGTGCAGCAGACCCTTTTCCCGGCGGCGCGGCAAGGAACGTCACGGTCTGAGTGACCTGGTTAGCCAGATGACGGGCGAGGCCGCCGGTGGAGAGGTCCGGCAGGGCGCTGGGCGCGGACCATTGCTCGGCCAGCATCGGATTGCGCAACAGGGCCGTGGCGGCCTCGGCGGTGTCCAGGAACGCGGGTCGGATCATCGAGTGCACGTTATGCGCGCAAAGGAGCCGTTGCCATCCCCACACGAGCCAGCCAGGAGCGGCTCCCCGTTTCGAATCGGTGATCATCGGCAGATACGAACGCCGAGCCGCGCGTCGCTGGCAGGCCATCCATTACGCAACGTCACCAATCGGAACGTCCGCCGGTCTCCATGCGTCACGAATGCCGATCAGGCGATCAGCGGGAGGCCAGCTACCCCCCGACGCAGCTCTGTACGACAAGTCGTACCGGAATCTGCACCGGAGCAAGTGGGCCGCCGCGCCCAGCCCGACTCAACTTAGGTCCGCCAATCGAGGACAAGAGCAACGCGGTCGGCCAAGCCGGGACTCGGTCCGGCCGACCGTGTTGCCCGCGTCTACACCCCTTCCCCGATGCCCAGTTGCACCTGGATCTCCTGGGCGCGTTCCGCCGCCGCGCTGGCGCCGTAGTGCCGGGGCATGTCCTCAGAGGTCCAACCGAGCAGCAGCATCAGGTCGCCGGTGTTCCCGCCGGCACGCTTCCACTCGTGGGCGAAGTTGTGCCGCCAGCGGTGGGCGTGCACGTTCGCCACGCCCGCGGCGAGGCCCAACCGCTTCAGACGAATCTTGATGCCGTTGGCCGCCAACCTCCGCCCACCACGGTCGGCGAGCCACAGATCCGGCAGCTCCGAACCCTTGTGCTTGCCTCGCACCCGGAGGTAGCGGCTGATGGCCCGAGCCGTCTTCGGCCCGAACCGCACCCGGCGGTCCTTGGCACCCTTGCCGTGGTAGTGCACCGACTCCGTGTTGAGGTCGACGTCATCGAGCAGCAGGTTGCCGACCTCCGACAGACGCGCCCCGGTGTTGTAGTACAGACGGATGATCGTCTCGTCGCGCAGGTGCGGAAAGGTCTTGCCCTTGCAGGCGTCGAGGAGCTTCTTCGTGTCCTCGTCCCGGATGATCGGGATCAGCTTCTGCGGTGTCTTGGG
This sequence comes from Micromonospora sp. NPDC005172, assembly GCF_040608555.1. Lineage (NCBI taxonomy): Bacteria > Bacillati > Actinomycetota > Actinomycetes > Micromonosporales > Micromonosporaceae > Micromonospora > Micromonospora sp. NPDC005172. Next base: position 2,539 of record NZ_JBEXIL010000085.1, read on the forward strand.
CTGTCGGACCCGGTCCATTGGAGAGCGGTCGATGTCCTCCTCGACCAGCAACCACTTGAAGAACTGCTGCAGACCTTTGTGCTTGTTCAACGCGGTCGACGGCGACCGGGTCTCGATCATCCACGCCTGAAACGCCTCCGCATGCCCCCGGGTCACCTCGGTGGGGTCCTCCGCGGCGTCGACGGCATCAGGGTCCGGAGAGTGCTCGGCCAGGTATCGGGCCAGTTGTGCCGCGGCGAGGAGGTAGTTGTACCGCGTCGTCTCCGGGTAGTTGCCCGCCCGCAGTGTCCGGTCCCAGTCCCGGAGGTATCCCGCCCAGGTTGAGGACAGGTCGGCGGTGAGCTTGTTGAGGTCCAGTAGAGCCATGTCGGTCACCCGTCGAGTCAAGGGGTCGATAAGCGGCGTGCTCGACCTCGACGAACCACCGTGAACACGAAAAAGAGGGTTTCCACAGGCTCTGACCTGTGGAAACCCTCTCGCTGTCGGGACGGCCGGATTCGAACCGACGACCCCTTGTTACCAACAGTCACCGAATCAGGCTTGTCATTGCTTGCCGGAAGTGGTCGCCGAGCTGCAGAGACACTGCAAGGCACTTATCACTCCTTGTCACCCTTGGTCAGCGATTGGTTAGGGTTTTCGGGGAGTAAACAGGGGACCAACACGCAACCGCGCAAGGTCTGACCGCCGCGCTGTACCTGCCGCCGCGCGGCGCCCGCCTCACGGCATCCGTACTGACCGAACCTGTGGCAGCCCTTCCTCGGCCACTACAACCGTCACCGGAACCTCTGCGCTGGCGGCTTCTCGACGCTGTCCCGCAACAACGGGTGCACAGAGCACTCGCACGACGCATGCAGCAACATCGACACCGAACAAGAGCAGAGTTCAACTGTGAACTCCGTCAACGGCCCGATCCCGGCCAAGACCAGTTCATGTCCGACGGGAACACTCGACTGCAGGGACTCAGCCGGTGATGTCCCGTGGGTCACGCTCGGCCACAACGTTTGGCAGAGTGACCGGAACGGCTGGCTCACCGACAGCCGGGAACCGCCACTGCGTCACCTCCGGCCGACCCGCCGGCAGCACCGGCGCGAGGAGCTCGAAGAGGCGATTCGCCTGCTCCGGGCCGTACTCGTCCCAGGTCCTCGTCGCCAGTAGCCACCAGCCGCCAGCAGCGAGCGGCTCCACCTCGACGAACGCACCGGAAACGCGAAGGCGATCAGCACCGCCGACACGCTCGGCCATCTCATCGCTGAGCACGGTCAGCCAACCGTAATTGCGCAGCACCCTGCCAGGCTGCTTGCGGTAGTCAGCCGAAGAACGGCTAAGCGCCTCCTCCAGCGGCGTATCCGTCAGCGAACCTCGCACGGCGACGGCGACCGCAACCGGGGCGGCCAAATCCGCCACATCACGAAGGGTCGCGAGGAGCTCCCGCTCGCCGCCGGGATCATTAGCCACCGCGTCGTCAATAGTGCTAACGAGATCGATGTAGCCCTCGTCGCTGACCGCACTAACAAGGAAACTCGGTTGGTTCAACCGTCCCTGCTCGTCCCTGGTCCGCGCCTCGAAGGAAGCCGCGTCCGGGATCTCGCCGAGGCGGCTCAGCAGTTCGTCCCACGACCCCCGCGAGTAGGTCTCCGTCCACTCGCGGGGCTCCCGATACAGGTCATCGAACACGGCAGTGCTCACCCAGCTGTGTACCGTGCCCGGGGGCGACACAGGCGGGTCGAGGTCGGCCTTCGGCATCGCGCGCACGGCGGCGCCGAACGCGCCATGCAGTCGTGGCGGGCACAGCTCGAACCAGCGCCGCATCGCCCTGACCGCACGCTCGCGGTCCGGACTCACCGGCACCGTCACCATCACCGTGCAATCCTCACGCCGCCTACCAGCCATGCCCACTCCCGTCTCTCTCGCCGCCTGTCAGCCGGCGAGTGCAAAATTCTTCTGCGTCAGGACCACGGCCCCAGCCGCCCCAGCCGCTCCACCACCAGCGAGCGCCCAGCCTCCGAAGGCCGCGGCGAGACCAATACCGCCGGCGATGCCCCAGCTCGCCACCGGGTCATCCCGGACACCGGTGTCCTGCGCCTTCGTGATGTGGCGTTCGGTGTCCCGGTCCGAGTCGTCAACCGCGTCGAAAGCGTCTTCGGTGTTCTGCCGCAGTTGGTGACCTCGCGGAACCTTCTCTTTGTAGTCATTGGAGCGATAGTATTCGATGCCGGTCGCTTTCTCCTCGGTCGAACCGGGATCGGAGTAGACGGTCACCACTTGGCTAACCTTCTGATTATTAACACCGGAGCTTGAGGTGGGGAACGCCGGCCCTTCCACCACATCCTTGGGGCCAGCGGCGGTTCGGCCACGCAGGACGTGATTCCTAGCCCATATTTTTCCGTTCTCCATGCTCTTATTGGCCGTGCTCGCGCTCTGCCTTTCGGCCTTAATCTCCCAAACCCAGACCTCTTGCTTAACGCCCTTGCTTCGGAGTGCGGCGCAGTTCCAACAGACCAAGTCCGCTCCGGCGGAATTGCCAAGGTTTGTGGTGATCCAGGCTTTGCCTTCGAACTGCCGTTGCAGGTCGAGGACCCGCAGCGCGATAGCCGTGTCATGTGCCGAGGTGCGGCCCTTACCGATCGTGCTTTCCCCGAGTTCTTCGGCCAGACGTGCCGAGGCTTCGGGGTCGCCTCCAACTGGCGGGGGCGGGGTCGACGGAGTCGGTGCGGCGGGGACGCTGCAGTCGCGATTCGGGCAGTCTTCCGGGGGAATTCGGGTGCCGGAGGGGTCGGAAAAGGTTACCGGGCTGCTGTTCGAGTAGGTGTAGCCGTTCCACTGCTGCGGATCTTTCATGTCTTGAATCGAGTCAACCGAGATGAATCGACCGACGGTGGGGTCATACTCGCGCGAGCCGAGATGGGTGAGTCCGGTAGCGTCGGCGTCGCCACCGATGAATCCCTTGCCGTTCGGCCAAGTGATGGCGGCTCCTCGTGAGCTGCCGAACGGGGTCTGCCGGCGCACCTGGGCAACGTGGGTGGCCGGGTTGATCGCCACCTGGCTCGTGCCCTTCGCGTCAGCTGTCAGCCAGGTAAAACCGGCCGCCACGCGCGAAGCAATTAGATTCCCGGCGAACGAATAGTAGCGGGTGGCCGTACGGGCGGAGGTAGCCGCCGTGAAGCGGATCTCCATGTTCGGCAAGTAGAGTGTCTTGCCCTTCGTGTCCCGGCTGATTAGTCGGTTGCCCTGGGCGTCGTACAGGTATGTGGTGGTACCCGCGGTGTCGATGCTGCTGGTCAGTCGCCCCTCGCTGTCCCAGTCCATCGTCTGCGCGCCACCGCCGCTCGGCCGGGTCGTCATCTCACCGGTTTGGTTGTAGGCGTAGGCAGCCGTCGTCGCGGCCCCGGCGCCGATCGTAGTCGTCGTGGACTGAAGAGCATGCGGCTGCGCCGCCTTGGCGGCCGGGTACTTGTAGTCGGTCGTCCGGGTGGCCCCGGCGGTGCTCTGGTCAGTCTCCTTAGTCCGGTTGCCGACAGTGTCGTACTCCCAGGACAACCAATATTTCGCGGGGCCGCCGAGCGTGCTCGTACTCGGCGCGGTCTGGCAGTCGTTGCTACCCGGTGTCCAGGCCTGGCTCATCCGGCGCAGGTAGTCGTACGTCAGGCATTGGGTATCTGTGCCGCCTGCAGCCGCCACGTCCTTGACCTGCGTGACGTCACCTATCGCGTTGTAGGAGTACTGCATGTCAGAGACGGTGTACGGAGACACAAGCTCGCGGTCGGTGCGGATCCCCATCAGCCGGCCCGTCTCCAGCTCTCGGCTGAACGTCTGGCGAACGTGGCTGCCGGTTTTCGAGTAGAGGCCGGTGTAGAAGTCGTACTCGTCCACCTGCCCAAGCGCGTTGTAGTCGGTGTCCGCCACGTAGCTGAACTCGTTCGCGCCGTAGACGGTCGCCATGCGGTTGCCCAGGCCCAGCGTCTCGTCGTACTTGAAGCTGACCGTCTCGGCGGACAGGCCGCCCTTGTCCGGGTAGCTGGAGGAGAGCACCGTGCCGTCGATGCCGTACGTCGTGTCGAAATGGTAAGTGTCATTGAGCCCGGTCTCAGTGCTCGGGATGGTGATGTCCTGCCCGGTCGGCTGATAGCGGTCGCTGTAGCCGGTGATCTTGATTGTGTAGGCGGCTGTTCCGGAGTAGCGAACGCTCTGGGTGAGCTGCCCCTTTGCCACCGTGTCGTACGTCCACCGGGCCCGGGCCTGAGCCTGGATCTTGTCGTCGTACAGCCCGATCTTACGGCCGAGGACGTCGTACTGGTACGCGAGTACCTTGCCGCGCTGGTCGGTCGTTGTCAGCAGGCGATCGGCGTTGTCATAGGTCGACTTGGTTTCGCCCCGGTCCGGATCAATGCTGGAAATCTTGCGGCCGAGCAGGTCGTAGGTGTACTTCCACTGGTTGCCCAGGTTGTCGGTGATTAGGTCCTGCTGGCCCTTGTTGTCGTAGTGGAACGTCGTCTGCTCGTACGTGCCCGTGGGCGTGCCACCCCTGTACTGCCGGACACTGCGGTCGCGCCCTTGCGCGTCGGTGTAGGTCGAGTTGGCAGTGCCACCCAGGGGAGGTGTGACGTCGGTGTGGTCACCTCCGTACGCGACGGTCGTCCGCCATCTTTCCCTGTCGTAGGGCTGGAAGATGGTGGCGACGCCGCGGCCGGCACCGTCATAGACGACTCTTGTCTGGTTCGGGGGATAGGTCCTGTCGGTGGCAGTGACCAGCGTCGTTCCCGGAGCACCGCTGTTGTAATAGCGGTCGTAGTCCTTGACCTTCCGACCCGCGGTGTCGTAGAAGGTGTCGGTGAGCAGCCGGCCGCCCGACGGTGATGGCGCCTGTGTCTGCCGGGCACGCAGCAGGCCGTCGTACATCGCGAAGGTGGTGACATAGTCACCGTTGACGTTCAGCGACGCCGTCGACACAACGTTAACCGCGTCCGTCCGCATCAGGTACGAGTAGACGATTGAGGCGCTCTGCGTGCCCTTGTCCCGGCCGGGCTGCCAGACCTTGACGGTGCGGCCGAGACCGTCGTACTCGAAGTCGGTACGCTTGAGGTTCGGATCGAGCTGGCTGAGCGGCTGACCCCAGGCAGGGTCGACGGTCGCCACGGCGACGTGGCTGAGGGAGTTCGTCACGCTCGTCTGCGTGACGGGACCGTCGGTGACCGGCAGGTAGTCGGTGGTGGTCACCTTGTCGTACGGGTCGTACTGATGCCGTACTCGGCCGTGCTCGTCGTAGTCAGCCCGGGACATCTGCACATAGTTGGGTGCACCGTTGTTCCAGGCGGACATCCGCTCCGTCTTGGTAATCGCGCCGACGGTCGGCACGGCGCCGTAGGCCTGCCCGTCAAAGCTGACCCGCTCGTCGGTTATCACCTGATTCTCGGACAGCGACGACGGATTGGCCGCCTGGGCGCACGTCACCGCGAACGTCTGCTTCCGGTTGTATGCGTTCAGCAGCCAGCCGTCGGTGTTACGCGGCTCGAAACTGGTCTTCGTGCACGACTCGTCACCGGTTACTCCAAGATCACCGGCGTCATCCACGGCTACGACCATGCCACGGCTGTCGAAGACATTGCGGTAGCCGCTGACCCGTGTTCCCCGGCCGCCGTCGAGCGCAACCCGATTGTAGGTCGCCAGCACGCTGACGAAACGCGCCTCGACAGTGTCGTTATTGATGGTCCGGGCGGCGGTCACCCCCGACTGCCACGGCTCGACCACCGTGCGGGAGACCTCGGCTCCGCTCGGCCCGTTGTTAACGATGGTCTCCCGGACGGTGCCCGAGAACGCGTCCTCGTCGTTGACCGTTGGCACCCCGGCTCCGGTGATGGTGACGGTTCGGCTACCGGAGGGCAGCCTGTCACCGTGCATGCCTTGGAAGTACCGGGTCGTGGTCGAACTTTGCTCGCCGGGGTCGCCGTCGACTACCGTGACGCTGCGGTAGCCACGCCAGTCGGACCAGGTCTTGTCTTTCGGATCGATCAGGCCGTCGTCGTCGTCGAAATGCCAGGCCGGTTCCTCGTAGGTGTAGTTGTGCACGACCCGTGGACTGCCGTTGGGCGGCACACCGCCGGTCTGGTCGATTTCGTAGACGGTCTTCACTACGTACTTATGGAAGTAGTCGGTGACCGGGTCCTTGAGCCCTTCCGGAGTCCAACGCACCGGATAGCACCGAAGCGTGTTCGCCGACGGCTCGGTCGGCACCTTGGTGCCGGCGACGCACTCAGGGTCGGAGTAGGTGACGTTGATCGTGCCCCCGGCCTCGGTGCGGATCTTGGTTAGGCGCATCCAGTTCATCGCCGGTGAATGGTCGATAGTGTCGACCCGGTTGCTCAACTGCACCCAGCTGAGCTCGACATCCGGCATCGTGGTGGTGCCGTTGGCCAGGCCGACGTGCGAGATCCGGTCGAGCCACATGCCGGCCCGCGTCCCGTCTCCCGGATCCGGAAAGGAGTGACTGAGCGTCCAGCGTTCTACGTTGCGGTAACCGCTGCCGTCACGGACCTGGGTCGCAACCGTGGAGAGCCGCTTCGCCGACCAGAACGTCGGCTGGTAGTGCGTGCAGGGTGACTTGGTGCACTCCTGGTCCCAAGGGGTATCCGGCCAGTGCGCGGCGTCGTGCGTCGAGCAGGAGGACAAGCACCGGTCGTCGACGCCGATCGTGACCTGCAGTGGGGAATCAGCGGTGAAGATGTTGTCCTTACCGCTGATCTGTCGGGTGCCGTAGTTGATCCGCGTCAGGTGACCTCCGCGGATGTAGTCGGTAGCGTCCGCGTCGGTGAAGTTGCGGGCGTACTTGTTGGTCTCGGTCGCGTACCAGAAGGAACTGGTGTTACCCCGCAGATCCACGATGTAGTCGAGGTTCCACCTCCAGCCCTGCTGACACCACGAGTCCTTGAACTCGGCGGCGTGGCATTTGTCGTTCGCGTGGTTTCCAAAGACCGGGACCGTCCAGGCGGATTGGGTGCGCTGTGATCCGGCCCCCGGCAGCTTATTGAGGCCGAACCACCACTGGAGGCCCTCCGGCGTAGTGACCAGCCAGTGCTCGCCGTCATTGTCACCGTTGTCCGCGCCGACACGCCGCTCAACCTTGGTGCCATCGTCGTTGCGCAGGTGCCAGTACTTGTCGGTGACGTTGTAGATCAGCTCGCCGGAATGACCAGCCAGCGACAACGTCGCGTTGTCGGTAGCCCAGCAGAGGTCGTTGGTCTCTTTGCTGTTGTTGTGATCACCGTCCATGTCGTCGGCGCAGCTGCGGTAACGCCGCTCGATGAAGCCGGGCCAGGCCTCGAAACCTTCGCCGGCCCAGGACGGCTGGTTGTTGCTGGCCGCGTGCCGGCCGTCCACCGATTGGGATGAGTAGGAGAGCCCAATCGATGGCGCCGGGCCGCCGAGCGAGGGCGGCACGTGCATTCCATAGTCCCACGAGAAGTTGCCCGAGTTGCCACCGGCCGACCAGGTCGAAGCGGCCGACAAGGATGTGGCCGCGAAACTGCCCGCCGCGCCGGACGCGCCCGCCTCCAGCGCGACCAGCGTGGTGGCGACGCCCGCCGTTACGGTGGCGCTGACCGTTCCCGCCTCGGCATCGTTCTTGCTGGGCAGTGGAGTGCCGGTGCACCCGGCCCCGCCGGGAGTGATCAGTGCACAGGCCGGAAGGGCGACCAGGCGCAGGCGGTTGGCCCAGTCGCCGCCGTAGGCCGTGCGGAATGACAGGTAGCCGACGCTCACGTCGACCCTGCCCGGGGTGGTCGTGCCGTCGTTGCGGCGTATATCGAACAGAATGCCCCGCACGCCGGCCTTGTCGGTTGCGGCCCGGTCGTAGACGGACACCCTGACCTTCTTCGGACCGGCGGCCACCTTCGCGCCCGAGATCGGACGGACGGTCACCGGGAGGGTGCCCGCCTTCGCGGTGAGCAGGGCGGTGCCAGTCAGATCAAATTCCGCGGCACCGGCCGCAGGCCAACTGGGCGCCGGTTGGGCGGAGGCGGGTTTGCCCGCCCGCGGACCAGTGGCCGGAGTGGACTTCACCTCCTTGACCGGCACGCTAGCGACCGGCTTGGCTAGCGGCTTCGACGCGGCCGGCGAAGTGGCCGGTGGCCTCGACGTGGCCGCAAGGACCGGCTGCGACATCGATAACAGAAGCGCCGTGGCGAGTACCGCCGCGACCACAGCTCGCAACCGGTCAGGCCGCCGTTCGGAGTACAGGTATTCAAGGACCTCGTGGTGATTCACCAGAATCAGCCTCAGTTTCCGGTTCAGGCGGTCGGGGCGGCGAAGCGCAGGCCGAGGCCAGGTCGCAGTACGGGGGCTCGGTACGCGTACTGGACAGCGGCGGTGCCATCTTCGTTCTCGATGCCGATGGTGGCGCCACCCCCCAGCTCGAGGAACGTGCCGTCGATGTCCTCGTAGGCGAACCGGTAACCGCCAGCCTCGTCGATGATCAGCTGGAAGGACACCCGAGTGTTTGGGTCCTCGTAGGACGCCACGTTGCGCCACTCGACGACGAACTGACGGTTCGGGGCAGTGCCCCGGGTCGCGGTTCGCACGCTGGCCGAGGAGTCGACCACCCAGTCGTGCCAGAACGGATAGACGGCGTTGTTTGGCTCTCCTGGATTGCGCGGTGATGGGATCGGCCAAGCGTCAGACGACGGCGTCTCCGGATCCGTGTAAGCAACCAAACCGTTGGTGTCCACCCACATCGATGTGTACGGCTTGCCATAGTGGATGACCGGAAAAGGCATGGTGACCTTGGTGATCGCTTCGTCGCCAGTCAACGGCAGAACTGTGGTGTTGGCGGGAGTCCATCCGACGGTTTCTTCAGCGACGGTGTAGCCGCTGTATGCAGGTGTGCCAGCAAGCCCAAAGTCGGTTATCTGCTCGGTGTTGGTGCCGACAGTGGCCCGGCCGACTGAAGAGCCGGCGCAAGTGCCGGTCTGTGTCGCGATGACTGCGTAATCTCCGGCCGGCACGTTATTTAGGCGATATGCGCCGTCGGCTGCAGTGATGCCGGTGATGCCACCTGCGCTCACCGTGGCCCCGCTCAGTGGGCTGCCCTGGCAGGTCACCGTGCCCTTGATGGCACCGACACCGGGCTGACTGGGCACAAACGTCACGCCCTGTCCAGCAGCGAGCAGCACCTCCTTAAACAGATACTGGAAGCCGAGGGTGCCGCTCCCGTTTTCAATGCCGACGGTAGCGCTGTTACCCCGTGCGATCGCGTTCGTGGATGGGATTGACCCGTATGCGAAGGAGATCTTCCCATCCTCCGAGAAGATTGCCTCGAACGTGAGACGGGTGTTCTTGTCGGCATACAGGTAGACGTTGCGGAACTCCACTACCCACTTGCGGTTAGGTGCGGTGCCGGTCGTCGCCGTGGCGATGCTGGCTGCGGCATCCAAGCCCAGGTCGTCCCAGAACGGGTAAACCGCCGCGTCCGGCAACCCGTCGGCGCCGGGCGTGGGCAATTCGTTGTTCGCCGGACCGATCCAGCCGAAGTACGTCGGGTCCTTGAACGCGATCACACCATTGGAGTTGATCCAGGCCGAGGTGTAGGTCGCGCCGTACAACTTGATCGGAAATGGCGGGTTCTTTTGCCAGGTGGTTTCGTCGCCGGTCCAGCCCTCGGTGACCGTGCCGGGGATAAATGTGGTTGCGCCGGAGGTGCATTTGTAGCCGAACTCGTCTCCGTCGGTCATAACCGATAGGTCCACGTCTGTCAGGCCGCCGGGAACATCGACGATGTTTCGGGCGTACCGTCCGGCGCACTGGCTGGTGCCGGTCGTCACCTGCACGGTGTACTCACCAACTGGGACACCACTAAACGAGTAGTTGCCATTGGCGTCGGTGACGGTCGTCCGGCCACTCGGCGCGAGGCTGACGGTCAAGCCCGCAGCGGGCCCGCCGGTCACCGCCACGGTCGCAGTGCCGCTAATGATGCCCGGCGCGTTCGGGGTGAAGGTGATCGTGCCGGCGGAGTCGATCGCGGCCTCGTGGAAGGAGAAGAGGGTTGCGACGGTGCCAGAGAGGTTTTCGATGCCGACGGTCGCAGCGGCGCCTTGCTGAAGGGCGCTGCTCAGCGTGCCGTAGTTGAAAGCGATCGTACCGGTGGTTTCGCTGAATACCGCCTCGAACGTGATCCGGTCTGGGCCGCTTGGGCGGAACTTGGCGTTGCGCCACTCGATGACAAACTTTCGGTTGGGCGCGGTGCCGATCGTGTCAGTGCGCACACTCGCGGAAGAGTCAATCTCGAGGTCGTCCCAGAATGGGGCGACCACGGCGTTCGGTGCGGCCAGCGTGGGCATCGTCGGGTTCGCCCAGGTGTCGATACCGAGGGCACTATCGAAGGTAAGGAATCCGTTGGTGCTGACAGTGGCCGAGCTGTAGGTCTGGCCGTGGAACGGGAAGCCGAATGGGATGGTGACCTTGGTCGTGACGTCGTCGCCAGTCAGTGCCGCCACCACGTTATTCGCTGCAATGAAGGTGCCGGTTACCTGGGCGCAGGCATACCCCATGCCGCCGTAGTTGAGCGTCCGCTGCAGGTCCCTGACGGTGTTCGCGCTCAGGTCGACGATCGCTTGGGCGACCTGCGGGCAATTCTGGTTCTGGGCCGAGTAGACGGTGTAGGTGTCCGCGGTCAGCCCGTCGAACCGATACGCGCCGTCGGTCCCACTGGTAACCGTCAAACCGAGTGGATCGAGCGTCACCTTGGCACCGGAGATTGCGGTACCGCTCATGCTCAGGACTTTGCCGGACAGCGAGTAGGTGGACGGGATGTCCATCTCGATCGGCGTCACGAACGTTACCGTCCTGCCGGTGGCCAGCACGGCCTCGCTCGCCGAGTAGGTCAGGCCGTCCGTGCCGTTTGGTGCTTCGATCCCGACCACAGCCTTCGCGCCGCGCTCGTTGTCGTTGTCTAGCCCGCTGTAGTTGAACGTCACCTTGCCGTCAGGGGTAAGCACTGCCTCGAAGGACAGTCGCTCGGTTGTGGTGCCCTTGCGCAGCACATTGCGCCATTCGACGACAAAGGAGGACGCGGTACCGGTGGAGTTGACGCTTGATGCGGAGTCGACCACCAGGTCATCCCAGAACGGCGCGACCAGGCCGTCCGGCATCGCGGTGCCGGGAAGCGACTTGCCGTCGCCCGGCCGTGATCCGCCCGGGTCAGTGAAAGAGATCAGACCATTGGTGTCTAGCCAAGCCGAGCGGTAGCTATGGCCGTAGAAGGGGAACGTGAAGGGCAGGTTGACCGAGGTGACCGCGTCGTCGCCTCCGAGCGAGACCGCATTAGTGCCCGCAATGAACGTCCCGGTGGTCTCGTCACAGGTGTAACCGAGGTCGTCAGTCGGGTCGGTGACAACCAAGTCTTGCCAGGTGTCGCCGTTCAGGGTGAACGTGATGGTGAAGCGCTTGCCGCATCGGCCACCGACCGTCGCCGTGACGGTCACTTGCCCGTTGGGCACGTCGGTGAACGTGTAGCTGCCGTCGGCGGCGGTCGTAGTTGTGCGCTGTCCCGGTGTGATCGTCACGGTGGCGTCCGCCACCGGCAGGAAATCGATGTCGTCGAGCACCATGCCGCTGAGCGTGCCGCCGCCGGTCACCTCGATTTGGGCCGTACCGATCTGACTGAGCACGCCGTTGGCACCGACCGACCTGGCGTACACCGTGGCGGTGCCGGCCGCAGTCGGGGTGATCGAGCCGTCAGCGGTCGCGCCGGCGGCGGCTGGGATGGCCGTCTTGTCAAGAATCGCCGAGGGCGAGCTGTACTTGTACGAGGTGACGTTGGTGTCACCGCCGGCACTCATCCGCACCGTCGATGCCGTGCCAATCGCGGGTGCGGCCGCGTCCGGGAGTGTCACTGCCGGCGGCAGAGGCGCAGTGAGCAATGCGAGGTCTGCCGTCGGCACAGCGAACGGGTAGACGGCGACATCGTCAAGCTGGCCGGTGAAATAGCCGTCGGCGACGCCGTTGAGCTTGCGTCGGCCGATCGTCACGTCGTTGGTGGCGTTGAACCCGCCGGTCAGCGTGGCGGTGGTGGTCTGCGCGACGCCGTTGACGAACAGGGTCAATTTTTTCGTGGACGCGTCGAAGATGCCGGCGATGTGGGTCCACTTGCCGGCCGTCGGCGCCGCGTTCGAGAGTGCCTGAAACTGGGTCGCATTCGCGGCATCTGAGCCTGCCATCGCGAAGCGCCACTTGTTGTCCGTTGGGGAGTAGCCAAGCGTGTATGCCGAGGCCTGCGATCCGTTAGCCGAGATTACCGACTGCTGGACGCTACCGCCGGTGGCTGCGAGCTTCACCCAGGCGGCGACGGTAAAGGTGGAGTTGGTGGCGACGTTGGTGGTCACCTCGGTGTCCGGGTGCGGGAAATGCACGGCACCGGTCTGGGACGCGTAATCCGTGGTGCCGTTGAGCGACAGCGCTTGACCGACGCCGGAGCGCCCGGCAACGCGGGTAGCGCTTCCGGCCAGGGCCTGCGAATTGCCGTGGCTTGTACCGTCCAGGGCATCACCGCTCGCCTCATCGAAGTCCCACGACGCCGCGGGCCCTGTGCCACTCCTGACCTTGAACTTGTAGACGGCCGGGGTAGCCGAGAAGCGGCCGGACTTCTCTTTGCTCCACACCTGAAGCGTGTTGACGCCGTCCTTGGTCGGGATCAGGTTGGGGATCTCGCCGGAGAAGTCGGGCTTCGCAGCCACTGTCGGCGCCGAGCTCGCCTGCACGCCCGAATCGAGGGTATACGCGTACGCCACGATGTCGGATGGTCGGCTGGAGGGTGCGCCGATGGTGAAACTGCCGCCCAGGCCGACACCGCCGGCACCGGGTACCGACGGTCCGTCGGCCGGGTAGCTGGTCGATACGACCGAGGTTGGCGGGGCAGGCGGATTGAGGTCGGCGATGAACTCGCAGTTGCCGGACCAGTCACTGTAGTCGGTACCGTCGTAAGTGCGCGATTTCCAGTAGTAGACAGTGTTGTCGGTAAGCTTGCCAGACGGAATCGGCCTGGAGACCGCAGACGGGTTGCCGGAGGCCTGCGAGACCTTGTTGGTCTCATTGGCGCTGCCACCTGCCGCCCACCAGTAGAAATAGGTGGTCAGATTCTGCTGGCTGGTGTCCGGGTCGGTCTGTTTGGCGGCGAGGATCGGAGAGCCAGTCAGCACGTAAGGCCGGGATGCTCCCGTGGCGCACGCCTTACCGTCGGACTTGCGCTCACCAGGAGCGCCGGGCTTCGTGTTGTACGTGATGGCCAGCTTTGGTGATGAGTGGTTAAACCTTTTCCACTGATTCTTGGTGCCCTCATCGATCGCCTTGAGGCCGACGGTCATGGTCGTCGACGCATTAGAGTGCGCCACCATCGAGGTCACCGGGAATTCGTCAGTGCCCGGGCCCGAGCAGCCGCGCACTGCGCCAACCTTGCGGTTGGCCGCAGTGGTGGCGGTGTACGAGCTGTACCAGGTCGGCTGATTGTTCCAGGTTGTCTTGTCGCTGATCGCGCCAGTGAGCCAGAGTTTCGCGTTCGACTTGGGGCTGCATGTCCAGGCGTGCCGCTGCTCGATGCGGAACTTCGCGTCAAGGATGTGCTTGTTCTTGACCTGCGAGATGTCCATCCGGAAGAGAGAGCGGATGATGTGGTCGCTGCATCCGGAGCAGTCTTCGGTGCGGCCTACGCCGGCAGAGCCGAAGTTCTTGCCGTCAGTCAGCGCGCTGGAGTTCTTTCAGAACGAGCTGGACTTGTGCTTGCTCCATACCGAGGTCCAGCTGCTGCCGGAAACGCTGCCGCTCCAGGCCGGGTCGATGTGGATCGGTAGCTCGGCATCGGGGTCGGTAAGCAAGCCTTGGTCCGGCACGATGGTTAGGTCCGACCTACCGAGTGACACCTTCATTGGAGCACGTCGTACACGCTCCTTGATGGCCTTTCGCTCGGGTGCGTCCTTCTTGCGCGCCGTGTCAGTGCCGACCTTGGTCTGCGGTGCCTCAGGGGCCGACTTGGCGGCTTCTCCGTCGATCGACGAGTCCCACATGAACGGCGTCGGCGATGTGAAGACCGCCTTGCCCATGCCGTCGCGTGCACTGAGAGCGCGTTTGGTTTGTGGGTTGGGCGGGTGTGTCGCACAGCCGGTCCGATCGATGAGGGTGATTCGGTCGGTAGACGGGTATGGATCGA
>NZ_JBEXIL010000086.1:0-16586 GCF_040608555.1 Micromonospora sp. NPDC005172
ACACGATCGCAGGGCGGAATGCTCTGATTCCGGTCAGGGCTCAATCGAGCGGGATGCGGCCTTTCTTGGTCAGGTCGGGCACCTTGCGCCATCGAGGCCCGATACGCAAATCGGCCGCTACTGGCGCGAAGATAAAGCAAACGTCCAGTCAGAGGGCGGTTCGGAGGATTAGGTCCGTTTCGGGGCGAGGGTGAATTTTCCGGGTTCGTCTTCGGTGAGGACGTGGCGGTTGACCATGCGTTTCAGCTTCGCGCGGGTGCCTTCGACGTTTTTCGGTGAGGGCTCGACGCCGAGGGCGAGGCAGATGCCTTTGGCGCGCATGCCGGTGGGCGCGGTGCTGAGGACGTGCAGGATCTGCTGGTAGGGCCCGCTGGCGATGGTCGGGTCGTCGGCGGTGAACTCGGCGGCGGCGAGGGTGCGCAGGGTGGTGCGGGTGGTTGCGAGGTCGGCCAGTTCGCCGTCGAGGCGGGCGAGTTCGCCGGTCAGCTCGGTGATCTGCTCGCGGAGCCGGTCGGCGTCCTGGCGTGCGGTGGTCTCCCGATCGGCGATGAGGTCGAGGACGGTGGGAAGGTTCACCGGTGCCGCCAGGAGGGTGTGTTGGTCCCGGTTAGCCGGCGCGCGATGTTCGCCGTTGACGCCCATAGGGTTCGTGACACCGAGGATTCTGGTCGGCTCTCGTACTCGCGGGCGAGGCGTCGGTGCAGCATCAGCGTGCCGTTGACCTGCTCGACGATCCACCGTTTGCGGATCGGGACGAACCCGGGCCTGGTGTCGGATCGTTTGACGATCTCGACGTCGACGCCCAGGACGGCGCCGTGCAGGGCGAGGTCCTGTTTGAACCCGGCGTCGACGAAGGCGCGGCTCACCGTCGGGGTGTGTTCGACGACGTTGTCGAGCAGGCGGATGCCGATGGCGTTGTCGGTGACCGACGCGGCGGTCACGACGACCGCGATGATCAACCCCAACGCGTCCACGGCCAGGCCCCGCTTACGCCCCGGCACCTTCTTCCCGGCGTCCTTGCCGGTCGTGGCCGCCGGGACATGGTTGGCCGCGCGGATCGACTGGGTGTCCAACACGACCGCGCTCGGATCCTCCCGACGGCCGACCTTCTCCCTGGCCTGGCAGCGCAGCAGATCGTGAATCACCTGGTCGGTGCCGTCGTCACGCCACAGCGCGAAGTAGTAGTAGGTGGCCGACTTCGGCGGCAGGTCGTGCGGCAGGTACGCCCACTGACAACCGGTCCGGTTTTGGTAGAAGATCGCGTTCACGATCTCCCGCAGGTCGTAGTCGCCTGGCTGGCCCGACACCGAGACCGCGACGCGCTTGGCCTTCCACGCCAGCAGAAACGGTCCGATCAGTTCCCACTGCTCGTCGGTGACATCACTGGGATACCGCTTTCGATCACCCATGACCGGGCTAACGCCCCATCCGCCTGACGGTCACGACCAGAACTCACATTCAATCCATCGACCTGTCGCTATCTGTAGCGACCTGCCGGAAGGCCACCAACCGGACGGAACGCATAGATCAGATCAAGCTACCGCGGACCGCCCTCTCAGTTGGGCTGCCAGTCGCCACCCTCGATCCGGGCGGCAAGGATTCCGGCCAGTTGTGCCCTGCCGATGATCTTCCTTTGGCGTTCTTGCAGCTCAGAGGCGGTAGATGGTGGGCCGCCAGGGACTCGAACCCTGAACCTATGGATTAAAAGTCCACAGCTCTGCCATTGAGCTAGCGGCCCGTATCGGACACGATACCGGACCTCGGCGAGGTCACCCATCCGCTGGGCGTCCTTGCCGTCTCGGCATGGGCCGTGCGCTGTTTCTGCAGGTCAGCCTCATTCTTGCAGAACAGGGTGGATTGGGCGCGTGGTGGTGATCTGCGAGATGGCGCCCCGCCGTACGCCCGCGATCCGGGGGCTTCGGCCAGCCGTTGCGTTGCTCTGCGTAACCGAAATCGAGGATTCTCTCGCTCAACGTAGCGGCACGTTGCCGACACGCGAACACCCAAGAGGCACCCACCGGTACACAGTGGACGAGGTAGAGCCCTGTTTGCGCAGGTGAGAGCGTTGCTTCAAGTTTGAAATTTTGACACCTTGAAGTCTTTTAATCCACAGGTTCGGGGTTCGAGTCCCCGGCGGCCCACCTGAATCGTTCTCCTGCGGAGGTCTCCCAGACGTGCCGTCTACGGCGCCTGATCGGCGTGGTACCAGCGCAGCGGCGGCTTCGGCCTTGGCGCGTTCGGACTCGAGTTCGTGCACGACCGAGGTGTAGGTGTTCGCCGCGACGGTGATACTCGAGAGCCCGAGTACCTCCTGGATGTCCTTGAGGTCGGACCCGGAGGCCTTGAGGAACGTCGCGGCGCAGTGCCGTAGGTCGTGCAGTCGGATCGGCGGCAGCCCGGAAGCTGCGACGAGTCGCTCGAAGCGATCGCTGAACTGCTCAGGATGCCACTGACGACCGTCAGGTCGCACGAAGAACAACCCGGTCTTTGGCCAGGCGGCGTCGGCCTGCCGGCGTTCCCGCCGCTCCTGGTAGATGCGTAGCGCCGTGGTTGTGGAGGCGTCGAGCGCGATGATGCGGTCACCGGCGTAAGTCTTGACGATCTTGATCACTGGTCGATAACCGAGGGTCGTGAGCTGCTGGTTGATCGTCACGGTCCGCCCCGTCAGGTCGACGTCGCTTTCGCGCAGGCCGAGTGCTTCGCCGCGACGCAGGCCCCGGTGCAGGATGAGCGTGACGATGGGGTAGACGAAGACGTCATGGTCCTCGACGTGATCGAGGAACGCGCCGGCTTGCTCGGGTGTCCACACCATGACGCTGCTGGGCCGACGTCCCGTCTTCTTCCACTGCTGCGTGGCGGCGGAGGTCCATACCCGCGGCCTCGGGGCTTGTACCGACGGCAACTCAACGTACGCGGCGGGGTTGAACTCGATCAGTCGATGGGTGCGTATCGCATCGTTGAGTGCCTTACGCAGGGTCGCGCGGATGCGTTGCATCGTTGCCGGACTCGTCCTGCGGGCACCTCTGACCGACGCCCGGACCTGGACGTCATCACTGCAGCGGGCGAGGTCGACCTGGAGATTGCGGTCGCTGATGCTGTCGAACATCGACTGGAGATGGCCGACTCGGAGCCGATCGATCGGGATGTGACCAAGGTGTGGAATGAGATGAACACGGATATGGGTCTCGTAAGTGACCAATGTGGTGGGTTGGATCTTGCGACGGCTGGCGTGCCACTGCCAGAGGTAGTCGCCCAGGGTCATCGCTGCAGATGCCACGAGCCCGGCGCGGACGCGGCGGGCCACAGAATCCCGATCGGGAAACGGTCTACCGCTCTTAGTGTCCTTCAGCATGCGCCCAATATCGATGCCGACTGTTGCGTCGTCACCCGCGAGTTCGAGTAGCGACTGCGCACGGCCGCGGTCAACGAGTGCCGCTTCACGGGTAGCGAAACCGAAACGTCGCAGCTGCCACCGCTTGCCATCGGGCTGCTTTGGTAGCTCGATTCGGTAGGCCCACGTGCCGTGGGTGGCGCTCCACGCCCCACAGGCGCGGCGCAGCCTCGGACATGCGGTGCCGATCTTGTTCTTGTTCCCATCACGGCATGAGCAACTCTTGAACGGCGATCCCCGTGACACGTGTTACTCCCGGTAGGCGCGCCTACGCCTTGCGATCGGGTCCGCAGGCGGTGGTCTGTCGCTGACTTGAGTTGGACAGGTTTGGTCAAGGTCTAGGACCCGTCGCCTTGCTTGCGAAGGGGGCAGCGACTGCAGCGGGGACGTAGAGGTCGCGCCCTCTTTCGTCGCGCATCGTCTCAACCGCTTGCTTTCGGCGGCAAAACCACCCAAATAATCCCGAATGCCCGATCCAGCCACGCTGACATAGTAAAACACGCATGAGTAGGAGAAGCTGAGACAGCTCGACTGCTCGAAGGAGTGACTAAACGATGTCCCGGTCACCCCGGGGATGTCCGGTGAGCTTGTTGCCGCCTTTGGGCGGCGCTCGCCACGGATGTTGGTGCGGCAGCAGCGGGTGACCGGGTCAGCCGGGCCTAGTACTCCAGCAGGAGATTCGTTTCATAGCTCGGTGAGGGCTTGTCGGGCGTAGTGGCTGGCCACGGCTTGTCCTTGGTACCGTCGCCGAAAAACGCTCTACTGCTGGTTGGGCCCGTCTTGTCCATCAGGAGACGGGTAGTAGCGACCTGCCGTTGCCGCTCGGGTACGCCATTCCGTAGCCAGGACGGCGAAGATGAGTTGATCGACCCACTCTCCGCGGAATAGATAACTTTCAACATGGCGTGCCTCCTGGCGCATGCCGAGTCGGGTCATGAGGCGGACGGACGCTTCATTTTTGCCATGGCACCGAGCGTAAATTCGGTGCAGGGCGAACTCATTAAAGCCCCAGTCCATGAGCGCCGTAGCGGCTTCCGTGGCCAGCCCCCGACCCCCATGGTCGGGGTGAAAGACGTAACCGATTTCGGCAGCTCGATCCAGCGCACTACGCCAAACCAACTCGACGGTCCCGACAACACCGGCATCGGTCGCCGCGGCCAAGGTCAGGCAGTCGCCTACGGCGCGCAGCGCGTCCTCGCCCGCCATGGCGAGCACCGACTCCCGGGACTGCTCGCGGGTACGCGGCACCCCGCCGGTGCTGTACGTCCAGCGGACGACATCGGGCCGGCACTGCCAGGCATATACGTCGTCGAGGTCATCCAAAGTAATGGAGCGCAAGGTGAGGCGTGGCGTCCGAATGGGGAGGGTCGGCTGGAACATCAAGCGATCTTAGTACTCCAGCAGAGATCCGTTTAAGGTTCCGTGAGGGCTTGTCGGGTGTAGTGGCTGGTCCTGGCCTGTTTCTGATGCCGGCGTCGGTAGATGGACCAGGTGATGACGTCGGCGATGCGTCGGGGTGGGTCGATGACCAGGGCGTGGAAGAGTCGGCGTAGTTCGTTGACGGTTATCGCAATCAAGCTGTCCGGGTTTTCGGTGCTGGCTGCCGTCGCGGCGGCGAGGAAAGCGTGAGCGGCGATGGCCAGGGAGGTCCAGCGGTGCCAGGCTTTCCAGCGGCGGTGTTGGTGCTGGTCGAGTCCGAGGCCGCTTTTGGTGGCCTGGAACGATTCTTCGATGCTCCAACGCCGGCCGGCGACGGCGACCAGGTGGTGCAGGGCGACGGGTTGCGGACTCCAGCAGCGGTAGAACGCCAGCTCGCCGGTGCTGCGGTTGCGGCGGATCAGCATCCAGTGATGGCCGCCGTGCGGGTCCGCGGCCAGGGGCAGGCTGATGAACGCCCAGTCGTAGTAACGGAAACCGTTCGCGCCGGTGCCGGCGGACAGTCGTTGCCACGCTCGTTTCGGCAGGCCGGAGGCGATCAGGTCGGCCCGCTGAACGCCGAGGCCGGTCGGTGCCCGGTGGGAGCAGGCCACCGCGAGGACATAGCCGAGCCCAGGCCGCGAAGTGCGGCCGCCAGCTGTGGGTCGCCGCCGTAGGCCTCATCGCCGGCGACCCACCGACACGGCAGCCCACCGGCCACCGCAGTTTCGATCAGCCGGCGTGCAAGCTGTGGCTTCGTGGCGAAGGCGACGGGGTCGGGCACGCCCGCCTTAGCACGTCGTGCCGGGTCTTCGGACCAAGATTTCGACAGGTAGAGCGCAACGTCCAGCAACGTATGCCCGAGCGGTGAGGCATACGACGACAGATGGACCGCGAGCTGACAGTTCTCGACCTTCCCGGCGGTGCCGGAATACTGCCGTTGCACCCCGACGGTGTGCACGCCCTTCTTCAGGTCGCCGGTCTCATCGACCACGAGGATCCCGTCCGGGTGTCCGAGTCGGGCCGTGACGAACTCCCGCGCGTCAGCACGCACGGCAGCGTCGTCCCAACTGGCCCGGCCGATCAGATCCTGCATTCCGCCCGGACCGTCGTCGCCGGCGTGTTCCGCGATGGTCCAGCAATTCTTGACCGGCAGCGGTGCGAGCAGCCCGGCCACGAAATCACGGACCCGCCGCCGCGGCTCGGGCCGGGTGAAGCGCGCCTCGATCGTGTCCATCAGCTCGCCGAACAGCTCAGACCATCGCTGAGCATCTACTCTGTAGGCGGCAGCCACCGCCGCATCTTCTGCAGTCCACACAACCGCTGAGACTCGACGGTGGCTGCCTGCTGCCCACGCACAAAACCACACCGACACCGCAGCTCGGAAAAGATCTCCCGCTGGAGTACTAGTACTGCAATATCAACGGCAACGCCTGGCAGTTCCGCCACGCCATCGCTCAGGATCAACTCACCGCGTTCGTGCAGCCAAACATGCTCCGTCGGAGCGCGACGCCCGGGACAGCTACGCCGCCCGGCAACTGGCACCTTTGCTGCGGGAACGGAGCGACCTCAACGGCGCGATGGCGGTGCTGCGCCGACTTGCCACGCCGGGTACAGGTCCGCCGCCGACCAACTGGCGGAATCGCTGCGAGAGCAGATCCGCTAGAACGACGCCCGGGCTGGTCGAAGAGTAACGGTATCCGGACCTGCCGCAGGCGCAGCGCCCCGTCAGGGTCCGCTCGTGCCGATGAGCGGGGGTCGCCAACGGGCGTTCACCGCCCCCCGGGCTTGATAGGCCCGGCGGTGCGATCCGGTGGCCGTCATGCTGATCATTCATTTCATGCGTAGCACCCCCTCACTCCTTACCTTCATCGGCTCGTCCGAGTGATCCAGGCATGGGCCCGCGCGACTTAGCCACGCCGAGCTTGACCAGGCGCCCTCCTCCGCGCTGATGTCGTAGACACCAAGAGAGAGGTCAACCGGGTTTACGAGCTTCGCCGCAGGTGCCAGGCGAAGAACAAGACTTACTGAACCGGGCACCGTAGTTTGACCAGAACGGACGTCAACTGTCCGGGTGTATAGCAAGAAGGCGGGCTTAACGGAACACGGAGCGACTGTCGCGCATCAGACAGAGATGCATGACGACCTATGCGCATAGCATGCAGCTACATTCAGTCAGGCCGGGAGGCGGTACGTGTTGGGCGCAGGAACCGTCGCTAAGCAGTTTGCGGAAGACCCAGGATCGGTCTTTTTTAACGTGATTCGGACCGCGCCCGAGCCGATCAACGCGCAAGCGATCAAGGCCAAGGTAATTGAGGCGGGCGTCACGAGGGCAGACGCCGATTACCGCTGGAGGCTTTTCCAACGCGGCGTCAAGTGGCATCCACAGATAATAGCCGTGAACAAGAAGTATGGATGGTCGGCCGAACGGCAGTCTGCCCGGAGCTCACTCGACGTGCTGGCCGGGTATTTGCTCAAGAATTTGCCGCCTTGGGTCGCCCAACATCTCGTGCAGAACGTGGCTGCTGCGCTCGACGCCAACGGGACGACCGCTGCTGGATGGGACCACGAGTTCGAGGAGGCCAGGTTGGTTGCCGATCTTGCCGTGGCAGTCGAGGTTCTGCAGTCTCGCGGCGAAACGATCACAGAAGTCGTGAAGCTCCTCACCGATGAGACACGGCGCAAGCGGCTGTGGCCGCTCGGCCGGCCCGGCGAGAGTCTCCCATTTGACCCGGACTCCCATGAGGCTGAGTCGGGTGCACCGGACGCCGGAGCCGTCGTTCGGGTAGTGCGCTCCGGCTATATTTGGCGCGGAAGGGGTGAGCCTATCGTGGCCGCCAAAGCGCTCGTGGCGCTTTAGGTCGGGCATGGCCAGGAGACGCAACGCCAAGAAGCTGGTCAGTGCCCGAGAGCAATCGATCGATGCGTTGTTCAGCACAGAGTCGTTCGCTCTCGACTACTACCAGCGCGAATACGTCTGGGACGAACCGCAGGTCTCGCGGCTGATGAACGACCTCTCCCGAAAGTTTCTCGATCAGTGGAGTGACGAGCACTCACTGGCCGACGTGAAATCGTACGATCCGTACTTCCTCGGCCCGTACATTATCTGCACCGCGGGCGGGCGGACCTCGCTGGTCGACGGCCAGCAGCGCATCATCACGCTCCTACTACTGTTGATCTATCTGCACCGGCAGGCAGCGGCGACTCCGAAGGCAAGCAGCAGGGCCGGCAAACTCTTGACCTTGATCATGTCCGAGCGGTTCGGCAGGCGGACATTCCGTGTGGACGTCGACGAGTACGGTGCCTGCTTTAACGCTCTGCTAAACGACCGTGGATTCGACCGCGCAACCGCGCGGCCTCCTATCCGCCGCATCTGGCAGGCGTACCAGTACATCGACATCCACTACCCATCACAGTTGCACGGCGATGTCTTGGTCATGTTCATCGACTGGCTGCTCTACCGGGTCTCTCTGGTCGTGATGGACGCAGGCGACCGCGACCGGGCAGAGGAGATGTTCCAGTCGATCAACGACTGCGGCGTCCGGCTCTCGCCGATGGACCACCTCAAGCGTTTCCTGCTCAGTGACGCCGAAGCGGATCCACGTGAGCAAGAAGGCGCATGGATCACGATGGTGTCAGCTCTGGAAGACGTTGAGAAGGGCGCCGCGTTCGCCTACCTTCGGACCGTCTTCCGGGCGAGATTTCCTGAGACCGTGCACAAGCCGGGGCCGAGCCTGAACGACGCAACACACGAGTGGGTGCGGGCGCACGAGGCTGAGATCTGGCCCAACCGCAAGAACGGCGACCGGGTCCGCCTTGTCACCGAAGTGCTGTACCCCTTCCACACCACATACGCCACGCTGCTGCAAGCACGATCCCGGATCAACCCGCATTTGCGGGCCGTGCGATACAACACATTCAACGGCATCGCCGAGCAGTTCGACCTCACCCTCGCTGCCCTGCGGTCCGGTGACTCGGAGACAGAGCGGGTACAGAAAGCCGGCTTGGTGGCCAATTTTCTCGATCTTTTCTACGTGACGCAGACGCTTGGCGACGAACCGGTCGAGCAGCGACACATCGATGAGCTCGTCTCCGCGGTCATGCCTGCCGTACGACTGTCCGAGTCGGTTGGGGAGCTTAGCCGCGCCCTCGGGGAACACGCCGCAGACTGGCCAGTCCGGCTGCAACTCATCCCGGACCTGCGCTACGACACCAAACGCAGATTTGTGCACTACGTGTTGACTCGCCTGACCGCATGGGTCGAAATGGGCGCGACCAATGGCGAGGCAGATCCCACCGACCGCTTCCTCCTGCGCCGAGACCGTGACCGCGACTTCGAGATCGAACACCTTTTCACCAGCACGGCGTCGAAGTATGCGCACAAGGCACCCGACGCCCGCTACTACGGCTTCCTGCGGAATCGGATTGGGGCGCTCCTGCTCTTGGACGGCCCCGACAACGGTAGCTACGGCGGGATGCTTTTGGAGAAAAAGCTCGCGTCGTACCGGAAGGACACTCTGCTGGCCGGGATGCTCAACCCGGACTTCTTTCAACGAGGCAACGTCCGGCTCCGGAAGTTCCTCACCGGCGAAGGCCTGTACGGCATGATCGCTACCTATGACGCAAGCACCGCGCTGGAGCCGTTTATCGAGGCGCGCGGTCGCTTCTACTGCGAGATCGCCAAGAAGATATGGAGCCTCGACGCGCTCGGACTGGCCTCGCTGCCAACGCCCGGCCCCCTCGCGCCCGGGAAGCGCACTCGCTACGGTGTCCGGTTCCAGGACTTGGTTGAGGCAGGCTTGGTAAGCGTGGGAGATCGGCTCGTCGGCCGCAGACGTGGCGAATTGTACTACGCCCGAGTCCGCCCAGACGGAAGCATCGAGACCGCTTCCGGAGTGGCAAGCGCGCCTACCAAAGCGATGGAAGACGCGGTCGGCGTAGCAAGCAACGGCTGGGCCTTCTGGGAGGTCGAAGGGACCAAGGAGCGGCTAGACACCATCCGGCAGCGCTACCTCGAACAGGTAGCCCGTTAGAGCCTTCGGATACTACGCGGCACCTCCTCGCCACTTGGCCTACCTCGCTCCAGGCAACCTGGTCGTCGGTACTGGCTGCCGGGAGCGCGCCGGCCCGTCGGACTTCGAGATCAAGCATCCTTTGGTGGGGTTGTGGGCGGATCGCCGGAGCTCCATCCCCAAGCCCTTAGGCGCCAATCACCGCCATTCTCCTTAGTCCTCCTGAAGTCGCGCACCGACGCTGCCACTGTGCTACTTCACAAGCGCCCGCATGATGGCATCCTTGTCGATCTCGCCGAGCGCGGCGAAAGTCGCGATGACGAAGCGGGTGGCGAGTTCGCGCGACGAGCCTCTGGCGTGAGCGTCACGCAGGAGGGTGGCGGCGATGGGCAGGGGATCTGGCACCGGGATTGCATCGGGGTGATTGGTGTCGATGAGTGCTTGGCGAGTTGCAGCAACCAGGTGGACAACTGGTTCACCTTCTGCGGCGGTGATCTCGATCGTGGTGGCGAGCAGGCAGGCAGCAACGCTGGCCGCCGGGGCTGGTCTTCCAAGGAAGGTGTTGGCGCCGCACACGGCCAAGTAGAGCCAGTTAGGGGTTGTGGCCGGCGCATGGGTTCGGACATGCATGGTGAGGATCTGGTAGAACCCCAGAGTGCGACTCACGTCTGCCCATGTGGCCGGTCGGGCGAGTGCGGCGCCGACGGCGGCGGGGTGCCAGTTGTCGGCGGTGGCGAGCTCGAGCAGGCGTCGTTCATCCAGCGGCATGTGACCAACGCGGCCCGTGATCAGTCGCTTGATGCAGTCTTCGTACTCGTCTTCGGTCATCGCATCGGTGGTGAGCAACTGATGTAGAACCGCCACGGTGGAGGCAGCCTGAACGCCCGTGCTGCGGGCGAGGAGGCGCAGGGCTGGGTCGTCGCTCCAGAGAACAGCATGCTCCGCGCGTGCGAGGTCGAGTGGCGATACCCAGACACCGAGCGCGCCGGGCAAGGGCTCGTCGAAGGTACGCCCTGTGAGCGGGGTGCTGCGGCGGGTGAGCGCTTCGATCGCGGCCTGGAGCCGTTCGGCGTCTTGGGCCAGCCGGTCCGCTTCGGTTTGCGTGGTCTCATCGAACAGCAGGCGGTCGGGGCGTTCCTCATACCGCATCGAGCCGGTGGTCCGCAGCGCCAGGGAGTCTTTGGCGGCGAGAGAGTCGAGCATGACGTCGTCGGTGGTTAGAACCCGGGCGAATCGACTCATCGCGGCGCGACGGACGTCGTCGGGGAGCGTGAGTAGTACCATGGCCGCCGGCGTATCGATCACGATGTCCTGGTCTTCGGCCGCTTGTGCGGCGTTGAGGCAGGCGCTGAACTCGCCGCGCTGCGGTACGTGGGCCGGCAGGACGCCGTCGCCGCGGCGTAGACATATCTCGGCGTAGCTGCGTCGGGCCGCGACAGCGAGCATTGCGAGCGGGACTTGGCCATGAGCGAGGCTATGCGCGAGGCGGCGCCACATCAGCTGCTGGTCGCTGGTGCGTCGCATCAGGGCGATCATGTCGGTTCGCAGCTGGTCGGGATCGGCACTCTGCATTCGCCGCAGATACTGGCTGTTGGGCCAGCGTTGGAAGAACTGTTCCGACTCCGCGGCGAGCTGAACGCGGAGTCGATCAGGCAAGTTCGCGAGTTCCGGCCACGGCACGATCAGGTTCATCAGCACGAACGCGACGAATTGTTCGTCGTCGCCGAAGCGGCGTAGCAGACGCAGAAATCCCGTGACGGTCTCTACCGGCTGACCCCGTCGCCGGTGCAGCTGGATCCAAGCTCGGGCGTCGGCGGTGTTGGACGGGTCGAGCGGTTGGGGTGCCTCGTGCAGGGCCCGCCACGCTTCGGTGACGTCGCCACGGTTCATGTGGCTTCGGACCAGCGCCCAGCGGGACCTAGTGTCTTCGGGCTCGACTTGCACCACGGTGCGTAGCAGGTCGCAAAGGCGGTCCAACCGTCCGCTGTCGTTGGCGAGCTGCGCCGCCAGCCGCAGCGCGTCAGCCCTACCGCTCCAGTCCGGTTCGGCTGCGGCGAGCAACGCGTCGAGTTCCTGTTCAGCCTCAGTAGTGCGCCCGTCGCGGGCGAGGACCTCCGCTGCGGCGTGGCGCAGCGATCGGTCACCAAAGTGGTCAGCGGCGTCGCGGAGGGTCTGAACCTGATCATCGATCAGGCCGGCCGCCTGGTAGGCCTGCGCGAGGCTGAGCGCGGCAGTGACTGACGATCGCCGACGATCACGCAGCTGCACGATCGCCGAACCCGGCCGACCGGCGCCCAGTTCCGCCATGGCGCGCAGTTCGACGGCCTCGTCTGGGTGGCGCTCAGCGAAGGCCGGGTACCGGGTCAGCCCGTCGACGCCGATTTGCGCCAGGCCCAGCAGCGCTTGGCCGAGTTGCTCGTCGCTGTCGCCTGCCAGTTCGGCAGCCCGCCACCAGTGCGGCTGTGGGTCCTGCCCGTCTGCCTGCGCGAGGTAAGCATCAATCCGCGCTCGCCCAGGCCCGTCGGGGACATGTTCGGCGCGTTGCCGGGCCAGGTCGAGCTGACCGAATGGGATTGCCGCGCTGGCGACGCACTGGCACACCTCCACTGAGGCAGCCTCGTAGGCGTTCGCCTCACGGCCAGGGGCGCCGAGCTCGAGGACACGGCGCAGATCCATGAGCAGCGTGCTCGCGTGGCAGGCCACCGCGACCGCCTCCGCGCTGTCGCCGCGATAGGTGCGTCGATCATCTCGGGCCCGGATCGCCAAGGAACGGGCTTCGCGCAGGTCGGCGTCCCAGTTCGGCGACTCGCCTCGGCGAGCGCGGGTGATTAGCAACTGCGCACGCGCGATAGCCAAGCCCGCCGCCCACTGGTCGCGCAACGCCTCGGCGAGCACATGCAGGCTGTGGTCGATGGCGTGACGGTCCAACACCTCCGACGCGTCGGCCGGCGCGGCGAGCCGGAGTCGAAGCACCGTGCGAAGGGTTCGCTCGTTCGGCTCCTGGGGTGCCCATGCCTCGACCAGGCGCGCTGCAGTGTCCCGGTCACCACCGAGCAGCGCCATGACCGCGCTGGCGAACGGCTCGCTATCCGCCGACGATGTCGTCAGGCCCGCGAGCGCGGCCTGCCGGCCGTCGTCGCTGCCGTTGTCGTCATAGATCAGCGCAGCGCGGGCTAGCCAATAGGCACGACGCGGAGGGCCCTGGCTCGCCGCAGCCGTGAACAGGTCCGCCGCCAGGATGCGGGCACCGTAGGAGGCGGCCAGTTCACCGGCGGCGAGTTGAACCTGCCAGGATGCCGCGCTGAGCCATTCTGGTCGATTTGTTTGCCATTCCCGCAGCACCTGGGCAGGGCGGGCTTCGATGGTCGTCACCGCGCTCACCAGGCGCCATGCCGACGTCGGGTCGTCACGCCAGGCCGCGAGTAGCCGAGGGCCGTTCAGCGCCGGCAATTGCCGCAGACGCTCATACATCTGCTCGTCCTGCATTGCGGTCGCAACGGGGGCCGGCGGCAGCGGACCGATCGTGACTACGGTGCCGACATCGCGGAGCACCATGTCGTAGGTCACGGTTGCTGCGGTCTGGGCGTACTCCGCGGACAGCTCCCGCAGCCGCCGCCAGACTGCAGCGGCCCGAGATGAATCACCTACCAGCGAAACCAGCCGGCTGACCACACCGGTGCGGTCGGCTTGGTCATCGCCTTCCAGCCGTAGTTCGATGATCCGTAAGGCCTTCAGCAGCCGCCACGTCAGCGCATCGCCTGTCGTGCTGTCCGGCAGCGGTATGCCGCCCTGCGCGGCTGCCGCCATCACGGCGTCATCGAGAGCCTTCAGGCGCGTACGGATCTTGGTGTTGGTCGCTCGTGGCGCAAACACGGCCCTGCGGAATGCGGGGTCGTCCGGCTGCTTGCGCGCGAGCGATGCCAACTGTGCCACTTCGGCGGAGCCCGTGTGCGGGGCGGCGACTGCGAGCCCAAGCCGTTCTTGGTCGGCGTCGAGCCCAGCGCGCCGGTCGTTCACCATCCGAAGGTAATCCAGCAGGAGAGACACAAAAGGGACGTTGCCAGCCCCGATGATCGGCGCTCGACGGACACCGACGTACATGGTCCGTGACATCGATGGACAGTCGCCGAGCACCACGAGATCATCGACGGGGCACGTGGCCCCCTGCTGGAACCGAACCTCACGAACCGTGAACTCGTCGCCAAGACCAACAATGGGATGCCGCTGCAACAGCGCGGCGAGCAAGACTGCCCCGTATGCGTGCTCCAGAGTGGTCCCGCCACCGCCCGTGGAGTAGGGGCTGGCGTGCCCACGGTCTATCGGCTCCACTAGGTCGCGCCGCTCCTTCCGCCATCAAGCGCCGTTCAGCAGAGACTGAGCGACCATCATGGCGCACCGGTACGACGTCGTCCCTCGCAGACGCGCTCTTTGCTGACTCCTGGAGAGCCGGGCTCGTCCCCGCCCGGCCTGGGCGGCCACCGCGCATCGATGACCTCGTCGACGTCACGCTCAGTGGTCCAGTCGTACCGGCTGGCCCGCAGGCCGGGAGCGACCCGGCCGTCCTGCGCATTGAGGTCGACCAGGGCGGCCTGCAGTTCCTCCTGTACGCCTCCAGCATAGCCGCGTGGCGCAGGCGGTGTTGGGACCGTCACCCTGGCCGCGATGAGGATCTGGCTGGCGTTCGAACTCACCCGCAGACGCACCCTGCAGCTGTTCTACGCGAGAGACCAGTCGGCGTCTCCGTCTTTGACGCTGGCGTCGCTGTAGGTGGTGGAGTTGGGCGAGGGCCACGTGCCGCCCGGGAAAGACCGGCTGTCTACTGCCTCGCCGTGCAGGTTGACCATGCTGGTTGCTTGGGCGGCGAGGAAGGCCGACAGGGTGAGGATTCCGGTAGCGACGATTGCCGTGTTGACGCCTGCCTCTTCCAAGACGATGCCGGCATCTACCCAGGAGAAGACGGCGGACCCGAACGCGGCTATCGCCGCGATCGCGGCGGCGATGAGCTTCGCCAGAACAACTGCCAGGGTGGTGTAGAAGGCTGCGCCGGCTGCCGCGCAGGCGAGGAGATGACCGGACGTGCTCGCAACGATCGCCGTGATCCTGGACGCGGCGTCGGCGTGGCTGGTCACGCTGCTGACGTAGGCGTCTCGCGCCTGCGTAGCCCTCGCTCGACTGTAGGGCCGTGACAGGATGCCTCCTGTGCGTTCCGTGCGTTCTGCGCCTCTGCTGCTAAGTGGCGCCGCTGCTTGCTCCTTGGTACATGCCGTTGGAATCCTGACTGGCAATCCGGTGTGGCGTTACGCCGAGGTGTCGAGCTTCGGTCTGCTCCTCGCCTTCGCTGTGGTCGCGGGATTGCCCACCCCCCGATGGGCTGTGCCCGCCGCCCTCACGCCGCTGCTTGTCGACTCGGTGCGAAGGATCCCGATGGACGCCAACGCTGCCGGCTGGCAGGCGCTCGAGCGTGGTCGTGGCGTTGACGCCCTGTCCGGGTTTAACGCGGGTCTCAGCCTCTGCGCCTCTTCATTGGTGGCAGTGACAGTGCTCCTTCTGGTGGTATGGCGCCCCGGCGTCTCACGGGGGCGGGCCACGGCAGCGGCGGCATTATTGGCGGCGTCGTTGCTCGGGTATGTGGTCGTCCGGGCGGTCGATATCTGGCTCGCGGTCCGTGTTGAACGGGTGCAGCATTTGACCGGCACCGGCCCGGACGAGACTCTGGTCGCCGTGGGCCTGGGTACTTTTCCGCCACTAGCGCTAGGGTTCATCGCGCTGGCGCTGGCCGCAGCGTTGGCTGGGCGCGGTAGGAGACTTGCCTCCTCAGGTGCGGTGTTGCTTGCCCTGATCACCGTGCCGCTCGTGGAAGCGAGCATTGAGGCAGTGCCTTTGCCCTTTGACGCAGGCCATCGCACCGCGTTGCTCGCCTGGCACGTCGCCGCGCCCAGGCTTTCGACGCCACACCTCATCTCAGCGATGACGACGGCGGCGCAGATGGCAGCGTACGCGCTGATCATCGTGGGTCTGACTAGCCGGTACCATCGGGCGCACGCCGCGTCGCCAGAGGAAGCCGTCGAATAGTGTCGTTGAGACAGAGGCTGGCACTCTGCTCGTTGGCTATCGGTTCGCGGCCCCCAGCCCTCGTTGCCGGACAAGGAGCATCGCGCTCGTCCGGTCGCGGCGGCCGCTGACCATGAGCGTGGACTCGGCACATCAGCGATGCGAGCGGGACGTCTCTACCGTCTCGTAACATCGCTAACCCATCCAGCTCGGCGTACGGCATGTGGCGTGGATGTAGGTGTCAACCCGAGCGAGCCGGTCCTGTTCTGTCACGGCATCCCGTACCACGATCAGCGTCGGTGGCCGCAGGTTGACCGTCTCGGACGAATAGGCCGGTCGAGTCATGTGGCCCGTGTCAGCACGTCACACGGTATGTCCCATTCGGGCTATGTCCAGCTAGGTC
Organism: Micromonospora sp. NPDC005172; assembly: GCF_040608555.1. Taxonomy (NCBI): domain Bacteria; kingdom Bacillati; phylum Actinomycetota; class Actinomycetes; order Micromonosporales; family Micromonosporaceae; genus Micromonospora; species Micromonospora sp. NPDC005172. The sequence goes on from NZ_JBEXIL010000086.1 coordinate 16,274, forward strand.
CGACACGGATCCGTGTCGGAAGTGTCTGTATTGGCGATTTATGTCCGTCGTCAAGCATGGACAGTTGTGAATCGCATCACCTTACAAGGCATTGATCAACGTCGTCGGTCGTGCGATAGTTCCTTTCTCACTGCGCGTGACGCATCCATCACTAAAAGTGTCGCGATGGGTGGCGATTCGCTTACACCGTATCGGGGGAGGATTACACTAGGTGTTAACCTCGGTCTTTCGTTTGAGCGCCGGTTGATAGGCGTTCCTCGATGAGGCGGGTGTTGTCGGGGTTGTGCTCGTTGGTGGGTATGGCGAGGGCCCG
>NZ_JBEXIL010000087.1:0-15807 GCF_040608555.1 Micromonospora sp. NPDC005172
GCAGGACGCGGCCAGGTTCGCGTCAGACTAGTAAATAGACCCCACTGCCGCGAAGACATGGGTAACAGACTCTTCCCGGTCGCAGAAGCAAGGCCGAAGCAGCGCCGGGGCCGGCGGTCGGCCACACCGCCGCCGGGCGGGGAGGCCCCCAAGGGGTACGCGCCCCCTCCGGCACGCCGACGGCGTCGCTGGCCCTGGCTGCTGTTGCTGAGCCTGGCCTGCTGCTGCGGGTGCCCCGCCTACTACGGTCTGCCGGTCTCGTCCCAGTACCCGGCCCGCGCCGCGCTGCCCGAGCAGGTCGCCGATCTGAGCCTGCGTCAGGACGACGGCAGCGCCGAGACGGCAAAGCAGTTGGAGAGCGAGGTTCGCCAGGAGCACTGGCTGGCCGAGGACACCTTCGCGGGCGTCTACGCGACGGCGGACGGCAAGCGGGTGACGGTCTTCGGCGGCACCGGCTTCCGACTGACTCCCGAGGCGGACGCGGACGAGGAGATCACCCGACTCGGTGACCGCTACGCGCTGGAGGCGCCCGAGACGGTGCAGACCGGCGTACGGGGTCGCTACGAGCGCTGCGCGGTCGGCCGGCCCGCCGGCGGCGACGTGGTGGTGTGCACCTCGGTCGACCACGGCAGCATCGCCACCGGGGTGTTCACCCGGCTCTCCGTCTCGGACAGCGCGACGCTGCTGGACACCCTGCGTACGCAGATCGTCCAGCCCAAGCAGGGCTGAACGCCGTCCGTGCCGCTGCGTGAGGTCACCCGGACGGCCTGCGCCGGAGAGCCGTATGCCTGTGAGTCATAGATATGTCTCACAGGTATACCTCCGTCCAACGCGACTGCCTCCCGCGAGACGCGTCGCGCCCCGCGTGCGGAGGGGCCGCGGGTCAGGCGTCGCCGGCCGGATCGGTGTCGGCGCGCTTCGGGGCGTAGCGCGGGACGTACTCCTGGCCGGTGAGCTTCTGGATCTCGCTCATCACCTCGTCGGTCATCTGCCGCAGCGAGGCGCGGTCGTCCGGGCGGCCGGTGAAGTCCAGCGGCTTACCGAACTTGACGGTGATCTTGGCGGTGCCGGGGCGGGGCACCCGGGCGCCGATCGGCTGCGCCTTGTCCGTGCCGACCGTGCCCACCGGGATGATCGGCACGCCGGCGGCGATCGCCAGCCGGGCCGCACCGGTGCGTCCCCGGTAGAGCTTGCCGTCCGGGGAGCGGGTGCCCTCCGGGTAGACCACCACCAGGTCACCACCCCGCAGTGCCGGGATGGCGGCGTCGAACGCGGACAACGCGGCACGCCCACCGGCCCGCTCCACCGGGATCGCGCCCAGACCGGTGAGGACGAACTTGGAGAACGCGCCCTTCGCGCCGGTGCCCGTGAAGTACTCCGACTTGGCCCAGAACGCCAGGTGCCGGGGCACCACCGTGCCGAGGAACAGCTCGTCAGCCACCGAGAGGTGATTGCCTGCGAAGATAGCGCCGCCGGTCTCCGGCACGTGTTCCAGACCCTCCACGGCCGGGCGGAACGCCAACCGCAGCGCGGGCGCCACGGTGAGCTTGCCGATGGTGTAGAGCAGGGGCACTGGTCCTCCGGCAGATGAGGTGCGAACAGGCGGTGTCACGGTAGCGGACGCCTCCACACCCAGCAGACACCAGGTGTGGAGGCGTTCGCGTCCGTGCCCTACGACCGACGGACGGTGACCGCCACCCGCTCGCCCTCGCCCACCTCACCGGCGAAACCGTCGAGGCCCTCGGCGAAGTCGACCGAGTCGGCCAGCACCTCACCCGACACGAACTCCATGTACGCGGCCACCGCGGCGCGTACCTCCTCGGACGCCGACACCGACACCACGATCCGGTCCGACACGTCCAGGTCGGCGTCGCGGCGGGCCTGCTGCACCACCCGCACCACGTCGCGGGCCAGGCCCTCGGCGGCCAACTCCGGGGTGACCTCGGTGTCGAGCACCACCACGCCCTCGCCGCCGGGCAGCGGCGCCGAGTGCTCGGCGTCGGCCGCCACGAGACGTAGCTCGTACTCGCCCTCGGCCAGGGTGATGCCGGCCGCCACCGGGGCGCCGTCGACCAACTCCCACTCGCCCGCCTTGACCGCCTTGATCACCTGCTGGACCTGCTTGCCGACGCGCGGACCGAGCGCCCGCGGCACCACGGTCAAGACCTGCTCGCAGTACGCGGACAGCTCGGCGCTGAACTCCACCGCCTTCACGTTGACCTCGTCGGCGATCAGGTCGGCGAACGGACGTAACTGCTCCGCCGCCGGCGAGGCCACCGTCAACGTCGACAGCGGCAGCCGTACGCGCAGCCCCTTGGCCTTGCGCAGGGACAGCGCCGCCGAGGCGACCGCCCGGACGTTGTCCATCGCCGCCACCAGGTCGTGGTCGGCCGGGAACTCGCTCGCCTCCGGCCAGTCGGTCAGGTGCACCGAGCGCTCCCCGGTCAGCCCACGCCAGATCTCCTCCGCGGTCAGCGGCGCGAGCGGCGCCACCACCCGGCAGAGCGTCTCCAGCACGGTCGACAGCGTGTCGAAGGCGTTCGCGTCACCGGACCAGAACCGGTCCCGCGAGCGGCGCACGTACCAGTTGGTCAGCGCGTCCAGGTAGGACCGCACGGTGGCGCACGCGCCCGAGATGTCGTACGCGTCCATCTGCGCGGAGGCCGTCGACACCAGCTCGTTCGTCTTCGCCAGGATGTACCGGTCGAGCAGGGTGCCCGCGGCGTCGCCGCCGCCGGTCGGCTCAGCGTCGGTCCTCCGCTTGGCCCGGTAGCCGTCGGCGTTGGCGTAGAGCGAGAAGAAGTACCAGACGTTCCACAGCGGCAGCAGCACCTGTCGCACGGCGTCGCGGATCAACGTCTCGGTGACCGCCATGTCCCCGCCCCGCAACACCGGCGAGGACATCAGCATCCAGCGCATCGCGTCCGAGCCGTACGCGTCGAAGACGTGGTAGACGTCCGGATAGTTGCGCAGGCTCTTGGACATCTTGCGCCCGTCCGAGCCGAGCAGGATGCCGTGGCTCAGGCAGTTGCGGAACGCCGGCCGGTCGAACAACGCGGTGGCCAGCACGTGCATCGTGTAGAACCAGCCGCGGGTCTGCCCGATGTACTCGACGATGAAGTCACCCGGGTAGTGGTGCTCGAACCAGTCCGCGTTCTCGAACGGGTAGTGCACCTGGGCGAACGGCATCGACCCGGACTCGAACCAGCAGTCCAACACCTCCGGCACCCGGCGCATCATCGACTGACCGGTCGGGTCGTCCGGGTTGGGGCGGACCAGGTCGTCCACCTCGGGCCGGTGCAGGTCGGTCAGGCGTACGCCGAAGTCCCGCTCGATGTCGGCGAGCGAGCCGTAGACGTCCAGGCGCGGGTAGTTCGGGTCGTCGGACTTCCACACCGGGATCGGCGAGCCCCAGAACCGGTTCCGGCTGATCGACCAGTCCCGCGCGTTCGCCAGCCACTTGCCGAACGAGCCGTCCTTGATGTGGCCGGGCGTCCAGTTGATCTCCTGGTTCAGCTCGACCATCCGGTCCCGGAACTTCGTCACGGCGACGAACCACGACGACACCGCCTTGTAGACCAGCGGGGTGTCGCAGCGCCAGCAGTGCGGGTACGAGTGGGTGTAAGTGTCCTGCCGCAGCACCACCCCCCGATCCTTCAGCTCCCGGATCACCGGCTTGTTGACGTCGAAGACCTGCTCACCCTGGTACGGCGGCACCAGCGCGGTGAACCGCGTGTGGTCGTCCACGGTGACGATGGTGGGGATGCCGGCCGCGTTGCAGACGTTCTGGTCGTCCTCACCGAACGCCGGGGCGAGGTGCACGATCCCGGTGCCGTCCTCGGTGGTGACGAACTCCGCGCCCAGCACCTGGTACGCGTTCTCGCCGGCCTGCTCGACGAGGAAGTCGAACAGCGGGGTGTAGCGGCGTCCGACCAGGTCCCGGCCGTACACCGTGCCGACCTGCTCGTACCCGTCCAGCTCCTTGGCGTACGCGGCCACCCGCGCCGCGCCCACCACGAACCGTTCCCCGTCGCGTTCCAGCACCGCGTACTCGATGTCCGGCCCGACGGCGAGCGCCAGGTTCGACGGCAGGGTCCACGGCGTGGTCGTCCAGACGCCCAGCTTGACCGGCCCGCGCACCAGCTCCGGGGCGGACTCGTCGGCGGTCAGCCCGAACCACACGGTAAGCGTCGGGTCGTGCCGGTCCCGGTAGACGTCGTCCATCCGGGTCTCGGTGTTCGACAGCGGCGTCTCGCAGCGCCAGCAGTACGCCAGCACCCGGAAACCCTCGTAGATCAGACCCTTGTCGTGCAGGGTCTTGAAGGCCCACATGACGCTTTCCATGTAGTCCAGGTCGAGGGTCTTGTAGTCGTTGGTGAAGTCGACCCAGCGGGCCTGGCGGTTGATGTACCGCTCCCAGTCCTGGGTGAACTCCAGCACCGACGTGCGGCACGCCTCGTTGAACCGGGCCACGCCCAGGTCGATGATCTCCGCCTTGCTGGTGATGCCGAGCTGCTTCTCGGCCACCACCTCGGCGGGCAGACCGTGGCAGTCCCAGCCGAAGCGCCGCTCGACGTGCCGCCCGCGCATCGTCTGGTAGCGCGGCACCACGTCCTTGACGTACCCGGTGAACAGGTGGCCGTAGTGCGGCAGGCCGTTGGCGAACGGCGGACCGTCGTAGAAGACGTACTCGTTCGTGCCGTCGTCGCCGGCCGGGCGGGCCTCGATGCTGGCCTCGAAGGTCTTGTCGGCCGTCCAGTGCTCCAGCACCCGGCGCTCGACCGCGGGCAGGTCCGGGCTCGCCGGGACACCGGCGGCGGTCGGGTCGTGCAACGGATAGGCCATCGGGGGTCGCTCTCCTCATGCAGCTCACGCAACGTGGGTCTGCGAGGACGAACCTTCCGGGGTACGCCGACGACGGCGCTCCCGGGTGGTCCGCGGTACCACCCCGCTTGGCGGTCAGGATCGACCGCCCGCTCATTGGCCGGCTGTGACGGGCCGCACCCGTCCGGTTCTACTGGGCCGGTTACCCGGCTGTTCTTCCGGAGGCTCACCGGTGATAGCCGGTTCATCGCCATACGAAGCACAACGATACAAGACCAACCCCCCACCCCGCCCCCGACTAAACCCCACCTCGTCGATCATGAAGTTATTGCCGTCCGGGTCGGCGTGTCATGGCAACAACTTCATGATCAACCGAAGGCGACCGAGGGGTTAGGGGGTTGGGAGGGCCCCGGAATCGCCGTCGATCTGGACCTCGCCGAAGTGCTGGAAGCCCTCCGCCGGGGAGGTGTTCGCGCTCGGTGGGGCGTGCACGAAGACCGCCCGCGGACCGAACGTGCCGTCGAGGGCGTTCGGGCCGAACGCGCCGGCGTGCGCCGGCCCGGAGACGAACTCCCAGAACGGCGTGAAGTCGCCGACCGCCGCACGGGAGGGGTCGTAGTGGTGCGCGGCGGAATAGTGCACGTCGGCCGTGAGGAAGACCATGCCGGTGACCCCGGCCCGATGGGTGGCCCGCAGCGCCTCGGCGAACTCCAGCTCACGCCCGGCCGGCGCGCCCGGGTCGCCCTGACCGCGGTCGGCGGTCCGGGTGACGGGCGCCGGATCGCCTGTTGTCCGAAGGGCGCGAACGGGCTACCAGCGCGGCTTGACCCCGGTGACCGGCTCGCGCAGACTTCGCCGGTGCGTCCGCTCAACCACGACGAGTTCCAGGCCATGCGTCGATTCCCCGCGCTGGACGGCCTGCGGGCCGTGGCGGCCGTCATGGTCTTCGCCTTCCACTTCGGCGGCCCGTCCTGGGCCTGGTTGACGGGCTGGATCGGCGTACACCTGTTCTTCGTGCTCTCCGGTTTCCTCATCACGACGCTGCTGTTGCGGGAGGAGCACCGCTACGGGCGGGTCTCGCTGCGCGCGTTCTACCTGCGGCGGTTCTTCCGGATCATGCCGGTGTACCTGCTCGTGCTCCTGCTGACCTGGGCGCTGGCCCGGCTCAACGGCACTGCCGACGCGGTCGAACGCGCACTGGCGTACTACCTGCTCCTGCTCAACGACTTCCTGCCGGCCAACGCCCCGTACCTGCACTCCTGGACGATCGGGATCGAGCAGAAGTTCTACCTGCTCTGGCCGGCGATCGCCTTCGTGCTGGTGACCGGCGCCTTCCGTCGCCGGCTCGCCGTCACCCTCGGGCTCCTCGTGCTCCTCGTCGCGCTGATCCCGCCGGAGATCGCCTGGCTGAGCTGGCCCATCCACTACGTGGCGATCCTGCTCGGTTGCCTGACCGCCGTGCTGATGCACCACCCGCGCGGCTTCGCCCTCCTCCGGCCGCTGACCCACCCGGTCACCGCCAGCGTGGTGATCGTGGCCTTCGCCGCCGTGCAGGTGGCCGTGCGGTACTGGCCGGTCCGCCTCGGCCAGGAGGCGCTCATCGGCAGCTACGCGGCGGCCGCCGCGCTGCTGCTGCCGGCTCTGCTGTCGCGCAGCGTCCCGGCCCGTGTGCTGGGGCTGCGGCCGCTGGTGTTCGTGGGCGAACGGTCGTACTCGATGTACCTGGTCCAGTCCATCGCGGCGCACGCGGCGGTCGGGCTGCTGCCCGCGCTGGGGCGGCACAGCACCGTTATCTTCGTGGGCGCCGTCGTGGTGGCGTTGGTCCTCGCGGACGTGCTCTACCGCTGGGTCGAGCTACCGATGATCAAGGTGGGCCGCGACCTGGCGGCACGAGTGTCCCGACCCGCACCCCGCGACCAGGACCGCCTACCCGGCGACGTCGACGGTCTCGTCCGGATCCCGCGCCCCCGCGAGGTGCTCCCGGACACCGTCCCCGCGACCCGCGGTTGACCCAGCCGAGTGACCGGGCTCATAGCCCCGGTTGTCACAGCGCGGCCGGATCGGACCGTCGTAGCGGTGTCGAACCGATCAAGGAGGTTGCTGTGCAACGGATGAAGCTTTTCGAGGTCGCGCCGCAGGGATACCAGGCCGTGTCGGGCCTGGAGAAGTACGTCCAGGCGAACGTCGACCACACCGTGCTGGAGCTGGTCAAGCTGCGGGCGTCGATGCTCAACGGCTGCGCGTACTGCGTGGACATGCACAGCCGCGACGCCCTCGCCGCCGGCGAGTCGAGCCGGCGGCTGTTCGCGGTGGCCGCCTGGCGGGAGGCGCCGTCGTTCTTCGACGAGCGGGAGCAAGCCGCGCTGGCGCTCACCGACGCGGTGACCCGGCTCGGCGAGCACGGCGTGTCGGACGAGGTGTGGGACGCCGCCGCGAAGGTCTGGTCGGAGAAGGAGTTGGCCGACCTGGTCCTCGCGATCGCCACAATCAACGTGTGGAATCGCATCGCCGTGACGACGCACACGGAGCCCCCGGCACAGGTGTGACGACCGAGGCGGCAGAGGCGGCCGGTGCGCTCCAGGCGCACCGGCCGATGCTGCTCGGGCTCGCCTACCGGCTGCTCGGCAGCCGGCACGACGCGGAGGACGTGCTCCAGGAGGCGTACCTGCGCTGGCTGGGCGTGGACCGCTCGACGGTGGCCGAGCCGCGCCGCTACCTGTCCCGGGTGGTGACCCGGCTCGCGTTGGACCGGCTGCGGTCCCGGCAGGCGGCCCGCGAGACGTACGTCGGACCGTGGCTCCCCGAACCGGTGCCGACCGAGCCCTCGCCGTTCGGCCCGCTGGACCGCGTGGAGCTGCGGGACTCGCTGTCCACCGCGCTGCTGCACGTGTTGGAACGGCTCACGCCCCCGGAGCGCGCCGTGTACGTCCTGCGCACCGCGTTCGACATGCCGTACGCCGAGATCGCGGAGATCCTGGACCGGACCCCGGAGGACTGTCGGCAGTTGCACCACCGGGCGACCACACGCGTACACCAGGACGACCGCCGTTTCACGGCCCGCCGGTCGGAACGTGAACGGTTGCTGGAGGCGTTCCTCGCCGCCGCCCGCGACGGCGACCTGGCGACGCTCACCCGTCTGGTGGCCGCGGACGTCACGGCGTGGAACGACGGTGGAGGTCGAGTGCGTTCCGCGCGCAACCCGGTGCACGGTGCGGACCGGGTCGCCCGGTTCTACGCCGGGATCTACGGCCCACGCCGCGAGTGGACGGCGCGGCGGGTCGAGTTGAACGGCGAACCCGCCATCCTGCTCACCCGCGGCGACGGCGGCCGCTACACGATGACCGTCACCGCCGCCGCCGGTCGGATCACCGGGATCTACGTGGTGGGCAACCCGGAGAAGCTACCGCCGGTCGACTGAACCCGACGCGGTCAGCCCAGCTCGGGGAACCAGAGCGCGATCTCGCGCTTGGCGCTGTCCGGCGAGTCGGAGGCGTGCACCAGGTTCTCCCGGTTGGACAGCGACAGGTCACCGCGGATGGTGCCGGCGGCGGCCTTGCGGCCGTCGGTCGCGCCGACCAACCCACGGACCACGTCGATGACCTGGTCGCCGGAGAGGACCAGGGCGACCAGCGGGCCACCGGTCATGAAGTCCTTCAACGGGGGGTAGAACGCCTTGTCGACGTGCTCGGCGTAGTGCGCGTCCGCGAGCGCGGCGTCCATCGTCCGGTGCACCATCGCGTCGATCCGCAGCCCCTTGCGCTCGAAGCGGGAGAGGACCTCGCCGACCAGACCGCGGCGGACCGCGTCGGGCTTGATCAGCACGAGGCTGCGCTCTTCCGGGCTGTTGCTGGACACGCTGGGTTCCTCCTGTACGCGCAGAACGCTCGGGGTCGGTACGGTCAGCGTAGCGACCCGGTCCCGGCACCGGCGCGGCGGCCGGTCTTTCCACCGGTGGCCGATCCGGCCTAGCCTGGCCCTGACCCCCGGGAGGTCCACTGTGGCGAATGGCGGGAACCGGCCCATCGCGCCGGTACGCAAGCTGGTCGGCACGGTGCTCGGCACCGTGGCCACCTTCGTCGTCCTCTTCGGGCTGGGCATGACCAGCTGGGCCATCGTCGCCCTCGGTGTCGCCCTGCTGGTGCTGGCGATCGCACTGGCCACGGTGAAGGGCGGCGGGCGCACCTGGGTCGTCGGCGTGGCGCACGTGCACAGCGCCTCCGAGCCACCCACCCAGTACGCGTTCGGCCGGTGCGAGCTGCAACTCGTCATCGACGCGCCCGGCCTGCCACCCCGATCCAAGAAGATCATCGAGCCGCGGGTGCCGGTCTCCAAGTGGCCGTCGCTGGGCCAGACCCTGCCCATCCGGGTCGCTCTCGACGACCAGCGGCACATCAAGGTCCTCTGGGACGAGGTGCCCACCCACGCCGAGACCGCCGCGGCCGTCGCGGACCTCCCGCCCGAGTTCGGCGACATCGACCCCGTGGACGAGGTGCTGATCGAGCAGGACGCCCCGCCGTGGGCGGACCGCGCGCCGGACGACGACTTCCGCGATCCGCGCGGTGGCGACCCGTTCGGCGACCCGCGCGGCCCCGACCCGTTCCGCGACCCGCGCGGCGGCGACCCGTTCCGCGACCCGCGCGGCCCCGATCCCCTGCGCGACGACCGGGCCCCCGACGAGCGCGAGCCGGTGGTGGTGAGCCGGGCCCCCGGCGGCCCGGTGGTCCTCGAAGGCGTCGTCGTCGAGCAGCAGACCGGCGCCGGACTGCCTCGGCGGGCCACTCCCGCACCCCGCCCGGCGGCCGAGGAGCAGTTCGACCAGCCCGGCGCCGACCCTGTCGACACGGGCCACGACCGCGTCGGCGAGCCCGGCGTCGACCACGTCGCCGCCGCGGCGGAGGCCCGGACCGCAGCCACCTCGGACCGTCCCGACCGGGCCACCGAGACCCCGCCGGCGCAGCGGACCGGTCCGGCCGCCGCGGATCCGCTGGACCCGCTGGACCTGCCACTGGACGAGCCGACCCCGGCCGGAGCGGCCCGCGAGACCGTCACGGCCGAGTCCCTGGACGAGGCGATCTTCGGGTACGACGGGGCGTCGGCGACCGACCCGGCCGGCCCGATCAGCGGCGTCGGCCTGACCCTGCTGGTCACCGACCTGTCCCGGTCGCTCGGCTTCTACCGCGACATGCTCGGCTTCACCGAGGTCGACCAGGGCACCGGCAACGCGGTGCTCGCCTTCGGCACGACCCGGCTGGTGCTGCGCGAGGTCACCGGTGCGGCACCGATCAGCCGCCGGCTCGTGCACGTCAACCTCGAGGTGGACGACATCGAGGCGGCGTACGGGCGGCTGCGCGACTCCGGCGTCCGCTTCACGTACGCCCCGAGGGTCGTCAACCGGGGCAGCAAGCTGGAGGTGTGGGCGGCGGCCTTCCGGGACCCGGACGGCCACGGCATCGCCCTGACCCAGTGGCGCGAACGCGCCGACGCCTGACCCGGCCGGATCACTCAACCGGGTCGGGCGTCAGCCGAGGATGACCCGGCGGACGTGCAGCGCGTACGCCCAGACCAGCGCGAAGATGATGCCCAACACCAGCAGCGACCAGTGCAGCAGCCCGGCCAGGATCAGCAGGCCCTGCAGCACGGTGCCGGCGTGCCACGCCCAGGGGCGGCGCATCATCCCGGCGAGCAGGATGGCGGCCACCGCCAGGGCCACCACCACGGCGATCGCGGCGCCGCCGAGGTCACCGCCGACCACCCGGATCGGCTGGATGGCCAGCAGCAGTACCAGCGCCTCCAGGCCGAGCGTGCCGGCGCCGAGGCCCCGGACGGCGCCCTGCGGGTTACGCAGCCCGGAGCGCCGCACCTGTCCGGCCTCCGACTCCCCCACGGGCGATCCGGGCGTACCCGCTTCGCCGCGCGACGGGCCCGCCTCGCCGTGCGACGGACCTGCCTCGCCGCGCGACGGGCCGGTCGGGTCGTCGGTGGCGCGCGGGTCGCGCTCGGGGCCGGTCATCGCTTCAGGAGCCGACGGGCGTCGGCCACGGTGACCACCGAACCCGTGACCAGGACACCGACTCCGCTCAGCTCACCGGGGACGTCCTCCTCGGCCAGCGCGACCGCCAGCTCGATCGCGTCCGGCACCTCCTCGGCCACCTCGACGCGCTCCTCGCCGAAGATCTCGACGGCGAGCGCGGCGAGCTCCTTCGTCGGCATCGCCCGTGGCGAGCTGTTGCGGGTGACCACCACGACGTCGGCCACCGGCTCCAGCAGCTCCAACAGGCTGCTCGCGTCCTTGTCGGCGAGGACGCCGACAAGCGCCACCAGCTTGCTGAACGCGAACTCCTCCTGGAGAGCGGTCACGGTCGCCGCCATGCCGTGCGGGTTGTGCGCGCCGTCCAGCAGGACGGTCGGGGCATTGCGGACCCGCTCCAGCCGACCCGGGGAGCTGGCCGCGGCGAACCCCTCCCGGACGGCTTCGACGTCGAGCTGCCGGCGGGCCCCCGCCCCGAGGAACGCCTCCACGGCGGCGAGCGCCACCGCCGCGTTCTGTGCCTGGTGCGCGCCGTGCAGCGGGATGAACACATCGTCGTAGACGCCACCGAGACCCTGCAGTCTGAGCACCTGGCCGCCGACGGCGACCGCCCGGCTCAGGACGCCGAACTCGGCACCCTCACGGGCGATGGTGGCACCCACCTCGGAGCAGCGTTCGAGGAGGGGACGCGCGGCCTCCTCCTCCTGAGCCGCGGAGATCACGGTGGCGCCGGGATGGATGATGCCGGCCTTGGCCAGCGCGATGTCCTGGAGCGTGTCGCCGAGCCACTCGGTGTGGTCGAGGCCGATCGGGGTGATCACGCAGACCCCGGCCTGGATGACGTTCGTGGCGTCCTCGGCGCCGCCGAGTCCCACCTCGACCACCGCGATGTCGACGGGCGCGTCGGCGAACGTGGCGAACGCCAGCGCGGTCGTCATGTCGAAGTACGTCAGGGGCTCGTCGGACCGAGCGTCCACCAGCTCCGCCAGCGGCTTGATCTCCCCGTAGACCGCGGCGAACCGTTCCTCGCTCACCGGCTCGCCGTCCAGGCTGATCCGCTCCCGGACGGTCTCCAGGTGCGGACTCGTGTACCGGCCGGTGTGCAGGCCGAAGGCCCGCAGCAGAGAGTCGATCATCCGCGCGGTGGAGGTCTTGCCGTTGGTGCCCGTCAGGTGGATCGACGGGTAGGCCCGCTGCGGACTACCGAGCAGGTCGAGCAGCGACTCGATGCGGTCCAGCTCGAACACCATGCGGGTGAAACCGCGGGCGTTCAGCTCGGCTTCGGCGGCGGCGAAATCGGTACGGTCGGTCACGAGGTGAGCGTCTCCAGAGCAGCGTCGATCCGGACCAGGTCGGCCTCGGCGGTGGCGAGTCGGTCGCGGATCTTCGCGACGACCGGCTCGGGGGCCTTGCCGACGAAGGCCGGGTTGTCGAGCTTCGCCCGAGCCTGCGCGACCTCCTTCTCGGCGGCCGCGCGGTCCTTGGTCAGCCGGGCCCGCTCGGCGGCCACGTCGATCGACCCCCGGGTGTCCAACGCGACACCTACCGCGCCGGGCATGGCCAGCGTCGCGCTGGCCTGGAAGTCGTCACCGGCGGGGTCCAGGCGGACCAGCGACCGAATCAGCGGCTCGTGCGAAGCGATACCCGCGCCGGACAGTCCGTCCAGGCGCGCCGCCACCCGCTGCGTCGGGCGCAGCCCCTGGTCGGAACGGAACCGGCGGATCTCGGTGACGACCCGCTGCACGCCGACCAGCTCGGCCTCGGCGGCGTCGTCGACAAGCGACCGGTCGGCCACCGGCCAGGCGGCAGCCTGCACCGTCTCGCCGCCGGTCAACGCGAGCCACAGCTCCTCGGTGACGAACGGGATGACCGGGTGCAGCAGCCGCAGCAGCTGGTCGAGCACGTGCCCGAGCACCCGACGGCTGGCCTCCGCGCGCTCACCGCCCTCGGCGAGCACCGGCTTGCTCAGCTCGACGTACCAGTCGCAGACGTCGTCCCAGGCGAAGTGGTAGAGCAGGTCGCACACCTTGGCGAACTCGTACGCCTCGAACTGCTCGTCGACCTCGGCGGTGACGTGCGACAGCCGGGACAGGATCCAGCGGTCGACGGTGGAGAGCTGTTCGACGGGCGGCAGCTCACCGGTGGTGTGCGCGCCGTTCATCAACGCGAACCGGGTGACGTTCCACAACTTGTTACAGAAGTTACGCGAGCCCTGGCACCACTCCTCGCTGACCGGCACGTCCTGGCCGGGGTTCGCGCCCCGGGCCAGGGTGAACCGGGTGGCGTCGGCGCCGTACCTGTCGATCCAGTCCAGCGGGTCGACCACGTTGCCGAACGACTTCGACATCTTCTTGCCGAACTGGTCGCGCACCATGCCGTGCAGCGCGACCACGTCGAAGGGCGGCCGGCCGTCCATCGCGTAGAGGCCGAACATCATCATCCGGGCGACCCAGAAGAACAGGATGTCGTAACCGGTGACCAGCACGCTGGTCGGGTAGAACTTCGCCAGGTCCGGGGTCTCTGCCGGCCAGCCGAGGGTGGAGAACGGCCACAGGCCGCTGGAGAACCAGGTGTCCAGGACGTCCTCGTCCTGGTGCCAGCCCTCACCGGTCGGCGGCGTCTCGTCGGGGCCGACGCACACGATCTCGCCCGCCGGGCCGTACCAGACCGGGATGCGGTGCCCCCACCACAGCTGGCGGGAGATGCACCAGTCGTGCATGTTGTCGACCCAGGCAAAGTAGCGCTTGGCCAGCTCGGCCGGCTCGATGCGGACCCGACCGTCGCGCACCGCGTCACCGGCGGCCTGCGCGAGCGGGGCGGTGTTGACGAACCACTGCAACGACAGCCGCGGCTCGACCGTGGTCTTGCAGCGCGAACAGTGCCCCACCGCGTGCACGTACGGGCGCTTCTCGGCGACGATCCGGCCCTGCTCGCGCAGCGCGGCCACGATCGCGGGCCGCGCCTCGAACCGGTCCAGCCCCTCGAACGGGCCGGGCACGGTGATCACGCCACGCTCGTCCATGACGGTCAGCGCGGGCAGGTCGTGCCGCTGGCCGATCTCGAAGTCGTTCGGGTCGTGGGCGGGCGTCACCTTGACCATGCCGGTGCCGAAGGACGGGTCGACGTGCGCGTCGGCGACGATCGGGATTCGCCGGCCGGTGAGCGGCAGCTCCACCTCGGTGCCGATCAGGTGCTGGTAGCGCTCGTCGTCGGGGTGCACCGCCACGGCGGTGTCGCCCAGCATCGTCTCGGCCCGGGTGGTGGCCACCACGACCTCGTCGCTGTAGCGGATGGAGATCAGCTCACCGTCGTCGTCGGTGTGCTCCACCTCGATGTCGGAGAGCGCGGTCAGACAGCGCGGACACCAGTTGATGATGCGGTTGGCCCGGTAGATGAGGCCGTCGTCGAAGAGCTTCTTGAAGATCGTCTGGACGGCACGGGTGAGGCCGGCGTCCATGGTGAAGCGCTCGCGGTCCCAGTCGACGGAGTCGCCGAGGCGGCGCATCTGGCCGAGGATCGCGCCACCGGACTCGGCTTTCCACTGCCAGACCCGCTCGACGAACTTCTCCCGGCCGAGGTCGTGCCGGGACAGGCCCTCGGCGGCGAGCTGGCGCTCCACCAGGTTCTGGGTGGCGATGCCGGCGTGGTCCATGCCGGGCAGCCACAGGGCCTCGAAGCCCTGCATCCGCTTACGCCGCGTCAACGCGTCCATGAGCGTGTGCTCGAACGCGTGGCCCATGTGCAGGGAGCCGGTGACGTTCGGCGGCGGGATGACGATGGTGAAGGGGGGCTTGTCGCTGTCGGCGGAGGCCCGGAAGTGCCCAGCGGCTACCCACTGCTCGTACCGTCGCTGCTCTACCTCGCCGGGCTGGTACTGGCCGGCAAGGGTCGGGGCGTCGGGGCGTCGGGCATCCAGTCTCTCGGTCACCTGACAAGTCTACGGAGGGCTTCCGCAGACCTGACGTGCGCCACCTCTCGTTCGCGTACGGTGTCGGCTATGTCCGACGCACATCTCACCGAGCGGTCGCTCGACCACAGCCGCGAGCCGGTCGAACTGACCGAGGAGCCGATTCAGCTGAGCACTCGGGACACCGGCGGCGACCCCGACGAGCGCTCCGGTGGCTGGTCCCGGCGTCGCAAGATCGGCTGGACGGTCGCGCTGGTGGTCGGTCTCGCGGGGGCGGGCGTGTTCGGGGTCGGCGGATGGCGTGTGGCACAGCAGAAGGACACCCGGCTCACCTCACCCGAGCAGGTGGCGGGGTTGACGCGGGACGACAGCGAGCGGGCCAAGAGCACGGCGGACTACCTGCGCAGCGGCCTGGCCGCCGACATCGACCTGGACCGTAGTTTCGGGACCGTCTACCGCGACCCGGCCGACGACAAGCGCTCGGTGCTGGTCTTCGGCGGCACCACCCTGCTGTGGCAGCCCGAGCGCGACTTGAACAGCCTCTTCGGCCTGATGTCCGACGAGACCGGCGCGGTGACCGGCCTACGGGACGTGCCCGCCGGCGACCTGGGCGGCGTCATGAGGTGCGGCAGCACCAGCGGTGAGGGTGGCGACTTCGCGGTGTGCGGCTGGGCCGATCACGGCAGCGTGGTGATGGCGATGTTCCCCGGCAGGTCGGTCACCGACGCCGGCTCCCTGCTGCGCGACCTCCGCGACGGCATGCAGACCCGGGACTGACCCAACCCCGACCCCGACAGCACCAGCCCCCGCCCCCACCCCACCCCTCATGGTTGATCATGAAGTTATTGCCATTGCTGTCGGCGTGTCGCGGCAATAACTTCATGATCAACAGGGGATGGGGGTTGGGCAGGTGGGGTGTGGGGGAAATGCACATGCAGATAGGGCCACCCCTGTTCAGGGGTGGCCCTATCTGGAAGATTGTCCGGCGGTGTCCTACTCTCCCACACCCTCACGAGTGCAGTACCATCGGCGCTGGAGGGCTTAGCTT
>NZ_JBEXIL010000088.1:0-13612 GCF_040608555.1 Micromonospora sp. NPDC005172
GTGGGCATTAGTCGCGACAGGAAGTGCAAG
Source organism: Micromonospora sp. NPDC005172 (assembly GCF_040608555.1). Classification (NCBI taxonomy): domain Bacteria; kingdom Bacillati; phylum Actinomycetota; class Actinomycetes; order Micromonosporales; family Micromonosporaceae; genus Micromonospora; species Micromonospora sp. NPDC005172. The sequence goes on from NZ_JBEXIL010000088.1 coordinate 31, forward strand.
ATCGGCGAGCGGTGATCGTGTTGGGGTTACGAGAGGGCTCTGCGAATCGTGGCCCTGATGTACTCGGGGCGACGATAGAGATCACGGTCGGTGAAGTAGCGCATTCGCCACCCTGCTGCGTCCAGCCAGTTGACCCGTTCCCGGTCATGTCGGAGACGATCACGGTCCAGGTGCGACAGTCCGTCGTACTCGACGCCGACCCGTCGCTCCCGGTATCCCAGATCGAGCCGGTAGAGCCGGATGCCGAAGCCATCGGTCACCCAGAGTTGCGGCTCGGGCGCGGGCAGCCCCCCGTCGATGAGGATCAGTCGCAGCTGACTCTCCTGCCGACATTCGGCCCGACCATCCGCCAGCGGTATGAGCTGGCGGGCCTGCCGTACCCCGCGCAACGCATCGTGAGCAGAGACCTCGGCCAGCAGGTCATCGTGGCTCACCGCGCCTGACCGGAGCGCCGCGTCGAGCACCGGCAGTGCGTCGAGCCGCCGAGCGGCACGCGCCAGGTCGACGGCGCAGCGGGCCGCCGGCACGCAGGGCAGCCCCCTGATCAGGACCGGCCGTACGGGTAGCACCGTCCGGTGGACGACGACCCCGGGCAGGCGCGGCTTCGGCACGGTGGCGGGCAACTGGACATGCACCAGGTCGTCCCGCAGGACACTGAACCCGTGGCGGCGGGCGGCGCTCTGCCGGGCCAGCATCGCGCCGTCGGGCAGGCGGAGCAGCAGTGCCCGGAGCAGGTCATCGTCATCGCAGGACTCAGCGGCGTACACGCCCCTGCGGACCCGCCGAAGTTCCTCACGGTCGAGCCGGGTACGGATCCGCGCGACGGTGAGCTCCCGCATCAGCGCATCCGTCCGCCACAACTGAGTAGTCATGCCGGAAGGCTGACCACCCACCGCCCGGAAATCCCGCCCCGCCCGGGCCCCTGTGGACAACGAAGCCCTCTGTGGAAAACCCCCACCCCGCAACCCCACGTGCTAGATCCCATCCGCGCCCACCTACCTCCTCGCCGATCTTGCACTTCCTGCTGCCGATACGCCCTCTTTGAGAAGGAATGTGAGCGCAGAAAGTGCAAGATCGGCGAGGAGGGGTGGGCGTGGAGGGCCGGGGGCTAGTCGCAGCCGTAGCCGTCGTTGTCACGGTCCAGGTCGTAGATGTCTTCGCCGATGACCTTGACGACTCCGTTGGCGTAGGCCGGGCCGTTGCCGCTGCCGCCCGCGCAGTCGACGTCGCTGGCGATCGGGACGCAGGGGCTGTAGTTCGGGTCGCAGTTGGACTTCTTCTTCGTGCCGACGGCGACGACCTCGGTGACGGGTTGCTTCGTCACGGTGGACTTGACCAGCTTCTTGCCGGTCTGCACGCCGTCGGTGGTGGTCACCTGGTAGGTCAGCGTCCGTACGCCGTCCACGCCCTTGGTGCGCACCACCCGCTTTCCCTCGGCCAGCGACGCGTCCTTGACGGTGCGCTCACCGTGCCGGATCGCGGCCCGCTCGGTCACGTTCGTCACTCTTACCACCGGCGAGGGCGCGGCACCGGAAGGCGCTGCACTGGAAGGCGCGGCACTGGAGGGCGCCGCCTCCGGCGACTGCGCTTCGGCGAGCGCCGCCTGTGTCGGTTCGGCGGGTGCCGCCACGATGGGTCGTTGCGGCTCGTCGGCAGCGGTGCCCGTGCTCTTCGGGTCCGGTTCGCCGGTCAGCGCGCTGACGATGGCAGTGCCGGCACAGCAGAGCAGCAGGACGGAGAGCAGCACCGAACCGAGGATCACCGCGACGCGGCGGCCTGGGCTGGCACGGCGGAACCAGTTCGGGACGGCGGATGGCTGCGGTCCGAGGCCGTACGGCGGTGGATGCCCAGGCCCGGGTGGTGGTTGCATCGTCACGCCGAGAAGTGTCGTCGCAACCACTGTCCGCAATATCCACCGTCGCGTCGATTGCCTACGCCGTTTGCCTGCAGCCGATCAATCGGTGGGCGCGACCTGCGTCGCCGACCGTGTCGGGTGGGCGACGAGTCGCCAGGCCGACTGACCGTTGGGCCCGTCAAGCCGGGGCCGATAGTGCGGTCAACCGGCCACGGAATGCTCACCAAACGATCAAATCCCGCAAACCCCAGAACGTTCACCGACAAGCCAGCCCAGTCCACCTCAAGCCTGTCAGCAAGCCGTCACCCACCCCACCCCACCGCGCCCCACCCCACCGCGTCGATCTTGCACTTTCTGTCGACGCTATGCCCGATAAGCGAGTAATGCCGCAGCAGAAAGTGCAAGATCGACGCGGGCGGGGGGCGGGGGCGCGGGGCGCGCGGGCGGGGGCGGGGGCGCGGGGAGCCCGGGGCGGGGCGGGGTTAGGGGGTGGGGGTTTCGCGTTGGCCCCAGGGGGAGCCGTAGGCGGTTAGCAGGTCCAGGAACGGTTTTGGGGGTAGGGCTTCCGGGCCGAGGACGCCGACGCCGGTCCACGCGCCGGTGGCGAGCAGTTCGAGTGCCACCACCGGGTTGACGGCGGTCTGCCAGACGACCGCCTGGTGGCCGTACTCGCGCATCGACCACTCGTTGTCGACCACGTGGTAGAGGTAGACCTCCCGGGGTTGGCCCTCCGGGCCCAGGCCGCGCACCCAGGTGCCGGCGCAGGTCTTGCCGCGCATCCGTGCGCCGAGGGTGGCCGGGTCGGGCAGGCAGGCCGCCACCACGTCGCGCGGGGACACGTCGATCCCGCGTATCCGCACCGGGGAGACGCCGTCCAGGCCGAGCTTGTGCAGCGTCCTGAGGACGTCGATGAACTCCTCGCCGAGGCCGTACTTGAAGGTGACCCGTCGGGCCTTGACCCAGCGCGGGATGAGCAGCACCTCTTCGTGCTCCACGTTGACGCACTCGACCGGCCCGATTCCCTCCGGGAAGTCGAAGACCTCCGGTTCGCTGAACGGCTCGGTGGTGTACCAGCCCCGGCCGGCTTCCCAGACCACCGGCGGGTTGAGGCACTCCTCGATCGTGGTCCAGATCGAGAACGAGGGCGCGAACTCGTAGCCGTCGACGGTCAGGTTCGCCCCGTCCCGGACGCCGATCTCCTCGATCTCGCTGAACAACTCGTCAGCGGCGTACCTGGCGAAAACGTCGGACAGGCCCGGTTCGACGCCGATGCCGGCGAGCGCCAGCCGGCCGGCCGCCTCCCAGTCGGGGGCGACCGCGAACTGTTCGTCGCCGAGCTTCACGCCGGTTTCTACGTGCGGCTTCGACGGGTGCGGGCGGGACAGTGACATCGCCATGTCCAGGTAGTCCGCGCCGGCCGCGAACGCGCCGTCGAAGATGGGCATGACGAAGCGCGGGTCGACGGCGTTGAGCACGTGGGTGATCCGGTGCTCCCGGCACAGCGCGATGATCGCGTCGGCCGAGGAGGCGTCCACCTGGGCGGCGACGAAACGGTCGCCGTGGCCGGCCACCGCGCGGGCGGCGCGGTCCGGGTCGTGGTCGGCCACGACGATCGTCTCGAAGAAGGAGCGTCGGGCGGCGATGGCTACGGCGGCGGAGCCGACGCCGCCGGCGCCGACGAGCAGGACACGCATCAGGAATCAAACCCCAAACCAAGACGATCGAGAGTACGGAGCCACAGGTCGCGTCTGCCCCCACGCGCATCGGCGCGGGCCATCGACCGGCGGGTGAGATTGATGCCGACCGCGCGGACGGGTTCCGGCGGGAACGGCAGGGGCTTGCGGCGCACGAGGTCGAGGCGGGTCAGCGGGGTGTTCCCGCCGGCCAGCAGGTCGAGGAGCACCCGGGCGGAGAAGCGGGTCGCGCCGACGCCGAGGCCGGTGTACCCGGCGGCGTACGCCAGCCGACCGCCGTAGGCGGTGCCGTAGAACGGGCAGAACCGGGTGCAGGTGTCGATGACACCGCCCCAGCGGTGGCTGAAGCGCACGTCCGCGAGCTGCGGGAAGGTGGTGAAGAAGTGCTGTGCGAGGGTGGTGAAGGTTGCCGTGCGCTGTTCCAGCTTCGGTGCGACCCGGTTGCCGTAGTGGTAGACGGCGTCGTAGCCGCCGAAGAGGATCCGCCCGTCGCGGGTGATCCGGTAGTAGTGGAACTGGTTGCCCGTGTCGGCCAGCCCCTGCCGGTTGCGCCAGCCGATCGCGTCACGCTGCGCCGGGCTGAGCGGCTCGGTCATCAGCACGTGGTCGTAGACGGGTACCACGTACGCGCGCAGCCGGCGCAGCAGCGGCGGGAACGCGTTGGTGGCCAGCACGACCCGTCGGGCGCGGACGACGCCGGGGCGGCCCGGTGCGGGTACGGCAGACCCGGCCAGGTCGGCGGGATCGGTGCCGAGGGTGTCGGCCCGTAGCGCGGCGGCGTCGGCGCGCAGCCCGGTGACCCGGGTGTGCTCGTGCACGCGTACGCCCACGGCGAGGCAGGCGCGGCGCAGTCCCCAGGCCAGCTTCGCCGGGTCCACCATGGCGACCCGGTCGGCGTCGATCATCCCGCCCAGGTAGGTCGGTGAGTTGACCTCGGCGCGTACCTCGTCGGCGTCGAGCAGGCGCACCCGGTGGCCGTACCGGCGGGCCAGCTCCGCGTCGGCGACCAGCCCGTCGAGCTGGTACGGCTCCACGGCGACGGCCAGTTCGCCGGTGCGCTCGAAGTCGCAGTCGATGTCGAACTCGGCGACGGTCGTGGCGATGGCGTCCAGGTTCTCCCTGCCCAGGCGTTCCAGCTCGCCGATCTCGTCGGGGAACCGGTCGATGCCGTTGGCGAGGCCGTGGGTGAGCGAGGCGGCGCAGAACCCGCCGTTGCGCCCGGAGGCGGCCCATCCGCAGGTGCCGGCGTCAACGAGCAGCACGTCCCGGTCCGGGTCGGCGCGTTTGGCCTCCAGGGCGGCCCAGAGCCCGCCGTACCCGCCGCCGATGACGAGCAGGTCGGCGGTCCGCGCGCCGGTGAGCGGCGGCAACGGGTCGGGGCGCTCCCTGCGGTCGAGCCAGTACGGCACGGGCGCCGCGTCGGCCAGCGCCCGGCCGGCGGTCATGACGGCCGCCGCGCCTGCGGTGTCGTCCCGGCCAGCAGGTTCGCGCGGCGGGCCCGTCGCCCGCGTAGCGAACTGAGGCCGACCAGCAGCAGCGCGATCGCGAACATCGCGGTGCCGATGACGTTGACCTGCGGCGGGATGCCCCGCTGGGCAGCGCCCCAGACGTACATCGGGAACGTGACAGTCGTGCCGGCGTTGAAGTTCGTGATGATGAAGTCGTCGAAGCTCAACGAGAACGCCAACAGCGCGGCGGCCACGATGCCGGGCAGCACCAGCGGCAGGGTGATCCGCCGGAATGTCTGCCACTCGTTGGCGTAGAGGTCCATGGCGGCCTCCTCCAACCGCCGGTCCATCCCGGCGAGCCGCGCCTTGACGGTGACCACCACGAACGAGACGCAGAACATGACGTGTGCGATGACGATCGTCCAGAAGCCCTGCGGCACCCCCGCCGACACGAACAGGGCCAGCAGCGACGTGCCCATCACCAGCTCGGGCGTGGCCATCGGCAGGAAGATCAGCACGTTGACGCCGGCCCGACCACGGAAGCGGTGCCGGACCAGGGCGAACGCCATCAGCGTGCCGAGCACGGTGGCGACCACCGTGGCGAGAAAGCCGATCTGCACGCTCCGGACGACCGAGTCGCACATGTCGGAGGTGGCGCAGGGCTGTCGCCAGTTGTCGAGGGTGAACTCGTTGAAGTCGTACGACAGTCGGCTCGACGGGCGGTTGAACGACAGCCCCGCCACCACCAGGATCGGCAGCGACAGGTAGCCAAGCACCAGCAACGCCACGATCATCACCCAGCGATCAGCCAGCCAACGCGAAATCATCACAGCACCTCCTCCGTGCCAGCTCGCCGCAGGTAGCCGAAGACCACCGCGAGGATCGCCGCCATCAGCAGGAACGACAGCGCGGCGCCCTGCGGGTAGTCCAGCCGGACCAGGAACGCCGAGTCGATGACGTTGCCGACCATGTACTCGTTGGGGGTGCCGAGCAGTTCGGCGTTGATGTAGTCGCCGCTGGCCGGGATGAAGAACAGCAGCGTGCCGGCGACCAGGCCGGGCATCGACAGCGGCAGGGTCACCCGGCGGAACGCCTGCACCGGGCTCGCGTACAGGTCGCTGGCCGCCTCCAGCAGCCGGGCGTCGAGCCGCTCCAGGCTCGCGTACAGCGGCAGCACCAGAAACGGCAGGAAGTTGTACGTCAGACCGAGCACCACCGCGAACGGTGTGGCGAGCAGCCGGCCGTCCGGGGCGAGCAGGTGCACGTCGCGCAGCAGGCCGACGAGAGCGCCGTTGTCGGACAGGATCGTCTTCCAGGCCAGCGTACGGACCAGGAAGCTGGTGAACATCGGCGCGACGACGCACACCAGCAGCAGGTTCTTCCACCGGCCGGCCTTCTGCGCGATGGCGTACGCCAACGGGTAGCCCAGCAGCAGCGCCACCACCAGGGCCAGCCCGGCGTAGCCGAACGAGCGCAGGAGCTGCGGCCAGTACGCCTGCACCACGTCCGGATAGTTGCCGAACGCCCAGGTCATCGCGTATCCGGTGGAGAGCGAGCCGCTGGGGTCGTACAGGCTCGCCGCCGCGAGTTGCAGCAGCGGGACGCCGAAGAAGACGAGCAGCCAGGCCGCGCCCGGGAGCAGCAGCAGGTACGGCAGGAGGCGGTACCGCCCGGACCGGGCTGCCGGTGGCGCGGCTGGCGGCCGGCCCGCTCCGGTGGGCGCGAGGAGGGTCACGACCTTGCGCCGACCGGCTCGTCGAGCACCGGCGACGTCCGGTCGGTGTCGGCGGCGTCGCGCGGCAGCAGGAACGCGTGCCGCGGATCCCAGTACGCCACGGCCTCGCCGCCGACCGGCACCCTCGTCGCGTCACCGCTGTTGGCGGCGAAGACCGACAGCTCGGTGCCCCACCCGGTGCGCAGCAGGTACTGGGTGCTGACGCCCACGTAGGAGGCGTCGGTGACGACACCGGTGACGTGTTGGTGTCCTTGGGGGACCTGGTCGGCGGAGCCGACCAGATGCAGCTTCTCCGGGCGTACCCCCAGGTGGACCGGACCCCGGTCGGCGCGCGACCGGCCGGCGGGCACGGTGAAGCGCGAACCGTGCGCCGTGACCGCGACCTCGCCGCCGCTCGTGCCGGCGGCCTCGCCGGCGAGCAGGTTGGACTGGCCGAGGAAGTTCGCGACGAACGCGGTGGCCGGGAACTCGTAGATGTCGGCCGGGGCGCCCTGCTGCTCGATGCGGCCGGCGTTCATCACCGCGACGGTGTCGGCCATGGTCATGGCCTCCTCCTGGTCGTGGGTGACGTGTACGAAGGTGATGCCGACCTCGGTCTGGATGCGCTTCAGCTCGATCTGCATCTGCCGGCGCAGCTTCAGGTCGAGCGCGCCCAGCGGCTCGTCGAGCAGCAGCACCTGCGGCTTGTTGATCAGCGCGCGGGCCAGCGCGACCCGCTGCTGCTGGCCGCCGGAGAGCTGGGCCGGGCGGCGCGGGCCGAAGTCGTCGAGCTGCACCAGCGACAGCATCCGTCGGACCTCGTCGTCGACCGAGCGGATGCCGCGCCGGCGCAGCCCGAAGGCCACGTTCTCGAAGATGGTGAGGTGCGGAAAGAGCGCGTAGCTCTGGAAGACGGTGTTGACCGACCGCTTGTACGGCCGCAGCCGGGCGATGTCGGTGTCGCCGAGCAGGACCTGACCGCTTGTCGGCTCCTCCAGCCCGGCGATCATCCGCAGGGTGGTGGTCTTGCCGCAGCCGGACGCGCCGAGCAGCGCGAAGAACGAGCCCTGCCCGATCGTGAGGCTGAGGTCGTCGACGGCGGTGAAGATGCCGAACCGCTTGGTGAGGTCGGCCAGGCGCAGGTCGCCCGCGGGTGTCTCGCGCGTCATCGCGTCACGCCCCGATGACCTGCTGGAACTTGCCCTCGTACTCCCGTTCCTGCTTCTCGTCCAGGGCCATGAAGACCGTGGACTTCGCCAGCAGCGCGTCATCCGGGAAGATCAGCGGGTTGGCGGCCAGATCCGGGTCGATCTTCTCCATCTCGGCCTGGGCGCCCTTGACCGGGCAGATGTAGTTGACGTACGCGGCGAGCTTCGCGGCGACGGCGGGCTCGTAGTAGTAGTTGATCAGCGCCTCGGCGTTGCCCCGGTGGGCGGCCTTGTTCGGCACCATCATGTTGTCGCTGTAGAGCATCACGCCGGAGTCGGGCGCGACGAACTGCACCTTGTCGTTCTCACTGGCGAGCTGGATGACGTCCCCGGACCAGCCGATACACGCGGCGATGTCGCCCTTGGCCAGGTCGGGTGCGTAGTCGTTGCCGGTGAACTTGCGGATCTGCCCGGAGTCGACGGCCTTCTTGAGCTTGTTGAGCGCGTCGTCGAACTGGGCGGCAGTGAAGTTCGACGGGTCGTGCCCGTTCGAGCCGAGCAGCAGGCCCATGGTGTCGCGCATCTCGCTGAGCGCCGTCACCTTGCCCTTGAGGTCGGGGCGGGTCAGCAGTTCGTCGACGGTCCGCAGCTCCTTGGTGACGCTGCCGTTGTACGCCAGCCCGGCCAGGCCGGACTGCCACGGGATCGAGATCCGGTTCTCAGCGTCGAAGGGACGCTTGAGCAGCGACGGCAGCAGGTTCGCCTGGACGTTCGGGATCTTCGCCGGGTCGAGCTTCTGGATCCAGCCGAGCCGGATCATCCGCGCCGCCATCCAGTCGGTCAGCACGATGATGTCCCGGTCGGTGCTCTGGCAGGCGGCCAACTGGTTCTGCACCTTGCCGAAGAACTCGTTGTTGTCGTTGATGTCCTCGGTGTAGGTCACCTGGATGCCGGTCTTCGTGATGAACTCGTCCAGGCTCGGCCGCTTGGACTCGTCCTTCTCGTCGACGTCCATGTACTGCGGCCAGTTGGAGAAGGCGAGCTTCTTCTCCGTGCCAGAAAGGTCCTCGCTGACGCAGCCGGCCTCGGTCTGCTGGGCGCCCTTGGTGCCACAGCCGGCGAGGCTCCCGCCCGCGGCGAGGAGGGCGGCCGATCCGAGGGTGCCGGTGAGCAGTCCACGCCGGGAGAGGGGCCGGAGGGGAGTACGCATGACGACTCCTAGGGGGGTCATCGTCGGCGGCGGGACGGGGGAGGCGCGCCGGCGGGAATGTCGGGAGGGTCAAGTGCCAGGGAGCACTGATCCTGACATGAGGAAACCTCCCTTACAAGGGATTCCGTTGCAGGATTAGCAGTTGACGACGAAATACGCCAGACTGCGCGGGGATACACGCGCGACATCAGGATTCGGGACATGGGGAGCGCACGATGACGAACCGGCAGCACGAGAGCGGCGGCGGCGGTCGCCGCGTCGCTGTGCGTGAAGGTGCCAACCACGCTCTGCTGGACGACGTGGCCAAGCAGATCATCGAGCAGCTCCAGGAGGACGGCCGGCGGCCGTACGCCACCATCGGCAAGGCGGTCGGCCTGTCCGAGGCGGCCGTCCGTCAGCGGGTGCAGCGACTACTCGATGCCGGCGTCATGCAGATCGTCGCCGTCACCGATCCCCTCCAGCTCGGCTTTCCCCGCCAGGCGATGATCGGGTTGCGTACCGACGGCGACCTGGAGGCCGTCGCCGACCGACTGGCCGAACTGGACGAGGTCGACTACGTCGTCATCACGGCCGGCTCGTTCGACCTGCTCACCGAGGTGGTCTGCCGCAACGACGACCACCTGCTGGAGATCCTGCAACGGCTACGCGCCGTGCCGGGGGTGCTCTCCACCGAGGCGTTCGTCTACCTCAAGCTCCGCAAACAGACCTACACCTGGGGTACGGCCTGACGGCTGCCGCTTAATCGACTCGGCTTCCTGCGAGTCGGGGTGTCCGGGACGCCGTGATGCCCCGGTTTCCGTGAAGCGGAGTGGATCAGCGGCCGGCCGTGCGGACCGCGTCGGCCGCGCCCACCGTGTCGACGAACGACGCCCAAGCGGTCGGCGCGAAGGTCAGGGTGCCGCCGTCACGGTCCTTGCTGTCCCGGACCAGCACCCGGCCGGGCAGGTTGTCGGCCACCTCGACGCAGTCACCGCCGTTGTTGCTGCTGCGGGTCGCGGTGCGCCAGCGCGCGTCGGTCATGTCACGCCTGCCGCAACTGCTCGACGAAGGAACGCCAACTCGTCGGCGCGAAGGTGAGGGTGCCGCCGTCACGGTCCTTGCTGTCCCGCACCAGCACCCGGCCGGGCAGGTTGTCGGCGACCTCGACGCAGTTCCCGCCGTTGTTGCTGCTGCGGGTCGCGGTGCGCCAGCGCGCGTCGGTCATGTCCATGTCGTGGCCACTTCCCTGATCAGCTCGATCGACTGGCGTCGGGTCAACGCCTCGCCGGTGACGCTCTCCCACCTGCGTCCCAGGTTAGCCACGTCGAGAGGATCGGTCACGATCTGACCGCGGAGCTGGTTGTCGAGATATGCCAATTCCGTCCCGTCGGGCAGGCGACCCAGCACGAAGGGCCCGGCCAAGCCGGTATGCCACGGGCTCTCGGCGGGGATGACCCGGACCTGCACGTGTTCCCACTCCGCCGCCGAGGCCAGGTGCCGGAGCTGCCCGGCCATCACCGGCCCGTCACCGACCGGCCGGCGCAGCACCACCTCGTCGAGCACCACGACGAGCTGGGGTGGCGCGTCGCGGCGAAGCACTGCCTGCCGGTCGACGCGGCTCGCCACGATCTCGTCCACTTCGGAGGGCGGGACCAGCCCGCCGGTGTTCAGGATCGCCCGGGCGTACCCCTCGGTCTGGAGCAGGCCTGGCACGAGCAGCGGCTCATAAGACCGCAGGGAGATGGCGTCCTGTTCCAGTTCGGCCCACGGTCGGAACCACGGCAGGTCCCGGCGGCGGAACGGCTCCGGCCACAGCTCGGCCGCGTCCCGGCGCAGGACCTCGGCAACCGCGATCCGGGTACGCGGATGCGGGATGCGCCCCGAGGCGAGCCACCGCCCCGCGGTCTTGGGGTCGACGCGGACCTTCTCGGCCAGCGACTCGACCGTCTCCCCGGCCTCGGCCATCGCCACGCGCAACGCCTCGTTCGCCATCTCGATCCTCCCGCTCGCCGGGCACACCGCACATTTCGGCTCGGTGCAGCGCTGGCCGGCCCGCCGGGCACAGCGCGCTGCGCCCGTCCCCGCCGGTGCGGAGCGTCGCGCCGCCCCGCGCGGAGAACCCTGCGTCGCCCCGCTTCGTGCAGACCGCCGCCGGCCCAGCTCGGTACACGCTGCGCCGCACGTTAGCGACGCTGGGTGTTGATGTCTCCGGCCTACCGGCGTGTTGCGGTGGGACGTGTTGGCGCGCATTCAGGACGCCCCGTGACCGCCCCCGAAGTGTCACCACCAGCCTCGTCATCCCACAGACACGCCCACCCTGTGGGTTGATCCACTCGACTTCGCCGATGTCGCGGTATCAACCAGGCCCTGATACCACGGCTTCGGCGTACCGGAGTGGATCAACAGACCCCACTCGACGATGCGAAATTCGTTGCCGTAGCCGCATCGCCTCGCTGATTCCGTAGCAGTCAGCCTGTCACGCCACTGATACCACTTGCCGACAGGCACCGGACTGTGCGATAACCGTGGGCAGAGCGGCCGGCTTCACCCCTTCGACCGGCCCGACGACCGATGGGGCTGACATGGCCAACGCCACCGACCACCTCTGGATGCACTTCACCCGGATGGCGAGCTACTCCGCCGGCGAGGTGCCGACCATCGTGCGCGGCGAGGGCGCGTACATCTGGGACGCGCAGGGCCGCCGCTACCTCGACGGGCTCGCCGGGCTGTTCGTCGTCAACGCCGGGCACGGCCGCACCGAACTGGCCGAGGCAGCCGCCAAGCAGGCCGGTGAGCTGGCGTACTTCCCGCTCTGGTCGTACGCCCACCCGACGGCCGTCGAGCTGGCCGAAAAGATCGCCTCGCTCACCCCCGGCGACCTGAACCGGGTCTTCTTCACCACCGGCGGCTCCGAGGCCGTCGAGGCGGCATGGAAGCTGGCCCGGGCGTACTTCAAGCGCACCGGCCAGCCCAACAAGTACAAGGTTGTCAGCCGCTACATCGCGTACCACGGCACCTCGATGGGCGCGCTGTCGATCACCGGCCTGCCCGGCATCAAGAGCGACTTCGAGCCGCTGGTGCCCGGCGGGATCAAGGTGCCGAACACCAACTTCTACCGGGCGCCCGAGCACGGCGACGACCCCGAGGCGTTCGGCCGGTGGGCCGCCGACGAGATCGGCCGGGCCATCGAGCGCGAAGGTCCGGACACGGTCGCCGCGGTGTTCCTGGAGCCGGTGCAGAACTCCGGCGGCTGCTTCCCTCCGCCCCCCGGCTACTTCGAGCGGGTGCGGGAGATCTGCGACGCGTACGACGTGCTGCTCGTCTCCGACGAGGTGATCTGCGCCTGGGGTCGGCTCGGTGAGTACTTCGGGGCGGTCCGCTACGGCTTCCAGCCGGACATCATCACCACCGCCAAGGGCATCACCTCCGGGTACGCGCCGCTCGGCGCGATGATCGCCAGCGACCGACTGATGGAGCCCTTCCTCACCGAGACCGGCATGTTCGCCCACGGGGTGACCTTCGGCGGACACCCGGTCTCCTGCGCGGTGGCCCTGGCCAACCTTGAGGTGTTCGCGCGCGAGGACCTCGTCGGGCACGTACGCGCCAACGAGGACGCCTTCCGGGCCACCCTGGAGAAGCTGCACGACCTGCCGATCGTCGGCGACGTCCGGGGCGACGGCTACTTCTACGGCATCGAGTTGGTCAAGGACAAGACCACCCGGGAGACCTTCGACGAAGCCGAGTCGGAGCGCCTGCTTCGTGGCTTCCTCTCCACCGCGCTGTTCCAGGCCGGGCTCTACTGCCGGGCCGACGACCGGGGCGACCCGGTCATCCAGCTCGCCCCGCCGCTGATCGCCGAGCAGCGCCACTTCGACGAGATCGAACAGATCCTCCGTACGGTCCTGACCGAGGCCTGGTCGCGGCTCTGACCGTGCGCTACCAGGAGCTGTCGTACTGGCTGTCCAGCCTGGACGAACCGCTGACCCCTCGACCCGCGCTGCCCGGCGACACGGACGCCGACGTGGTGATCGTGGGTGCCGGCTACACCGGGCTGTGGACGGCCTACTACCTGGCCCGGGCCGACCCGACGCTGCGGGTCGTCGTCCTGGAGAAGGAGATCGCGGGGTACGGGGCGTCGGGGCGCAACGGCGGCTGGTGCTCCGCGCTCTTCCCCACCTCGCTGACCGGGCTGGCCCGCCGGCACGGCCGCGACGCGGCGGCGAGCGCAGCGAGCTGACCGGTCTGCCCTGGGTCGGCCACCGCTCACCCCGCTGGGAGCCGGAACCCGTGCGCTGGCTGGCGATGAACGCGGCCCTGCGCCTCATGACCAGCGCCGACACCAGGGAAAACCGAACGGACCGCCCCTCCAGGAGCGCCAAGGTCCTCTCCCGCCTCCTGGGCCAGTAACCCTGCCTTCGGGCGTTGATCATGAAGTTATTTTAGTACCCGGAGGGGGGGGGGGGGGATAAATAAAATATTAAAAAGCCGGGGGGGGGGGGGCGCTGGGTTGATGTCACCTCTGTACTACACTCAA
>NZ_JBEXIL010000089.1:0-12356 GCF_040608555.1 Micromonospora sp. NPDC005172
CAAAAGCAGGCTGCCAGTCCGGGGTATAAATCATAATTGGCACTGGCTTTACAAGCACCCTGTTGAGTTCTCAAAGAACAACCACACACCGATCAAAAGACCCAACCAGTGGGCCCCATCCCGGGGCTTTTCGTACCGTGTCCCCGTCGCTCTCGCGCCGGGCACTTTTACTACGTTACCTCACCGTCTCGGCCGTGTCAAACCGGCGTGTCCCGGTCTGTCATGCTTCGTGCGGGTTGGTCCCGACGCACTCACGCAGCAGCGAACCGCTGCGTCAGGTCGTCGGATTTGGCAGGCCGGCCGCTGCGGTGTCCCGCAGTCGCGCCCGGTTCCCTGCCGGTCGTGAACCTTACCCGGTCGGTTCCGCTGCACCAAATCCGCCTCCTGGCAGATCCGGCGAGCCCCGCCCGAAACCGTGTCCCGCAGGAGCGAACCCCTGCCTGACCCGGTTGCCAGACCGGTTCGGTTCTTTCAGGACTTCGTCCCGTTTGCCCCGTTCCGCGCTGGCAGAGAGAAAGTTACGCGTCCGCGGGTTTGATCGTCAAATCGGCTGGTGGCGTCCCGCGTCACACTTCGACCTGGGGTGGCAGTTCCGCAGTTCAGCGCGTTTCGCTCCGGCGTGCGATCAGCCAGCCACGGATTCCAAGGACACCGACGGTCGTGCCGATGGCCAGGGACGCGGCGATCAGCAGCGCGTGCACCCACAGGAACGCCGTCGGCGCACCCTCCCCCACCGTGCCGGATAGCCATGCACGCGGGTCCTGCCAGATGGCGACTGCGAACCTCGGCCAGATCACCCAGGTCCAGATTCCTACCCCGACCAGGAAGGCGGACCACCCTCGCGACAACACCATGACTGCCGAGTATGTCAGCGGCGGTGCTGGTCACCGCTCCGGACGCCGACCGCGACCACCGGTCGGACGTCGCCGGGCACACCGGCGCCGCGGGTAGTGTGAGGTCGTGGTCCGGACGGGCAGCTGCGTACCGGAGGCGGTCGATGTGATCGACGGCCTTCCGCGTGGTGTCGTGCCTGTGTTCCCGACCAGCTCCGGCGACGGCCGTGAGCAACTTCTGGACGTACTCCGTGCCGGTGGCCTGCGGTACCGCGCCGGCGCGCGATGGCGGACGGCTCGCTGAGCCCTGTTCTCCGCTGACCGAGGGCGGTTCCGCCCCCTCGGCGCGCGCCCACGCGTGACCCATCCTGCCGCACGAAAGGCACATCGCCATGTCCGTCGCACGCATGCTCACCGGCGACCGGCCCACCGGCCGCCTGCACCTCGGCCACTACGTTGGCAGCATCGCCAATCGGGTACGGCTGCACCAGCGCTACGAGAGCTTCTTCATCATCGCCGACCTGCACATGCTCACGACCCGCAACCGGCGGGAGGACATCGATCAGGTCTCCCGCAACGCCCGCGAGATGGTGACCGACATCCTCGCCGCCGGCGTCGACCCGACACGGGCCACCTTCTACCTCCAGTCGGCGATCCCCGAGGTCGGCGACCTGAACACCCTCCTGCAGAACCTGGTGACCGTGCCCCGACTGGAACGGGTGCCGTCGCTCAAGGACATGGCGCGCGACGCCGGCAAGGAGGAGATGCCGTACGGACTGCTGGGTTACCCGGTGCTCCAGGCCGCGGACATCCTCTGCGTGAAGGGTGAGGTGGTCCCGGTCGGCCGGGACAACGCCGCCCACGTCGAGGTGACCCGGGAGATCGCCCGGCGGTTCAACCACCTGTACGGCGAGGTCTTCCCGGTGCCCGAGCTGATCCCGGCGGAGACGCCGAGCCTGGTCGGCACCGACGGCGCAGCCAAGATGAGCAAGAGCCGGGGCAACACGATCACCCTCTCCGACGATCCGGCGACGGTACGTCGGAAGGTCCTGGGCATGTACACCGACCCCAATCGCGTACGGGCTGACGTGCCGGGAACGGTGGAGGGGAACCCGGTCTTCGCGTACCACGAGGTGTTCAACCCGGACCGGAACGAGGTGGCCGACCTGGCGCGGCGTTACCGGGCCGGCCAGGTGGGCGATGTGGAGGTCAAGGAATGCCTGGTTGTCGCATTGGAGACGTTCCTGACGCCGATCCGGGAGCGCCGTGCCGAGATAGCGGCCGATCGTGGGCTGGTCGATCGCCTGGTCGTGGAGGGCACCGAGCGGACCCGCGTGGAGGTCCGCCGGACCCTCGTCGAGGTACGGCGGGCGATGGGGCTGACCGGCGCGTACCAGCAGATGCGACGGCGTGCCGAGCGGACCCGGCACCGGACGGACGTCCCTGCCTGACGCGGACGCCGCCAGGGACCGGACGCCCCGCGAAAGCGTCCGGACGCCGTGTCGATATCCCCGGACCTCGTTCGTCGTCATGCTGTGCGGCGACACCACCGCACCGAGAGGAGCCGACACGTGAAGTACATGCTGCTGTTCATGAGCCCCGCGAACGACGAGGCCGGCAACGGGTGCACCTTCGAGGACTGGGTCCGCTACGACCGGGAGATGAAGGACGCGGGGATCTGGGTCTCCGGGCACCCGTTGCAGGACCTGACCACCTGCACGACGGTGCAGGTGGGCCCGGACGGTGAACGCACGATCACCGACGGGCCGTTCGCCGAGACCCGCGAGGTGCTCGGCGGGTACGACATCATCGACGTACCCGATCTCGACGTCGCGCTGGATTGGGCGGCCCGCAGCCCCGGCGCCATCGGCAACGGGTCGGTGCAGGTACGGCCGGTCGCCGAGATCGAGGTCGAGGCCTGATCGTGGTGGACACGGGTGCGGCAGCCGGCTCGGTGGAGGCGGTGTTCCGGGAGGAACACGGCCGGCTGCTCGCCTCGCTCGTACACCGGTTCGGCGACCTCGACCTGGCCGAGGAGGTCGCCTCCGAGGCGATCGAGGCGGCGCTGGTGCACTGGCCGGTCGACGGCGTCCCGAGCCGGCCGGCCGCCTGGCTGCTCACCACGGCCCGCCGCCGCGCCGTCGACCGGTTGCGTCGGGACCGGGTGCTGGCCACCCGGCTGGCCGTACTCCGGGCGGAGGCCGAGCGATCCGACCCTGCGCCGCCGGCCGACGCCGACCCGGACCTGCCCGACGACCGCCTCGCGCTCTTCTTCACCTGCGCCCATCCGGCCCTGCCCGCACAGGATCGCGGGGCGCTCACCCTGCGCTTCCTCGCCGGGCTCACCACGGCCGAGGTGGCCCGGGCCTTCCTGGTGCCGCACGCCACCATGGCCCAGCGACTCGTCCGGGCCAAACGGAAGATCCGCGACGCGCGCATCCCGTTCCGGGTGCCCGGCGTCGACGAGCTGCCCGCGCGTCTGCCCACGGTGCTCCAGGCCGTCTACTCGATCTTCACCGAGGGGTACGCCGCCAGTTCCGGCCCCGATCTCCAGCGGACCGACCTCGCCGAGGAGGCCGTCCGGCTGGCCCGGATCCTGCGCCGGCTGCTGCCCGCTCAGCGGGAGGTCGCGGGTCTGCTGGGACTACTGCTGCTGGTGCACGCCCGACGTGCCGCACGGACCGGCCCGGACGGCGCCGTGGTCCTCCTCGACGACCAGGACCGCGGACGGTGGGACCACGCGATGATCGACGAGGGGCGCGCGCTGGTGGTGGCCGCGCTGAGGGGCCCGGCGCCCGGGCCGTACGCCGTGCAGGCCGCCATCGCCGCGTTGCACGACGAGGCACCGGATGTGGCCAGCACCGACTGGCCCCAGGTGGTGGCGCTGTACGACGTTCTGCTCCGCATGGTGCCCTCACCGGTCGTGGCGCTGAACCGGGCCGCCGCAGTGGCCATGCGGGACGGGCCGGACGCGGGGCTCGCGCTGTTGGACGGGTTGGCCGACGATCCGCGGCTGCGTGGCTACCACCTCTATCCGGCGACCAGGGCGGACCTGCTGCGCCGGCTCGGACGCCTCGACGAGGCCGCAGCGGCGTACCGCGACGCGCTGACGCTGGTCGGCACCGAGCCGGAACGGGAGCACCTACGCCGTCGGCTGGCCTCCGTCACCGGCGACTGAACAGGAAGCGGCCGCTGTACCCTTCCCCGGTGACTCTGCCTCTGCCACCCGGTGACTTCGCCGCGTACCTGTTCGACTGCGACGGCACCATCGTCGACTCGATGCCGCTGCACTACGTGGCCTGGCAGCGGGCGCTCGACGAGTGGGGCTGCGAGTTCCCGGAGGATCTCTTCTACGCGTGGGGTGGCCGGCCGACCGCCGACATCATCGTCGCGTTGAACGAGCGGCACGGGTTGGCGATGCCGGTGGCGACCGTCGTCGAGAACCGCGAGCGCATCTACCAGGAGTTGCTGCCGCAGGTCACCGCCGTGCCCGAGGTGGTGGCGCACATCCACGAGGCGCATCGGCGCGTGCCGTTCGCCGTCGTCTCGGGGAGCACCCGCGCCGCGGTCACCGCCTCGCTGGAGGCGCTGGACCTGCTGGACCGGTTCGACGTGCTGGTGTGCGCCGAGGACTACACGCGGGCCAAGCCCGACCCGGAGGCGTTCCTGATCGCGGCACGGCAGCTCGGCGTACCCCCGGAGTCCTGCCTGGTCTTCGAGGACACCGACCTGGGCATCCAGGCCGCGACGGCGGCCGGCATGGCGTCGGTACGCGTGCCGCAGCAGCGCGCCGGCTGACGTCTCAGGCGATCGTCAGTAGCAGCTTGCCCAGGTAGGACGTCTCCAGGCGCTTGTGCGCCTCCCGTACCTTGCCCAGCGGAAACGTCTCGGCGACGTGCACCACGAACGGCCCGGCCTGGATGAGCTCGTTGAGGCGCCGCAACTGTTCACGGTTGGCCACACCGTCGTACGCCCGGACCGACACACCGGACCGTTCACGCGGTTCCGGCTGCACCCCGTGGGCGTACGCGACGACGCCGCCGTCGGACAGCGTCTCGGTGAGCCGGTCCAGCGTCTTTCCGCCGGCCATCGCCAGGATGCCGCTCACCCCCTGTGGGGCAGCGTCCCGGATCGTCGAGAGCACCTCGGCGGGGTCGGCGTGGCCGTCGAGCGACACGTCGGCGCCGAGCCGGGTCACCAGCGCGACCCCGTCGCTGCCGGAGGCCACCGCGATCACGTTGAGGCCCTGTCGCTTGGCCAACTGCACGGCCAGGTGGCCCTGCCCACCGCTCGCACCGAAGATCAACAGCCAGGCGCCCGTCGGCAGGCTGAGGGTGTCCAGCCCGGCCAGCGCCGTCAGCGCGTCGGTGGACATCGCACCGGCGTGCTCGGCGGGCAGACCGTCGGGCAGCTTCGCGACGTACTCGGCCTTGACGGCCGCGTACTCGGCGTAGAAGCCGCCCTTCGGACGGTTGGTGGCGGCGACGTAGACCAGGTCACCCACCGCGAGGTCGGTCACCTGGCTGCCGGCCGCGATGACGGTTCCGGCGCCGTCCGATCCGGGCACGATCGGAAACTCGGTGCCCTCGGGGACCAGCACGCCCTGCCGCTCGTAGACGTCCCACACGCCCACACCGGCGCTCAGGACCTTGATCAGCACCTCGTCGGCGGCGGCCTCGGGCACCGGGAGTTTCCGCAGAGTGATCACCTCCGGCCCGCCGAACTCGTCCAGGGCCGCAGCCTGCATCCGCTCTGGCACGTCCGCGTCAACCATAAGGGCTTCCTCTCCGGGCCGGCGTCACCGTCGCAGCATGCCGGCTCACGAGCGGTCCCGACCCGGTGCTGAACGTCGTTCACCCACAAGGGCGACCGGCCACGGTAGCGGCGGGTGCGGTCGCCGGCCCGCGCGATCGCCTCCGCGTCGCGCGGCGAGCCACCTCCGTGCGGTCAGGACGTCTTCGGCTCCCGGCCGCCGAGGGCCTGCGCGACAGCGTCGCGCACCCGGGCGTCCTCGCCCGCCTTGCGCCTCGTCCGGGCACGGCGGCGGTACTGGTACGCCCCGACGACAGCGGCGATCAGCAGGACGAGCACGAGGAGGAACATCCACGGCAGGGCCCAGCCGTAAGCGGTCACTTCGACCGCCTTGAGTGCGGTGGTGGATCCCGACGCGTCGGTGAGCAGCGGAGTGACGGTGGCGGTCGCCGCGAGCCGGACGGCGGGCGTCACATCGCGTACCGGCACCGTGACGTCCCAGCTCTCGCCGGGAAGCAGTTGCGGCGGCGCGGCGATGTCAGCGGCCCGGGCGCGCAGGATGCCGAACGGGCCCGACACCGACACCGACTGCTTCCCGGAGAGGGCGGCGTTACCGGTGTTGTGGATCGTGTAGGAGACCGTCGCGTCGCCCTTGGCGAGCGGGTTCGCCGGCCCGTCGTACGTGACGTGGAGGTTCTCGACGGCGAGGTTCGGCTTCAGCTCGCCGCCCACCCGCAACGTGATCCGGATGCCGAGGCGGCGGTCGACGTTGATGCCCTCGGCCTGGTCGGCCTGGGTCAGCGTGGTGAGGATGCCGCCGACGTGGTCGCCGGGCGTGGCGTTGGCCGGAACGGTGACCGTGAAGGGAACCTGTGCCGTCCTGCCGGGCTGGATCACGACGCTGCCGGCGCTCGGCTTGACCCAGGCGCCGACCGCCACGGACTTCTTGTCCCTGGTGAGCAGGTCGAGTTGCCCCGCGTCGGTGGTGAAGCCGTCGGCGGCGTACACGGCGAGCGTCAGGGGCGCCGGGCCGCGGTTGGCCACCACCATGGCGTCCTCGACGGTCCCGCCCGGGTTGACGTTGTAGCTGTAGCTCGACCGGGCTTCGCCGTAGCTGTTCGAGGCCGTCCGGACCGTCCAGGCGACGCTGCCGTCGGCCGCCAGGGCGGGGCCGCCGCCGACGCCGGCCGCCGCGACGACGGCGAGCAGGGACAGCACGGTCGTACGAAGGAGTGTCTTCCAGCGCGTTACGGACGGTCGCATCTCGGGGTCCTCGAAGTGATCTTGATGGTGGGTGAACCGGTGGCGGGGCAGGCCCCGGATGGTGCCTGCCCCGCCTGGTGGAACAGGTTCGGTCAGCTGCTCAGGGCAGTGATCGTGAGCGTGGTGCGGTAGCTGCCCTTCGCGATGCTGTCCGGGATCTTCAGATCCAGGTCGGCGCCGAGCTTGGCGCCGCCCCGGGGGTGACCCTGCACAGCCGCGCCCAGACCGCTGGAGACCGAGAGGCCCTTGCCCTGGTCGTCGAGGGACGGCAGGACCGGAGCGCCGGCCTCCGCGCCCGCGCCGGCGTCGAGGACGTACGGGGTCCAGCCCAGGTACGAGCCGGAGAACGTCTTGTCGGCGTCGGAGAAGTCACCGACGCTGGCCGAGATCGACCACGGGGCGAGCGAGCGGCGGCTGTCCGACACGAGGATTGGGTTGATCTTGCCGGTCGCCTCGAAGTAGGTGCCGTTGCGCTCCTGCGCCGTACCCAGGTCGACCAGGCCGTTGTAGCCGTCGATCGTCCAGCCGAACTCACCCGGGGCCGGGTTGGGCACGTTGACCTGGATGGCCTGGCCGTCACCGTGGTACGGGTGCACCGTCACCTTGTCGGTGACCGAGCCGACCGGTTGGCCGTCCGGGGTGTTCACGCAGGAGAGACCCTTCTCGACGGCCGCGTTCGGGGCCGCGCAGGTGCCGCTGCGGACGTTCGCCAGGACCAACTTGTCGCCGCGCACCTGCACCTTGACGTAGCTGCGGACGTGCTCCTGGTTCTGTGACGAGTTGTACCAGTACTTGTCCGGGTCCAGCGGGTCCGGGCCGTTGCCCCGGATGCCGGTGCCGCTGTCGTCGGGCTTCTTGATGTCGTAGTACTTCGAACCGGACGCCGAGTTGGCCGTCACGTAGATGACTCCACCCGGGCCGGGGTAGACCTCGGGAGCGCCGGGCTTCTCCGCCGGGTTCTCCTTCTGGCCGTTCTTGATCGAGTAGCTGCGCGAGTAGCTGTGGTCGTGCCCCTGCAGCACCATGTCGACGCCGAGGTTGGAGAACGCCGTGGTGAAGTCCTCGCGCCGCTGCTTGTTGTCGCTGTCGGTCGCGTGGCTGGCCGGGGAGTAGATGGAGTGGTGGTAGACCAGCACCTTCCACTTGGCCTCGGAGCCGTGCTTCTTGATGACGTCGGTGACGTACGCGACGTGCGCGGCGTCGCCGCCGGCCGAGCCGTCCGCCGGGTTGGCGTAGCTGTTGCTGTTCAGGTCGATGAACAGCACGTCCTTGTGGATGAACCAGTAGTCGCCACCGGACCGGGTCGCCTGGTCGCCGTTGTAGTACTGGGCCGAGCGGTCGGTGTTCGGGGTGAAGTGGTGCTGCTCGTAGGACTTGCCGCCGACGTCGTGGTTGCCGATGGTGGCGACGAGGGGGATCTGACGCAGCTGGTCGGGGGCCAGGAACGAGGTCCACTGACCCTCGTCGTTGGCGCTCTCCACGTGGTCGCCGGCCGAGACCAGCAGCTCGGCGTCCGGGTTGGCCCCGGTGGCGACCTTCAGGGTCTCCTCCCAGCCGGCCTGGTCCTTGAGCCGGTCACCGGACGAGCCGATCTGCGGGTCACCGAAGAACAGGAAGTCGTAGTCGCCCTCGAAGTCCTGCGTCTTGAAGGCGTACGCCGGGGACCAGCTTCCCTCGGCGCCGACCAGGTACGAGTACGCCGTGTTCTCGCGCAGGTTGCTGATCGTCGCGTGGCGGTTGAAGCCGGTGGTGGACGTGTTCGCGGCGCCGACGGCGTCGAAGCTGACCGCGGTGGCCGGGAACTCGCCGTTGACGATCTCGGCGGTCGGGGCGAGCTGGATCTTCTGGGCGGTGTCGGTCGAGGAGTACCAGGACACGATGCGCTGGGTCTCGTTGGCACCGACGCCGAGGACGATGCCGGACACGGTGGTGGGGTCGGCGGCGCTGGCGGCGGTCAGCAGACCGCTGCCGAGGGCCGCGCCCACTCCCAGGAATCCGGCCACGACCCCGGCGACAACGCGCCGCCGCACGAGCCCGGGGGCCCGTGTCGAGGTGCTCAATGTCATCGACATTGTTCCCTTTTCGAATAGAGAAATGAATTGCTCTTCGCCCGAGGGTGGGGAAGTCGGTCCAAACCTTTCGCCGACCGGTGAACCCCTCATTAACGTGATCTTGCGAAGGGCTGCACGTCGCGAACTGGTTAGCCGTACTCAGGACCCCACGACACGCTGGAAAAACCAGATCAGCCCCATGATGGACACCGCCGCGGAAACCGCACCGGTCACCCAGAGAGCCGCTTTCGGCGCACGACGGCGCAGCACGAACAGCAGCGGGAAGACGGCGGCGACAATCGCCAACTGGACAATCTCGATACCGACGTTGAACACCAGCAGCGACCACAGCAGCGTCCACGACCACGCCTCGTCGATGCCCAGCGCGCCCGCGAAGCCCAACCCGTGCACGAGGCCGAAGCAGAAGACGACACCGAGGCGGATCCAGCCCCGGCGATCCAGACTGAGGTGACCTCGCCCGGCCGTCTCGAGGTCGGTCGCGTGGTCACCGCGCCGCCAGATCCCCCACAGATGCCAGCCGGCCACGACGGCGATCGACAGCGCGATGACCGGCTCCACGACCCGCGAGGGCACGTCGACCAGGCCGAGGGCCGCGAGCAGGAACGTCACCGAGTGCGCCAGCGTGAAGCTGGTGGCCGCGAGCACGATCTCCCGCAGACGCCGCGACCCGGCGATGAGCGCCAACAGGAACAGGATGTGGTCGATGCCGGACAGCAGGTGCTCGGCGCCCAGCAGGAAGAACTCGCCGAACCGCTGGTAGGCGCTCTGCGCGGTTGAGAACGAGGGGTTGGCGGCGTCGAGCGCGGCACTGCCCGACCGGCCGTCGATCTCGTAGGTGACGATCGTCTTGGTGTCCTTGACGTACGCCTCCCCGTCCGGGAAGAGACCGCTGCGCACCTCGTGCTCTGCCACCCGCTCCGGGCAGGTCCAGTCGAGCAGCAGGTCCGCGTACGGCACACCGTCGCGGACGCCGATCGTCGCGTCACGCACCTGGGTCGGCCGGCAGGCCGCACCTCGCGCGGTCACCGAGAGGCGGTCGGTGACGTAGCGCAGGACCGTCGGCGCGTGGGCCTTCAGCGCGGCGGCCTGCGCCGTCGAGTCACCCGCCTCGAAGGCGGCGTTCCCGGCCTGGAAGAGCGGATCATCGTCACCGGAGTCGGCAGCCGACACCACCAGAAGGTCGTATTCGAGCTCCAATTCGGAGCGGATGTGACCTTCGTCTCCGGCAGAGATTTTGGCGTAGATGGTCGACGAAAATCCGTGCGCGAACGCCGCGCCCCCGCCG
The DNA here is from genome assembly GCF_040608555.1 of Micromonospora sp. NPDC005172. Lineage (NCBI taxonomy): Bacteria > Bacillati > Actinomycetota > Actinomycetes > Micromonosporales > Micromonosporaceae > Micromonospora > Micromonospora sp. NPDC005172. The sequence goes on from NZ_JBEXIL010000089.1 coordinate 10,206, forward strand.
AGAAACGGAAGCAGGGTCACCGCAAATACGACAACGGCGACGACAACGGTACGGCGGATGTGGCCCAGCATGCGGTTCCCCTCGGTTGGCGAGTGCACGCTGCACCGCTCGGGTAAACGCCAACCCGCCCGCCGACGAACCGACGGAGAACAAATACCCGGGGCGACCGCCCACGGATCGCGGCCCGCCGGATCTGGGATAGGAATACGGGACGTACGCGCACCTGCCCGTCACCATCGGAGAAGGACGATCACCTTGCGCCCCCCGCTTCGGGCCGTCGCCCTACTGGCCACGACCGCTGTCCTCCTCGCCGGCTGCGGCTCCGGCGACGACTGGTCCCAACCGCACCCCACGCCCAGCGCCGTCGGCGCGCTCGGCCCGGGATTCGTCGACGACTCCGCGAAGCCCGCGCCGGAGGCGACCATCACGCCGAAGCCCGGATCGTGGGCCGACGTGCACCCGTCGAAGGACTACCGGGTGGTGTTGCTGACCGCCGGCGAGGACGCGCCGACCAAGGCCCTCGTGGCGGCGGTACGGGGCTGGGCCGACGACGAGCACGTCGACCTGCGCACGATCGTGGTCGACGACCCGCACGACGCCGTCGCGAGCGTCAGCAAGGCGATCGGGATGAACGCGGACCTCATCGTCAGCGCGGGCAACGAGCTGATCGACCCCCTCGCGTTGGTCACACCGAACCACCTGGACGCGAACTTCCTGGTGATCGGCGCGGAGTTGGCCGAGCCCACCCACAACGTCACCGCCGTCGACTGGGAGGGGGCGTCGTTCCGCGGCGAAGGGCTCGGCATGTCCTCGTCGTACGACGCGGGCTCGTTCACGGCCGAGCGCTGCGCGGCCGCCATCAGGGCGGGCGTGGCCGCCGTGCTCAACGACCTGACCGGCATCGTGGTCTGGCTCTGACCCGCCCACCCAGGGTGTCGATCCGGCCGTACCTCGTCCGCGCGTCGACCAGCACCGGCGTCGTCATGCTCGTATGCGACGGAGTGATCGGGCGATGTTATCGATAACAGAGCAGGGTCGTCATCACCCGCTCCTTCGCCTGCTCGGCGCACGGTGGTCCGTGCGTCCGCCGTGCTCACCCCACACCCCCGGGCGACCACAGAAGCCCTGCTGGGAGCGCTGAAGATTTCGTTTGCCAGCTTTCAAGACATCGAGGTTGATGGTTTGGGAGCGCTCCCGTAACATACCGGACGCGGCTGTTAACGCTCACCTAACAATCACTCCCACGAATGTGGAGGCCGCCGTCCCGTCAGGAGGGTGCTCGATGACCATATTCAGACCGACCAATATCGGGGTTGTCTCGGCCGGTGTCGCGTTACTGGCGTCGGCCACGGTCGCCGTGGCACTGCCGGCGGGCGCGGCGGCGGCGGGCTGCTCGGTGAACTACGCCGTGTCGTCCGAGTGGCCGGGTGGCTTCGGCGCCAACGTAACGATCACGAACCTCGGTGATCCGGTGAGCAGTTGGACGTTGACGTGGTCCTACGGCGCCGGCCAGACGATCACCCAGTCGTGGAACACCACGCTGACGCAGAGCGGGGCGGCGGTGACCGCGCGGAACGTGAGCTACAACGGCTCGATCGCGACCAACGGCACCGCCTCGTTCGGATTCAACGGCTCCTACACGGGCAGCAACCCGGCTCCGACCAGCTTCGCTCTCAACGGAGTGACCTGCGACGGCGGCACCACGCCAACCACGCCGCCGCCCACGACGCCTCCGCCGACGACTCCGCCGCCCACCACGCCACCGCCCACGACCCCGCCGCCCACCACGCCACCGCCCACGACCCCGCCGCCGACCACGTGCAGCCTGCCGTCGTCGTACCGGTGGTCGTCGACCGGCGCCCTCGCGCAGCCCAAGTCGGGCTGGGTGTCACTGAAGGACTTCACGGTGGCCCCCTACAACGGCCGGCAACTCGTCTACGCGACCACGCACGACTTCGGCAGCCGGTGGGGGTCGATGAACTTCGGCCTGTTCACCAACTGGTCCGAGATGGCCTCCGCCAGCCAGAACACCATGAACAACGCCACCGTCGCACCCACCCTGTTCTACTTCGCACCCCGCAACATCTGGGTCCTGGCCTACCAGTGGGGCGGCACCGCCTTCTCCTACCGCACCTCGACCGACCCCACCAA
>NZ_JBEXIL010000090.1:0-12056 GCF_040608555.1 Micromonospora sp. NPDC005172
TTTGATTGGTGTCTCGATGTTTTTTATAAGCTACCAACATGGTTTTTGGTGCCCCCGCGGGGGGGGCCCCACATTACTTCCTGGATCGAGCACAACCATGACGCGCGGCGCGCGAGCCCTACTCCGCCGCGGCGGAGGGGCCGACGTTGGTGCGGGAGGTGACCACGTCCAGGACGTGGGTCACCGCCTCGGCGACCGGCACCCCGTTGCGCTGGGAGCCGTCGCGGTAGCGGAAGGAGACCGTGCCGGCGGCCACGTCGTCGTCACCGGCGATCACCATGAACGGGATCTTCTGCTGCTGGGCGGTGCGGATCTTCTTCTGCATCCGGTCGTCGCCCGCGTCCACCTGGGCCCGGATGCCCTCGGCGCGCAGCGCCGCGACGAAGCCGTGCAGGTAGTCGGTGTGGTCCTCCCGGATCGGGATGCCCACCACCTGCACCGGCGCCAGCCACGCCGGGAACGCGCCCGCGTAGTGCTCGGTGAGCACCCCGAAGAACCGCTCGATCGACCCGAACAGCGCCCGGTGGATCATCACGGGACGCTGGCGACTGCCGTCGGCGGCCTGGTACTCCAACCCGAACCGCTCCGGCTGGTTGAAGTCGACCTGGAGGGTGGACAACTGCCAGGTGCGGCCGATCGCGTCGCGCGCCTGCACCGAGATCTTCGGCCCGTAGAACGCCGCGCCGCCCGGGTCGGGCACCAGCTCCAGACCCGACGTCTCGGCGGCGGTCCGCAGCGCCTCGGTCGCCTCCGCCCAGTCCTCGTCGGCGCCGATGAACTTGGGCGAGTCGTCCCGGGTCGACAACTCCAGATAGAAGTCGTCCAGGCCGTAGTCCCGCAGCAGATCGAGCACGAAGCTGAGCAGCGTGGTCAGCTCGCCGGCCATCTGCTCACGGGTGCAGTAGATGTGCGAGTCGTCCTGGGTGAGGCCTCGGACCCGGGTCAGACCGTGCACGACGCCGGACTTCTCATAGCGGTAGACCGTGCCGAACTCGAACATCCGCAGCGGCAGCTCCCGGTACGACCGCCCGCGCGCCCTGAAGATCAGGTTGTGCATCGGGCAGTTCATCGCCTTGAGGTAGTAGTCCGCGCCCTCCAACTGCATGGGCGGGAACATGGTGTCCGCGTAGTACGGCAGGTGACCGGAGGTCTGGAACAGCTGCGCCTTGGTGATGTGCGGGGTGTTGACGAACTCGTACCCCGCCTCCTCGTGCCGCCGCCGCGAGTAGTGCTCCATCTCCCGGCGGATGATGCCGCCCTTGGGGTGGAAGACCGCGAGGCCCGAGCCGATCTCGTCGGGGAAGCTGAACAGGTCCAGGTCCGCACCGAGCTTGCGGTGGTCGCGCCGGGCGGCCTCCTCCAACAGCTTGAGGTACGCCTTCAGCTCGTCCCGGGTCGGCCACGCGGTGCCGTACACCCGCTGTAGTTGGGGGTTCTTCTCCGACCCGCGCCAGTACGCGGCGGCCGAACGCATCAGCTTGAACGCGCCGATCAGGCGGGTGGTCGGCAGGTGCGGGCCCCGGCACAGGTCCGACCAGCAGACCTTGTCCTCCCTGGCGTCGAGGTTGTCGTAGATGGTCAGCTCGCCGCCGCCGACCTCCATCACCTCGTCGGTGTCCAGGCCCTCGCCCTTGACCTCGATCAACTCCAGCTTGAACGGCTCGTCGGCCAGCTCGGCGCGCGCCTCGTCGAGGCTCCCGAAGCGGCGGCGACGGAACCGCTGCCCGGACTTGATGATCTCCTGCATGCGCTTCTCGAGCTTGCCGAGGTCATCGGGCTGGAACGGCTTGGCGACGTCGAAGTCGTAGTAGAAGCCGTTCTCGATGGGCGGGCCGATGCCCAGCTTGGCCTCGGGGAAGACGTCCTGCACGGCTTGGGCGAGCACGTGCGCGGTGGAGTGGCGCAGCACGTTGAGCCCGTCCGGCGAGTCCAGGCTTACCGGCTCGACGACGGTCTCCTCGGCCGGGGTCCAGTCCAGGTCGCGGAGCTGACCCTGCGGGTCGCGGACCACGACGATCGCCTTGGGACCGTTCGCGGGCAGTCCGGCCGCGGCCACCGCGTCGGCCGCCGTCGTCCCGGCGGCGACGACAACGGGGTCGGCCACGGCGGGGGTACGGGGTGCGGACACGGTGACTCCTCCAAGCGGTACGAAACGGCGCCGATCCTCGGCTCCTGCCGATGCTATCGGTCGCGCCGCCGGCGCCTTCCGGACGGCTCGCGTTGAACCTTTCGTGCCTCGAATCCGAACTAGGTGGTGTGGCCGGAAACCGGTGCCGGCCGCGCGAGACGGATGGGGGCACGAGATGGCGAGCACGCACGGCGGTGGCCGCCGGCGGCGGAGCGCGGCGGTGACCGCGCTGACCGCGGCCGGGCTGCTGCTCTGGCCGGCCGCAGCGGCGCAGGCCGCGGACGTGACGACCACCCCGACCGAGGCACGGCAGGGTGACGCCGTACGGCTGGAGTTCACCGTGCCCGAGGAGCGGGCCGGCACGACGACCAAGCAGGTCGAGATCCGGTTGCCGGCCGACGCGCCGGTGGCCGAGGTCTACCCGATGTCGGTCGACGGCTGGGCGCCCAAGATCGATTCCCGGACCCTGGACAAGCCGGTGGCAGGCATCCACTCGTCCGGCGTGAGCACCGTGACCACGGCGGTGACGTGGGTGCGCGTCGGCGAAGGCTCGACGGGCCCGGCCAAACTGGCCCTGTCCATGGGCCCGATGCCGCAGGCCGAGCGGCTCAGGTTCGAGGTCGTCCAGACGTACACCGACGGCATCGTGGTCCAGTGGACGGACACCGACCCCGCGCACCGCGCGCCGGTGCTGACGCTGCTGCCGGCCGCGCCGGGCGCCGCAGGTGCCGCCGGACCGGCCGCGCACGGCGGCCACGGCGCACCGGCTGCCGGCGCGCAGGGTGCCGACGGCGCCTCCGGCGGTGACGCGGCGGGCGCCTCCGGCGAGGGGCCCGGCAGCGCCGACGCGATGCTCGCCGCCGGTCTGCTGGCCGGCCTGGGCGGCGGTGCGGCCATCGGTTGGCTGGTCAGCCGGTGGCGGCGACGCGACCCGGCGGAGCGGACAGCGCTGGCGGAGGTGACCGGCGCGACGGAGACCGACATGGTGACGCCCACACCGCAGCCGGACGGCACCGACGCGCCCACGGACACGGCGCCCGTCGCGGTGCTTGCCCCGGCAGCCACTCCCGCCCGCACCGGCTGAGGCAGCACGACCGGTACCGGCTGAGGCCGCACCGCCGGTACCGGCTGGCGGGGTGTCAGTCCATCGCCGGGCCGGCGATGGGCTGACACTCCACGCGTCCTTTGCTCTGCTTCAACCCGCGCAACACTCATGCCCCCGAACTGTTGCGCGGGTTGAAGCAGAGCAAAGGGGCCGTGGCACACCCTTCCGGGCTCTGCGTGCAGGCGGTGAGGTAGGACGGGCAAGCGGTCAGGGCAGCCAAGGAGAGAGGCAGCCACGCGATCAAGGCAACCACGCGATCAAGGCAGCCACGCGGTCAGGGCAGCCAGGTGGGTAACGGCTCGCGGGCGGCCAGCCACGCCTCGGGCACCCCGCCCGGGGTGCCGACGCCGGTGTACGCCGCCGCCACCGCCCCCGCGATGGCCGCCGTGGTGTCCACGTCGCCGCCGGCGCTCAGGCACGTACGGATCGCCGCCGGATAGTCGTCGAGGTGGGTGGCGGCGACCCAGAGCGTGAACGCGACGGTGTCCTGGGCGGTCACGCGGGAGCCGTTACCGAGCGTCGCCACCACGCGGGGCAGTGGCCGCCCGAGCAGCCCGATGGCGGCGTGCACACCGCGGTGTACCTCGGTGCCGCCGTCGACCGCCGCGGCGACACCGGCGAGGAGCCGGGCCGGGGCCGGTCGGTGGCCGTCCAGGCGGGCCCGGGCGGCGAGCGCGGCGGCCACCGCCACGGCGACCGCTCCGGCGATCCCCTCGGGGTGCGCGTGCGTCACCTCGGCCGAGGCGCGGGCCTGCGCGGCGGCACGTGCGGTGGAGTCGGCGAAGTACGCGCCCAACGGGCCGACCCTCATGGCCGCCCCGTTGCCGCAGGAGCCCTGGCCGTCGAAGGCGGACGCGGCGGCCACCGGCCACGGGGTACCGGTGCGGATCAGTCGCAGGATCAGCATCGCGCCGGGACCGTACCCGCGTTGGACGCCGCAGCGCTGCGCGAACGCCAGGGCCAGCCGGTCGCGGTCGATCGTGCTCGACTCGGCCAGCTCCGCGACGACCGAGCAGGCCATCTCGGTGTCGTCGGTCCACTCCCAGGGCGCGGGCGGCAGCGCGGCGTCGGTGAGATCCTGCGGGGGCTCCGGCAGGACGTACCGCGCCCCCAACGCGTCCCCGGTCGAGAGGCCGGCGAGGCTGTCCCGGGCGAGCGCCAGGCGAGCGTCGGCGAACAGGGTGAAGGACATCGTCTTACCAGCTTGCATGGTTCACCGGTACGTCGCAACGCGATCAACTTGCCAGGCCAAGTACCGTCTTGTCGTGGCCTCCGTGCTCCTGGTCGAAGACGATCACGTCGTACGCGGCGCGATGCTGCGGTCCCTCGCTGACCGGGGGCACGCCGTGCACGCCGTGGGCACCGCCCTGGACGCGCTGCGACGCGTCGCCGCGGAGACGCCCGACCTCGTCGTGTTGGACCTTGGCCTGCCCGATCTGGACGGCTCGGACGCGCTGCGGATGCTGCGCGGCATCACCGACATTCCGATCATCATCGCCACTGCCCGGGACGACGAGCAGTCGGTGGTCAAGCTGCTGCGGGCCGGCGCCGACGACTACATGGTCAAGCCGTTCACGGGCGCGCACCTGGACGCCCGCATCACCACGGTCCTGCGGCGCGCCGGGCGGGCCAGCCGGACGGTACAGCCGGCGGTGCACACCGTCGGCGGTCTGCGCGTGGACGTCGGCGAGCGCAGCGCCCACCTCGACGGGGAGCCACTGGCGCTGACCCGTAAGGAATTCGACCTGCTGGCGTATCTCGCCGCACGACCCGGGCGGGTAGTGTCCCGCCGGGAACTCTTGGAGGAGGTATGGCGGCAGCCATCGGTCGGCGAGGATCAGACCATCGACGTACACCTGTACTGGCTCCGCCGAAAGATGGGCGAGTCCGCGGCGAAGCCGCGCTACCTGCGCACCGTGCGGGGGGTCGGGTTCCGGCTGGTGGCACCGGACTGAGGACGGCGCTGGCCCTGCTCACGGCCGGCATGTGCAGCCTCGTCGCACTCGCGTTCCTGATCCCGCTCGGGTTGAGCCTGCGGGAGCAGACGCGGGAGGAGGCGATCGCCGACGCGGCCCGACGCAGCGCGCTGGTGACCGGGGCGTTGGCGGTGAGTACGGACCGGGCGGTGATCGAACGGGCCGTCGTGGCCAGCGGCGACGACGCCGCGGTCCGGCCGGTGGTGTACGGGTTGGGGTTGGACGAGTCCGCGGGCCGCGCCGGCGGCGCCGACCTGGACCGGGCGCGCGCCGACCGGCGCTCGCTGGTCACCGACGTGGACGGCGGAGTGGTACGGCTCGACCCGGTGGTCCTCGGTGACCGGACGGCCGTGGTCGAGGTGTTCGTGCCGGACTCGACGCTGGGCGAGGGCGCCGGTGGCACCTGGCTGCTGCTGTTCGCGGTGGGCGCGGCGATGGTCGGCGCGGCGGTGCTGGTGGTCGACCGGGTGGCCGCCCGGGCGGTGGACGCCACCCAGGGCCTGGTCAAGGCCGCCCTGTCGATCGGTGACGGCGACCTCGGCGTACGCGTGGAGCCGACCGGCCCGCGGGAGCTGGCGGAGGCCGGGTACGCCTTCAACCGGATGGCCGACCGGCTGGACGCGGCCCGCACCGACGAGCGCGAACTGGTGGCCGACCTGTCGCACCGGCTGCGGACGCCGTTGACCGTGCTCCGGTTGGACGCGGAGGCCCTGGAGTCCGACGACACGAGCGTGGGCTCGTTCAGCCCGGCGGAGCTGGACCGGCTGCGGGGCATCCGGCGCATCCGGCAGGCGATCGTGACCCTCGAGGGCGAGATCGACGTGCTGATCAAGACCACCCGCAAGGCGGTGGCGCACGAGGCCGGCCCGGCGATGTGCGACGTCAGCGAGGTGGTCCGGGACCGGATGGTGTTCTGGGCTGCGCTCGCCGGGGACCAGAACCGGCCGCACCGGGTCACCGGCGCCCAGCTGCGCATCCCCGCGCCGGTGCCGCGCGCCGAGTTGGCCGCTGCGCTGGACGCGGTGATCGGCAACGTCTTCCGCTACACGCCGCAGGGAACGGCGTTCGAGGTGGCCGTGTCCCGCCGCGACGGGTACGTGGCGATCCGGATCGACGACGCCGGCCCGGGTATCGCCAACCCGGATCGGGCGCTGCGACGGGGCACCAGCGACCAGGGCTCGACCGGGCTCGGCCTGGACATCGCCAAGCGGGTGTCATTGCAGGCGAACGGCTCGGTCAGCATCGACCGGGCCCGGTTGGGCGGCGCCAGCGTGGTGATGCTGCTCGCCGACCCCGACGCGACGCCCCGGCAGGTCAGCCGGTTCGGTCTCGTGGGCCGGATGGCACGCGACGCCCGGGAGCCGAAGAGCAGCGGCCGTCGCTGGCCCCGCCAGCGCCCCACCGACGACTGAGCACCCCCGGGCCGATCGGTTGATGGGAGCGCTCCGATCGGCTGGCGCGCCGGGGCTGTGCGGCGGCACAAGTCTTCCTTAGATCGAGGTTAACGAGCGCGGTCAGACGCTTGCGGGCTGACAGGATCAGTGCACGAACCCACCAGTTCCACCGGCCAGCGCACCGCGCACCCACCGGCCGGTGGAGCCGTGCGCGCGGCGGGAGTCTCAGGTCCCCCCACACCCACGCTCCCGCCGCGCGCCCCGCTCACCCCGTACGTCAGCCGGCGCTGGCCACGTACGCGTCGATCTCGTCGCTGATCCGCTGCTTGCCGGCCGCGTCGAGGAAGGACGCCGTCACGGCGTTGCGGGCCAACGCCGCCAGCTCCCCCGGGCCCGCCCCGAGCAGTCGGGCCACCACCGCGTACTCGTCGTTGAGGGTGGTGCCGAACATCGGCGGGTCGTCGGAGTTGATGGTCACGAGCAACCCGGCCTCGACCAGCCGGGGCAGCGGGTGCTCGTCGAGGGACGCCACGGCGCGGGTCCGCACGTTGGACGTCGGGCAGATCTCCATCCCGATCTGCCGCTCGGCGAGGTACGCGAGCAGCTCCGGGTCCTGTGCGGCGGAGATGCCGTGCCCGATCCGCTCGGCGCCCAGCTCGTGCAGGGCGTCCCAGACGGTCTGCGGACCGGTGGTCTCACCGGCGTGCGGCACCGAGCGCAGCCCGGCGGCGCGGGCCTGGTCGAAGAAGGGCCGGAACTGCGGCCGGGGTACGCCGATCTCCGGGCCGCCGAGTCCGAAGCTGATGAGCCCGTCGGGGTGCTCGTCGAGCGCGATGCGCAGCGTCTCCTCGGCGGCCGGGAGGCCGGCCTCCCCGGGGATGTCGAAGCACCAGCGCAGGTCGAGACCGAAGTCGACGGCGGCGCGCTTGCGGGCGTCCTCGATCGCCTCGCAGAAGGCCGGCGCGGGGATGCCCCGTCGGACGTGCGAGTACGGCGTGATGGTCAGCTCCGCGTACCGGACCTGTTGGCGGGCCAGTTCCCGGGCCACCTCGTGGGTGAGGAGCCAGACGTCCTCCGGGTCCCGGATGAGGTCGACCACGCTCAGGTAGACCTCGATGAAGTGCGCGAAGTCGCGGAACTCGAAGTAGCTGGCGAGGGCGTCCGGGTCGCTGGGGACGGGGGTGCGCCCCTCGTGCCGGGCGGCCAGCTCGGAGACGATCCGGGGCGACGCGGAGCCGACGTGGTGCACGTGCAGCTCCACCTTGGGCAGACCGGCGATGAAGGTGGTCAGATCGGTCACTGGTTCTCCTGTGCAGGGGCGCCGCCGGTGCGGGCGACGACGAAGACGCGGCGGAACGGGAAGGACACCTGACCGTGCCGCACCGGGTACGCGGCGTCGAGGCGTACCCCCAGTTCGGCCCGGAAGGCCGACCAGCCGGCGGCGTCCAGCGCGGCCCGGACGGGTCGCAGCGCGGTGCCCTCCATCCAGGTCAGCACCGGGTGGTCGGCGGCGGAGTCGGCCGGCAGCAGGTGCACGTAGGTAGTCTCCCAGGCGTCCACGGCGCAGCCGGCGGCGGTCAGCAGCTCCGCGTAGTCGGCCGGGTCGTCGACGGGGTCGGCGCGCTGGAGCGGGGCCAGCTCGGCGCGCCAGGCCGGGCGTCCGGCGACCTCGCGCAGCGCCCGGTGCGACGGGGCGTCGAAGTTGCCGGGGACCTGCATGGCGAGCCAGGCGCCGGCGGGCAGCTCACCGGCCCAGCGGCGCAGCAGGTCCTGGTGGCCGGGCACCCACTGTAGGGCCGCGTTCGTGACCACCACGTCCTCGTCGCCGGTCGGACGCCAGTCGCGCAGGTCGGCGACGGCGAACTCGACGGGGGTCGGCAGGGCCTGCGCACGGTCGATCATCTCGGGCGCGGAGTCGAGGCCGAGGACCCGGGCGTCCGGCCAGCGCTCGGCGAGGGTGGCGGTGAGCTGCCCGGGGCCGCAGCCGAGGTCGACCACCGTGCGGGGCCGGACGGCGGGAACTCGGGTGAGCAGATCGTGGAAGGGCCGGGAGCGCTCGTCGGCGTAGCGCAGGTACGTCGTCGGATCCCACATGGTCGCCTCCAAACCGTACGTCCGTCTTGCTCACGGTACGACTCGCGTGGCAGCCCGGCAACCCGATCACTAGGCTCGGGGCATGGAACAGCGCAGCTTCAACCGGCTCGGCCGGACCGTCGGAGTCGTCGGCCTGGGCGCCTGGCAGCTCGGCGCCGACTGGGGCACCGTCAGCGAGACCGACGCCATGGCCGTGCTCAGCGCCGCCGTGGACGCCGGGGTCACCTTCCTGGACACCGCCGACGTGTACGGCGACGGCCGTAGTGAGCAGTTGATCGGCCGCTTCCTCCGCTCCCGCCCCGACGCCGGGCTGACCGTCGCCACCAAGATGGGCCGGCGTGTCGAGCAGCGGCCCGAGGCGTACACCCTGGCCAACTTCCGGCAGTGGACCGACCGGTCCCGGACCAACCTCGGGATGGACACCCTGGACCTGGTCCAGTTGCACTGCCCGCCGAGCGCCGTCTTCGCCGACGACGCGGTGTTCGACGCTCTGGACACCCTCGTCGCCGAGAAGGCCATTGCCGGCTACGGCGTCAGCGTGGAGACCTGCGACCAGGCGCTCACCGCCATCGCGCGACCCGGCGTGGCCAGCGTCCAGATCATCCTCAACGCCGTCCGGCACAAGCCGCTGGAGCAGGTGCTGCCGGCGGCCGCGCAGGCCGGCGTCGGCATCATCGCCCGGGTGCCGTTGGCCAGCGGTCTGCTCTCCGGCCGCTACGACGAGCACACCGAGTTCCCCGCCGACGACCACCGCAACTACAACCGACACGGCGAGGCGTTCGACGTGGGCGAGACGTTCTCCGGCGTGGACTACACGCAGGGGCTCGCGGCCGTACGCCGGCTCGCGCCGCTCGTCGACGCCGACCGCACCATGGCGCAGTTCGCGCTGCGGTGGGTACTCGACCAGGCCGGCGTCACCGTCGTCATCCCCGGCGCGCGCGACGCCGAGCAGGCCCGGCGCAACGCCGCCGCGGCCGACCTGCCGCCGCTCACGGCCGCCCAACTGGCCGGTGTACGGGAGGTCTACGACGAGCTGATCCGCCCGCAGGTGCACGACCGGTGGTGAGCCGCCGACCCCGGGTGCTCGCGTCGCGCCGTCGGACCGACGATGCTGGACACTCGGGGCGGCGTGCCGCCCGACCCGGCGAGAAGGGTGCGCGATGAGGGGTTGGTTGACACTCACCCTCGGCCTGCTGGCCGTTGTGGTCGGTGCGGTGTGGACGGTGCAGGGGCTCGGCTACGTCGACGGCAGCGTGATGACCGACGAGACGCTCTGGGCGGTGCTGGGCCCGATCGTGGCCCTGGCCGGGCTCGTGGCGCTCTGGCTGGGACTGCGCTCGCGCCGCCGACTCTGACCGCCGGACGTGGAAGGCCCCGCATCCCGGGTGGGGATACGGGGCTTCACTTCAACGAGCCCTGACCGGCGGGGGCCGGCCGGTGCGTCAGAGGGGACGGACCTGCTCGGCCTGCGGACCCTTCTGACCCTGGGCGATCTCGAACTCCACCCGCTGGTTCTCCTCCAGCGTGCGGTAGCCGCTGGACTGGATGGCCGAGAAGTGGACGAACACGTCAGCACCCCCGCCGTCGACGGTGATGAAGCCGAAGCCCTTGTCAGCGTTGAACCACTTCACGGTTCCCTGCGCCATGTGTATCTCCTTCTAAAACTGGCGGCCGTGCACGCCGTGCGGCCGATTGGCCGTTTTCGAGCAGCGGCGTCTGAGGCGGCCCCCGCGAAGGAGACTTCTCTCAACCCACGCCATCTCGCAACAGCGTGGAAAGCAAATCACGTACGCAAAAACTCTGCACGACCTGTCCGACGAATTTCTCCGACATGTGACCTGACGGATGCCTCAGGTCGCTGGGCGGCGTTCCGAGTCGTGCGAAAGGCCCCCTTCCCGTCGATATGGAAGGGGGCCTGACGTCTATGCGTCGGTCAGTCCGATCAGTCCGGCCAGTGGCCGGTCATCCGGCGGACGCCGACCGCTCCGCCCCGGTCCACGGCGGCACGGACCACCGCGAAGATGGCCCCCTGCAACGCCGCGGCGGCCAGGATCTCGCCCCACCGGCGATCCTCGTCGGTGGCGTTCGGCGCCTCGCCGTCGCCCGCCGTGACCTTCCAGACCTGCCGGAAGATCGCGCCGGCCACCGTACCCGCGGCGATACCCAGCAACACGCCGACCGGCCGGTACGCGACCTTGCCGATACTCCTGCTCACCTACGCCTCCCCCGCACGATCATGAGCACCACCACGGTGGCCACCGCGCCGGCGGCGATCGCCGCCCACGGCACCGGGTTGCGTCGAACCAACTCGCTCTTCTCGCGTACCAGGCCGCCCTTGTCGTACGCCTGGGCACGTGCCATCCCGGCGCCACGCGCGGCCTGCCCACGGACCCGGGCCACGGTCTGTGCCGCCTGCTCGCGCATCCGCTCCCGCGCCTGCTCGGCGGACTCCTTCAGGCGGGCCTTGACGTCCGCCTTGGCGGCCAGCGCCTCCATGGTCTCGCCCAGCTCCACCCGGGTACGGCGGATCTCCTCACGCAGGGCCTCGGTGTCGCCCGTCCCGTTGCCCGTCATGCCCGTCCCCTGTCCTTGACCGCGGCGGCCACGGTGTCCACGTCAGCCCGGAGGCTGCGAACCGTTGCCGCCGGCACCGGCGGGACCGCACGGCTGACCTGCTTCTTGCCGACCAGCGCGAGGATGCCGGCCACCAGGAAGAGCGCCACCGCCACGATCAGCGCGGCGGCCCAGGCGGGCAGCACCAGGTCCAGCAGCAGGATCGCCGTGACGACGAGGGCACCCAGGCCGTAGAAGGCCATCGCTCCGCCGCCGCCGAACAGGCCGATCCCGATGCCCGCGTGCTTGCCCTTCTCGGTCAACTCCGCTCGGGCCAGCGCCAGTTCGTCGCGTACCAGACGGGAGACCTGTTCGGTGGCCCGCTGCACCAGCTCGGCGGTGGAGGGCTCGCTCCCGTTTCGGGATGTGCGGGCATTCGCCACGTCAGCCATGCTGTCCTCCTTTCCTCATCACCGCGCTGTATGCCCGGAGTAGCCGCCGGTCAATCCTAAAACGCGACGTGCGGCGCACAGTCGTCGTTGTCCGGATGCCGCGCCGATCACGTCACAGACGTCCGGCAGCACATCCCCCGCGCAACCCCAACCAAACCTCCCAGACCGCCACCCACTCCCACTCCCACTCCCACTCCCACTCCCGATCCCACTCCCTCTCCCGTTCTGCCCGTCGATCATGAAGTTATTGCCAGGACACGCCGGAGCGAGAGGCAATAACTTCATGATCAACGGGGTGGGGGTGGGGGGTGGGATCGGGAGTGGGAGTGGGAGTGGGAGGGGGAGTGGGTGGCG
>NZ_JBEXIL010000091.1:0-11331 GCF_040608555.1 Micromonospora sp. NPDC005172
TGCTCCGCCGCCTCGCCCGAGGCGAACCCGCCACCCGCCAACAACGCCTCACCTTCGACACACCCGACTGACAGCAATGTGAAACGCCCTCTAAGCGAAATTCTGGTGCGGGTGTTAATCGGATGGCGGCGCGGAAGGCGTCGGAGGTTCGGGCGGCGAGGGTGGCGAGGCTCGCGGCGTATGAGGCGAACGTGACGGAGGCGGTGCGGGTCTACTTCGACCGGGTGACACGTGCGGGTCAGGTGCGGGACGAGGCGAACCTTCGGGCTCAGCGGATCCTCGCTGCCGGGCAGAGCAGGGCAGGAGGGCTGGACCGGGAAGCCGATGGGGCCGTCGCCCGGCTTCGGAAACTTGGTGAGCCGGTCACGGAGATCGCGGCCATGATCGAGCTTCCTGTCGCCGGGGTGCGCGCCGCCCTCGCCCGAGCCAGCGACCAACCGATCCCCGTGGGCGACCAGTCGGCCATCGTCGATGAGCCCAGGGAGATGCCCACGCAGGAGGAGCCGGCATTGTCGACGGCATGAGGTCGGGCGCGGCCTTCACCACGGCGCAGCGGGCGCGGTCGGCGGGGCGGGCGAGTTCGCCACCGTGATGGCGTGGCGGGGCCGGACTCGACTGTCTGGCCCCGCCGCGCGTGGCGTGTCAGCGGTCGCCGTAGCGCAGGACGGTTCGGTACTCGGCGGCGTCGGCGGCGCTGTACGGGTCGTAGGCGTCCTTCTGCCCGACCAGCACGAGCCGGCGGCGGACGGACGCCGTGGTGGGGGCGCGGTGCAGCGGGGCGGTGGGAGTGGCGGTGGTGCTCATGAGTAAGTCCTCCTGACGGTTCGGGTTGGTGCGCTGCCGCCCGGGTGGGCCGGGGTGCCGCGCTGACAGGCCGGTGAGGGACCGGCCGCGACCGACGGCGGGCAAGCGGGAAGGCCGCGAGATCTTGGGAGCGCAGCGGTCCGGGGAGCGCAGCGAGCCGGCCAAGATGTTGGGGTCGGCGCTTGCCGGACGCGGCCGGGTCGGTCACCACTGGGGACTGGCCAGCGCGCACCACGGACACCGGCGAGAGCGAGACCCAAGCCGGGGTCAGGGCGCAGTGGCGATGCGCGGCGTCTCCTACGGGAGGGCGCGTCGTCCGGTGAGCCGTAGGCGCAGATGCCTGACCGGTGGGGTGGGGTAGGCGCGGAGGTAGGTCACCAGCGTGTAGGCGAGGTTGGCGGTGCGCTTTTCGACATCGTCGAGACTGGGCTGACCCTGCATGCGGGCGTAGAGGGCGCCGAGGAGTTGGTACCAGCCGTAGTAGAGCTCCTTGACGGCGATGACGTTGTCTGCCGTCAGGTGGGTGCAGGTTCGGGTGGCGGTGAGCCACTGCGGGTTCACCGCTTGGGCGTGCTCGTCGAAGAGGTTGCCGGTGAGCATGTCGAGTTGGCGGCGTACGTCGTCGGCGTCCTGCGGGAGGCTGATCGCCGGCAGGGGCAGGCAGGCCCCTGGCTGGGGATGTGCGGCGTGGACGACCTGGGTGATCGTCGCGCAGCCGCGGACCAGGTCCCGGTAGGCGTCGGCAAGGTGGCCGGCTGGGGGAGTCATCACAGATTCTCCGGGGCGTCGGGCAGGGCTCGGTGTTCGAACTGGCGGACGGACGGATCCACGGGCGGGCCGTGGTCAGCGGCCCGCCCGATGTGGTGGTCAGCGGTGCAGGAGCTGTGGGTCGGTGGTGACCTCGGGGTAGAGGTGCGCGGCGTACTGCTCGCCGTCGGGGGTGGTGACGATGTCGCCGCGGCGGGCCTTGACCGCAGTGCCAGCGTGGGCGTCGGTGAACCGCATGGAGACCGACAGGTTGCGGGCCTGGACTTTGAGGCTGGGCATGTCGGAGTCGTTGAGGTAGGGCAGGAGTTGACCGGCTTCGACGAGGACCTGGTCGCCGCGGGTGAGGTTGCGGGCCCGGGCGGCGAGGTCGCCCCAGCACATGACCTCGAAGAACATGGCGCGGGTGTCGACCCAATTGCCGCTGTGGTCGCGGTAACGGTCGCGGTGCACGATCGGGAACTGGACGTACTCGCGGCCGTCGCGGGTGTGGCCGGTCTGCGGTGAGGCGGTGAGCCGGCCCTCGACGATGCAGGTGAACAGGGACATGACGACGCTCCAGACAGTCAGGTCGGGTGAGGGGTGATGGGCGGGGCCGGCCGGCACGGCCGGCCCCGCCTGCGGTGAGGGCTAGAAGGCGGGCTCAAGCTCGCGGTCGCCGGCAGCCCAGGGGTCCTCGACCTGTTCGGCCTTGGCGGTGCGGGCGGACTGGGCACCGGCGAACCGCATCGAGACCGCGACGTTGCCGGCGGTGACCTGCAACTGCCCGGCCGGCTTGTCGCTGTTGGGTGACTGGTAGGCCCAGACGGAGAGGTCGTCGCGGGCCTCGACGATGACCGTGTCGCCCTTGCGCAGGTGCTCGGCGCACCGTTCGGCGAGGCTCTCCCAGCAGGTGACGGAGACCCACATCGTCGGCCCGTTGGTCCACTCACCGCCGTTGCCGCGGCGGCGGGTGTTGTGGCCGACCCGCAGCTTGCAGACGGCCTTGCCGGAGGGGGTGACGCGCAGCTCGGGCTCGTCGGCGAGGTTGCCTTCGAAGGTGAGGTTGAACAGCATGACCGTGCTCCCTGTCGCTTGGTGTGCGGCGGGCGGGCCGGTCGGGTGACCGGGGCGCCGGGGTGCCGCGCTGACGGGGCCGGTCAGAGCCCGCCCTGGGGCCGGGGCTGCAAGCAACCGGCCAAAAGATCTTGGCGTCGAGCGGAGCGAGACAAGGGGCCAAGATGTTTTGGAAGGGGGCTTAGCGGCCCCGGCCCGGGTGGGCTGACCTTCGGGTCCCTCAGCAGCGGACACCCGGCCGCAACCCGGGACACCAACACCGCCAGTGCGTGTCATCCGTGACAGCCGGGCCCGGACGTCGTACCGACCTCGCCGGCTGCCGAGCTCGGGCGCTGGCGGCGCACCCGGACAGAGTCGGACGAGGTGCGGGGGCGTTCTGCGTCCGCCAGCGCCGTCCGAACGTGTCGTGGCCAGGTCGCTTGTTCCGGGGCGAGATGCTGACCGCGAGCAGACGGTCCGCGTCTGGCTGCTGTCCACAGGGCACCGAGCCAGACGCCCCAATGACATACGGCGGCGGGGTGGCTGAACTCGACAACTGCTATGCGCTGGGTGCTGGACTGGTCGTGTTGGTTCGGTCACGATTTGGTGATGAGTGAGGTGCGTCCGCGGTGGGCCAAGCTACCCCCGGCTGAGCGAGACCGCCGTCTGGCGCAGAGCGCCGCCGATCGCGCGCGACACGAACATGCCGCAACGCCGTCTACGGCCGTACCGCGCGTGGATGTTCCTGAGCAGGAGCGGCGCAGCCGGCAGGGTCAGAGCGACGCCGCCCGTGCCCAAGTGACGCGCTGGGCAGGACTGCCGGAGGAGGAGCGCCGTCGTCGACAGTCGCAGAGCGACGCTGCTCGCGCTGCGGCCCGGCGTACCGAGGCGCCGCCTGCCCGAAGCTCGGCGACCGAGTTGAGCGACGACGAGACCGTCCGGGCGATGGAAGACACGATCAACGGCGGCGGCTACGACTTCATGTCGAAGGACGACTGGTGACAGCAAGACGAAGGCGACGGCCTGGGTGAGGGCTCGTACCCCCACTGCGCGGTTGTCGTTCCCGGGTCACTGCCCGGGGACGGCGTAGTCCGGCTCGCCAGCCGGAGGCGATCGTCGCGCGAGCCTCATCCGCCGACAGACCGACAGTGTGCGCGGCTTCCGTGAGCCGGGGCCACACCACCTGTGCGTCTAGCCCGTCGTGCGCGGCGAGTTGCCCGAGACGGAATGCCGCGAGGTGCAGGGCAGTGTTCCGGCCGCCAGCGATGATCCGCTGTCGGCCGCGGATTACCGGTCGGGGTGCGGTGAGGATTCTGCCGATCTCGCCGTTGAGGGCGGCGAGCCCGTACCGGTCGGGGTCGTCGATCCGCCCCGGGGTAGCCGTAGCCGGTTCGGGCACTGGGGCCGGCGGTGGTGACAGCAGTCGCCGTAGGGCTGGTGGGCAGTCTGGCAGGACGCGGTCGAACTGTTGGGTGAAGGTGTACCGGCGACCGGTGGGGTGCAGCGACGGCGGTGCGACGACGAGTCCACCGCGTCCACGCCAGTCCACCCCGGGTATGACGCCGACGCGGTTGGCGTGCCCGGTCGCGGCGAACCAGAGATGCCACCCGGATCCGGTTCGTACGACAGGCCCCTTCGAGGGGGCGTTGTCGAGGATGGCTGTGACGGTTCGGAGTCCGTCTGCGGTGTCGATGTCGCAGACGTCGAGCAGGCTGCCGGTGGCGAGGCCGATGTTCGCGTCGGGCCACCTCGTCCACCATTGCCGTACGAGAGCGGGGTCGGTGGAGGCATCTCGCAGCCCGTGCCGCAGCCTGGGGTGTTTGCCGGGTGACGGGCAGGCGAGTGCCCGCCGGCAGCTACAGCCACCAGCACGCTGGGGAGTGTGCAGGGGCATCACGGGGATACCGGCGGTGGCGTAACGAAGGGCCACGTTGAGGACGGGCTCGGATCGCAGGTCCTGCGGTGGGGGCGGTTGGGTGGCCGGTGCGGCGGTCGGTCCGTGGGCTTGGGTCGGGGTGGTCATCGGAGCGTCCTCTGGTGGTCATGGGTGCGGTTCGGGCCCGACGGATCTGTCGAGGCCGGGCATGGCGCCAGGACGGCGGGATGGTGGACGGGGTGCTGGTTGACCGTGAGGTCGAGGCTGACGTACTCGCCGTTTTCCGTTGCGATCGCGACGCTGAGCGGCGCAGCGGTGCCGGGGACCGGGGTGACGGCGATGGTGACGGGACCGGCGGTGATCGTGGCGGTCGGAACGCCGTATCGGTCCTCGCTGACAGCGGCGGTGACGTCCCAGGTCTCGTCCAGCAGCGGCCGGCCGCTGCTGTCGATGAGGCTGCTCATCAGTTCCAATGCGTCTGCGCCGGATGGCTCGGCTTCACGGTTGAGGAATGCGGTGAACGCGTCGACGATCGCTGTGTCCGGGTGTTGCTGTCCGTTCGTCGTGTGGTGCGAACGCAGATCTCCGTCGTCGGCGACTGTCGGGGTGCGATGGCGCTGCATCAGGCCGGTGTTGGTCAGGGCAGCTTGCGGCGTCACGAGGTACTCCAGAGGCAGTGGTACGGGCGGGATGGATCAAGGTCGGGGCATGGTTGCTTCGGCCCGGAGGGCTGGCTGTGCGGAGGCGCGACGGGGAACGCGTCACTCGGCGCGCGCGGCGTCGAAGTCGCAGGTTCCGAGGAAGGCCAGGTCGCGGGCGGGTATGTGCCTGCCGGCGGCGAGCGCCACGATGCGGCTTATCCGGTCCTGCGGGTCGACGATGAGTGCCCGTCGGGCCGCGGCGAGAGCGAGGGTTTCGTCGCCGAGTCGCCACGCGCACCAGGCGGCGAGACCTGCCGGAGCGGTGACGTACTCGCCGGGGACGCGGCGGGTCAGGTCCAGCCACAGATCCCGCTCCCACATCGCCCCCGACGTGGCCCGCCATACCGTGTCTCGGTTCTGCTGATCGGTCAGCAGGATCGCCATGCGGGCGGCTTGCTCGACGGTGAGGCGGTGGCTGTTCCGGGCCCGGTCGAGCAGCGCTCGCAGCGCCGCCGGCCCGTCGGGGGCGGGCTGAAGGGCGGCGATGGCCGCAGCGACGGCGGCCTGTTGTGCCGGGTCGGGATCGGTGTGCGCGAGCAGGGCGTCGCGACTCGGTAGCGCGACGAGGCCCTCGACGGTGGACTGGGCGGCGGTCGCGGTCGCCTTCGCGTCGAAGCTGACACCCTCGGTGGCGTCGCAGGGGCAGTCGAGGCAGAAGAAGCGGTCGGTGATCACCAGGAGTGTCTGGCTGACGGTGAGGTGCGCGGCAAGGGCGTCACTTGCGGCCGTGACCGTTGGCGCGACGTCCCGGTTGCCGTAGCCGACGAGGACGAGGGTCTGCGCCGCCGTCCGATCGGCGACGTCGCGGAAGGCTTCGACGACCTGCGCCATCGGGGCGGCGAGGTCGACCCGGGCCGCGACGGCGACTCTCCGGTCGGCCTTCAAGAACAGCGCGACGAGACTCTGCTCGGGGTGGTAGCCCAGCAGGTAGGGCACCAGGCCCAGCAGCTCCGCCTGCGACCGCACCGTGAAGGTGGGGACATGAGACACGACAAACTCCTTGATCGAGTACGGGTAGAAAACGAAACCGGCTGTGGTCGCCCGGACGACGGCAGGGGACGCCGCTCTACTGCGGCTTCGGGCGTCGCCGCTCACCGGCGAGGACCCGGACAGTGGTGCTCGCCGCGATAGGCGCGTCAGCGGGGCCGCGGAGGTAGGCGAAGACGTAGACGTCCTTTCGCAGCGCCCGCCCGGGACCGTGGGGTTGGGAGCGCCAGTAGCCGCTGATCCACCGCCGCTGCGCCTGCGGCTCCCGTGCCTCACCCGGCCTGGTCTCCCGCGGGCCGGTGGCCTGCCGGCCGCGGATGCGGACCAGCCGGACCTCCGGTGCGGGCCGCCGGGTCCGTACGTACGCCTTACGGATCGAGCGATCCGCCGCGACGGAGACGGTTTCGCCGACGCGCTGCGTGATGAGCAGCCACGTCGCGGCCAGCACCGCGAGAGCACCGTCAACACATGTGATCGCCTCGCCGTGGACGAGGAGGCGGTGGCTGACGGGGATGAGCCAGCCGACCTGCTCCCGCAGCGCCTGCACCGCCGGCCCGTCGGCGACGCCGGTCGAGCCACCGACACCGCGGTAGGAGACGATCCGAATCCCTTCATCGGTGCTGGCCCACGATGCGGCGTAGACACCCCCGGCGACCGGACTGGCCCACAGGAGCAGCCCATGGGGTGCGGGGAGGTCTTCGACGTCGAGGACGGTCGCCGGGAGGTCCGTGGCGGCGGTACAGGCGAGGTCGGTGAACTCGTCGTCAACGGCGAAGAGCCGCCCACCCTGCAAGCTCGCCGCGATGTCCTGCCTCTGGCGGACCTTCAGCAGGTCCATGCGGTCTGGTCCGGTAAGTAGCGCGGTCAGCCGGTCACGGATCTTCGGCAGCGCTGTGGCCGTGACTGGGGTGTGGGGCCAGTGGACGTCGGTGAGCAGGGTCCGCCCTGGCCGCAGGGTCCCCACGACACCGGCATGAATCGCGCGCACGGCTTCGGCCGCGATCGTCGGATCCGCCCACCCCATCCGGGTGACCGCCCGCTGGGTCAGGGCTTCGCTCTTGCTGGCCTGCGCGAGCAGAGTGCAGGTGATACACGCCGACCAGGTGGTGCCGAAGTCGTGGACGCTGCTGTCGTCCTTGCCGAGAGCGAGGGCCTGTACGGGGCCGCTGTCGAGCCGGAAGACGGGATATCGGTCGCTGCAGAAATCGCAGGACCGCGCTACCCCGGCCACCTCTGCGCTCGGCACAGGGTCCGGATCGTGGTCGTAATAGGTGCGGGCGGCGGGGTGTAGGTGCCGGAGCCGGCCGGTCGCGTCGAAGTAGGTGTTCAGGATCCGGCGGCAGACGCGGCACGCCATCTCCCGCCGTAGATCGGCCGGCGGGCACACGGCGGCATCCGGCGGGTGTCTGGTGGGTGGATCGTCAGGGGGAGGGGTGGAGTGGGACATCGGGGTGAGGGATCCTCCGGTCGGAGTGGGACGGCTCGTCGTCAATGACCGCCTACTCATGGACGTTCGACGCGAACCGGCAGGAGCGACGGCGCCGCCGCAAAGGTCAGAGCAGTTCGCGGCTGCAGGTGTGCGCGGCGTGGTCACCGAGCAGACCCGCCACGCTCGCCCCGGGCGTGACCATCACGGTCTTCTGGTCGCAGGTCGGGCAGGTCGGGCAGGTCAGCCAGTCGCCCTCGTTGTCGGCTGTGACGTACGTGTCCGGGGAGACGCAGGGCAGATCACCTGCGCACGTACAAGCCGGGGCGTTGGGAGCAGCGGTAACGGTGACCACTGCTGCCTGCGAGCTGCGTCGATCGGCGTCCGACCCCGGTCTGCTTCGAGCCATGTCGCCGGGTGGGCGATGCTGGCCCGGTCCGCCCGACCGGCCGAACGGCGCGGCCCTGCACAGGCACACCCGGGCCAACTTTCGACGATCTCGAGCGGCTGCGACGGTGGGCCTTGCGGGGCTAGCCGCGGTCGGTCAGGATCGAGGGCCAGTACGCACACCTGCTGACCGTCGCTGCGTAGCGCGTGAAGGTCCCGCTGCTGCGCCTGCACCCGGTCCAAGCTGGCGACGACGGCTACGGCTGCTATGAGCGCAGGTGCCAGCGCCTGCCATGCTGTCGATCGAGAGCGGCGGCTCGGAGATCCCTGGGTGCGCTGTCTAGCGCGTTGACTTAACCTGGCCAGTTTCTGCGGTGGCGAGCAGGACGTGGGTAGTGCGGCAGCCGCCGTTCGGGATCATGGCTGAAGTTCGGCGTTGAGACGTCGCTGTAGTGCTCTCGTCGGGCTCGGGCTTGATGGCGGCGTCGGCACTGTGACCAGTGCAGACGGTGGGCGAGTTCGTGGATCGGCCGGATGATGAAGGCGTTGGTCAGCTGCGGGCGCACCGACGATGACCCGGAGCGCGCCGGACTTCGTCTGCTACGGCCGCAACCGCCTCGGACAACACTGGGGCGAGGTGCAGTGCGCGAACGCCGTGCTGACCGCCACCGGCGCCGGTGGATCATTGTGATCGAGCGCCGCGACGCCGGCGGGTAGGCGCTGCCCGGTGGCCACATCGAGCCGGGCGAGGCCGTGGCCGACTCGCGGCCCGGGAGCTGACCGAGGAAACCGGGCTGGTCGTCACCCTCACCGACCCGTGGGTCGAGATAATCGATCGTCAAAATTCTCGGAGTCACGGCAACGTTTGCTGGGGTCGAGAGCGTAAGAAGTGGCCGTGAGAATGAAACCGAGGGTGCGGGTGGCTGATGCACGATCGCGAGGATGAAGAGGTGACAGCCTTTGTGCGGGCGCGTTACGGATCGCTGCTCGGGACCGCCTTTCTGCTGTGCGGAGACCGAGGGAAAGCAGAGGATCTGGTCCAGACGACGCTGGCCAAGACGGTTGTGGCGTGGCCTCGACTGCAACGATCAGAAGGCGTCGACCACTACGTTCGGCGCATCCTAGTCAACACCTTCGTGACCTGGAGGCGGCGCCGATCCTGGTGGGAACAGCCCTTGGGTCGGCTGGTGGAGAGTCAAGCACGCGACGAGTACGTGGGGGTGGAACAGCGGGACTTGCTCCGCCGGGCGTTGGACGGACTGCCAGCACGACAGCGTGCCGCCGTCGTACTGCGCTTCTACGAGGACCTGTCCGAGCGGGACACGGCACAAGTACTGGGTTGCTCGGTGGGCACGGTCAAGAGTCTTTCGTCGAGGGGTCTGCAGACTCTGCGTAAGCAGTGGGTTGAGGCCGACGCTGTTGCTGATCAAGAGGTGCGCTATGCGTAACACGACCGAGTTGCGTGACGGCCTGGTGGATCTGGCCGAGTCGGTGACGCCGACTGAGGGTTATGAAGGCGAGGTCATCCGGCGGGCAGACCGGCGTCGCGGGCGGCGGCGTATCGCCGCCGGAGCCGCGGCTGCGGTATGCCTGGCGGTGCTGGTCACGATGTTTCGGGTTGTCGGATTCGCCCCCGCACCGCAACTCGCTGCACCGGCGCCGGATGGCCCGTTTCTGGGGTGGTCCACGGTGGGAGGCGTGGACGCTGGCCTGGTACGTGAGGCCACCAGCGTCTGGGACCGCACCAACTCGGCAGGCCCGCACACAGATGTTCGAGCTCTTGTCGCGACGCGCCACCCACGCCTGCGTTCGACTGTGGTCGTCCTGCAGGGATACGACAAGCAGGGCGACGCTCGCCTGGCCTTCTTCACCGGTGATTCCAGTGCGGCGGACGCCTTACGGATGCGGGTTGATCGGCCGGCGCCCGACCCGGTGAAGACTCAGGTGATCAGTCTGGTCAGCCCACGGTTGTCCGGTGCCGCTGGAGAGGTCAGTAACGACTCCTGGGGCACTTATGCTATTGCCCTCGCCATGCCAGGCGTGACAGCGGTGCGGATCTCGAGCACTGCGGTCGATGATGACATGTCACAAGAACCGGACGGGTCCACCAGTCGCCTTGTGGTAAAACGTCTCCCGCTCGCTGCGACCGCGCAGACGACGACGATCGCCGGGTTCACCAAGCCGAGACGACCGTTCGCTCGCCTTACGAAGGTGTTCGAGGTACCTGGCGAGGACGGTGTTAACGGCGACGCGCGGGCAGTACCCGCCGCGGTAGTCGGCAGAACCGGCCAACAGGTAATCGTGACGTTCCCGAAGGATCAGGGAGTCCTGCAAGGGCAACTAGTCGTCGTCGCCGAAGGTTTGGTCGGACGCGTAACGGCAGTCGATACCGTCCGCGGTGAAGCTACTGTCGACCTCGTCACCAGCGTCGGATTCGCTGGCCAGGTACACACGGATATAAGTAAAGTTCCGGGCTCCGTGCGCGGCACCGGCGGAAAGCTGCTCATGGAAGGCGTTCCCGCGGACGGTGATATTTACCAGACTAACCGTGTCCTGATGCCGGATCCGTCCCAGCGCAGCAGTGAGGTTGGCGCTGTCACGATCGGGCGGGCATCTGCGGACAAGGCGGTTGGCGCGGCAGCTGTGGAGCTTACGCCAACAGCGGACCTTGCCAGCCTGACTAAAGTATCGATCATGGCCCCGCCCGCCCCCTAACGGCGAGCCGACGCAAGGATGCGCGGAGGCGACTCGCCTCCGCGCATCCTCAAAAGGTCTGCAGGGGTCAGTAGTGGACGTAGCCGCTGCCGGAAGCCTTTGCGATGTCCCCGCTGGAGTTATTCGTGGAGTAGTAGTTGAAGTGCATGGTTGTGTTCGTCGGAACGTTTGACCAGCACCAGGTACGCGTTACGCCGTCCGTGGGAACGGTGATAGTTCCGCCCGCCGAGAGAGTCACTTTGAACTGGTGATACGACTCCTCGGGGTAGTCCCACGTAGCTTCGATGTCCTTGCAGAAGCTCGTCTTCGTGGATCTGAAGTCTCGCCCGTCCTTGCCCCAAAATCCCTCGAATGTGAAGGAAAACGGAATTCCGGAGACCGCGAGAGGAGTAATTCCCGTTGTGGTCGTAGGGCCGTTCTGGGTGTAGTGGTCGATTGAGCCCTCAAGCTTGGGCTTCCTCCCGGTGACCGTCATGGTCACGTTCGGCGGGAGCGACGCCCACACGGCGGCATTGTTCGCTGCGATCTCGGCGGCACTAACCTCGGCCCTTCGTTAAGGGTTGTCCAAGGACTGGGCAGAAACGAAGAAGTGCCTTCTGATCAGGGAAAATAGGGCTTGTCGAGAGTCCTGTTAA
>NZ_JBEXIL010000092.1:0-10891 GCF_040608555.1 Micromonospora sp. NPDC005172
ATTGTTGTTAATTGGTGTGATATACAGTTGTGTCGACACCACGTAACCCCCCCCCGGGGCGCCGTGGGGGGGCCAACCGCTCGCGCGGACACCCCCACATCGGCGACCTGGTGTGGATCACGCCGGACGCGCCGGACCTCAGGCGTCGACCGCGGCCATCACGTCGTCGGAGACGTCGAAGTTCGCGTAGACGTTCTGCACGTCGTCGCAGTCCTCCAGGACGTCGATCAGCTTGAAGATCTTGCGGGCGCCCTCTTCGTCCAGCGGGACGTTCATGCTGGGGATCAGGGAGGACTCCGCCGACTCGTACTCGATGCCGGCGTCCTGCAACGCCGTCCGCACCGGGATCAGGTCGGTCGGCTCGGAGACCACCTCGAACGCCTCACCGAGGTCGTTGACCTCCTCGGCGCCGGCGTCGAGGACGGCCATCATCACGTCGTCCTCGCTGGTGCCCTCCTTGGGCACGATCACCACGCCCTTGCGGGAGAACATGTACGACACCGAGCCGGCGTCGGCGAGCGAGCCGCCGTTGCGGGTCAGCGCGGTGCGCACCTCGGTGGCCGCCCGGTTGCGGTTGTCGGTGAGGCACTCGATGAGCATGGCCACACCGTTCGGGCCGTACCCCTCGTACATGATCGTCTGCCAGTCGGCGCCGCCGGCTTCCAGGCCGGAGCCGCGCTTGACGGCGCGGTCGATGTTGTCGTTCGGCACCGAGCTCTTCTTCGCCTTCTGGATGGCGTCGAAGAGCGTCGGGTTGCCGGAGGGGTCGCCGCCGCCGGTGCGCGCGGCCACCTCGACGTTCTTGATCAGCTTGGCGAACATCTTGCCGCGCTTGGCGTCGATGACGGCCTTCTTGTGCTTGGTCGTCGCCCACTTTGAGTGGCCGGACATCTTCTACCTCCGTCTGTCATTGCACGCCTGCGTCGACTGCCGCACCGATTCCGCGCCGCATCCGGCGATCCGGCGGCCGGTCGGCCCCGCGGGAAGTGCCGCGCCGGGCGACGGCCCTGCCGAACCGCGGCAATCTTACCGAGGTCACACCCCGCCATGTCACACCCGGGACCGGCCCGGGGCGGCGGTGCGGCGTCGGGGCCCGCCCGAACCAACGGTCCGGGGGCCCGATCCATGCCCGCGCGTCGGCGTCGGCCGCTCAGGCGGTCCGCACCAACTCCACGAAGTACGCGTGCACGCGCAGGTCGCCCGTCAGCTCGGGGTGGAACGAGGTGGCCAGCAGATTGCCCTGCCGGACCGCCACGATCCGCTCGGCGGCCGGGCCACCGGTCACCTTCCCGATCACCTCGACGCCCGCGCCGACCCGCTCGACCCACGGCGCGCGGATGAACACGGCGTGGAACGGGTCGCCCGCCACGCCGGTGATCTCCACGGGCGCCTCGAACGAGTCGACCTGCCGGCCGAACGCGTTGCGCCGTACCGTCATGTCGATGCCGGCGAAACCGCGCTGGTCGGCGCGGCCGTCCAGCACCTCGGTGGCGAGCATGATCATGCCGGCACACGAGCCGTAGACCGGCATCCCGTCGGCGATCCGCTTGTCGATCGGCTCGCGCAGCTCGAAGATGTCGACGAGTTTGCTGATGGTGGTGGACTCGCCGCCGGGGATCACCAGGCCGTCGACCGCGTCCAGCTCGCCCGGGCGGCGGACCGGACGGGCGTCGGCGCCCGCCGCGGTCAGCGCCGCCACATGCTCGCGCACGTCACCCTGCAACGCGAGAACGCCGATCACGCTCACCAGCCGCGCTCGGCCAGGCGGTGCGGCTGGGGGATCTCGTCGACGTTGATGCCGACCATCGCCTCACCGAGACCGCGGGACACCTTCGCGAGGACGTCCGGGTCGTCGTGGAACGTGGTGGCCTTGACGATCGCGGCGGCCCGCTGCGCGGGGTTGCCCGCCTTGAAGATGCCGGAGCCGACGAAGACGCCCTCCGCGCCGAGCTGCATCATCATCGCCGCGTCGGCCGGGGTCGCGATCCCGCCGGCGGTGAACAGCACCACGGGCAGCTTGCCGCTCTCGGCGACCTCCTTGACCAGCTCGTACGGGGCCTGCAACTCCTTGGCCGCGACGTACAGCTCGTCGGCCGGCAGCGAGGAGAGCCGGCGGATCTCCTGGCGGATCCTGCGCATGTGGGTGGTGGCGTTCGAGACGTCACCGGTGCCCGCCTCGCCCTTGGAGCGGATCATGGCCGCGCCCTCGGTGATCCGGCGCAGCGCCTCGCCCAGGTTGGTCGCGCCACAGACGAAGGGCACGGTGAACGCCCACTTGTCGATGTGGTTGGCGTAGTCGGCCGGCGTCAGCACCTCGGACTCGTCGACGTAGTCCACGCCCAACGACTGGAGGATCTGCGCCTCGACGAAGTGGCCGATGCGGGCCTTGGCCATCACCGGGATCGAGACCGCCTCGATGATCCCGTCGATCATGTCGGGGTCGCTCATCCGGGACACCCCGCCCTGCGCGCGGATGTCGGCGGGCACCCGCTCCAGGGCCATCACCGCGACCGCGCCGGCGTCCTCGGCGATCTTGGCCTGCTCGGCGTTGACGACGTCCATGATCACGCCGCCCTTGAGCATCTCGGCCATGCCCCGCTTCACGCGGGCCGTGCCGACGACGGGGGCGGTACCGGTGCTCGGGGCGGTGGTGTCGGACACGGGTCAGCACTCCTTGGACCTGCGGTGGGAGGTGGCAGCGAAAATGCTACGCACCGCTCAACGCCGCGCCGACAGCCAATCAGAGGGCCGGTGGCCTGCACTGTGACCCCGCTCACCGGCCGTCGTCGGCGTCAGCTCCACCAGCAGAACCCGGTCAACCGGCCGGCACGTCCGCCGGCACGACGAGCGTCGGGTCGTCGATGTCGAAGTAGCGCGGCCACTGGCGACCCCGCCCCATCCGCAGCAACCGCACCAGCGGACGACTGCGCGCCGACCGGGCGTCGCGTACCAGATCGGTGTGCACCTGCCGGGACAGCGCGAGCCGGCGGCTCGCCGCGATGACCGCCGTGCAGTCCGGGTCGGTCGGGTCCAACCGCACCGTGCGTAGCTGCCGGGTCAGATCGTTCTCCGCCGCCTCCCGCTCGTCCGGCACGGCGTCGAGCGCGATCCGTGCCGCCGCGTACAGCTCGACGCCGAAGCGTCGCTCCGCCAGCACGGCGGCCGCCGCCGCACGGCGCAACAGGTGGGCGTCGAGGGCACGCGCCGCCAGCTCCGCGCGGCCCTGCAGCCGCTCGACCCGGCCGGCGGTCCAGATGAGGTACGCCGCAAGCACTCCCACGAGCACACTCGCGGCCACCACCCACCACATGTGCGGCATCGTAGTGCTGCTCCGTTTCTCCTCCATCGCGCGCGTCGACGCCGGTCACCGGCGTCACAGGAGCACCATCGGCCACTCCGGGTCAGCCCAGCCCCACCCATTCCTGGTCGATGACCCGCCCGTCGGTCGCCTCGATCGCCGCTGCGTATACCTCCAGAACACGGCGGGCAACCATGGGCCAGTCGAAATTCGCCACCACCTGATCGCCGCAGGCGGTCAGCGTCGCCCGCGCCATCGGGTCGTCGAGCAGCTCGGACAGGGCATGGCGCAGCCCCACCGCGTCGCCGGTCGGGAACAGCCGGCCCGCCCGCCCACCGTCGAGCACCCGGCGGAACGCATCCAGGTCGCTCGCCACCACCGTGGTGCCGGCGGCCAGCGCCTCGGTGAGGATCATCCCGAACGACTCACCCCCGGTGTTCGGCGCCACGTAGAGGTGCACGCTGCGCAGCATCCGCGCCTTGTCCGCCTCGGAGACCAGACCGAGGAACGTCACCTGATCCCGAATCTCGGCCGGGAACTGGTCGTACAGGTCGTCCGGGTCACCCGGGCCGGCGACCAGCAGCCGCAGGCCGGGACGTGTCGCCGCCAGCGCCACGAAGGCGTCCCGCAGCACCGGGAAGCCCTTGCGCGCCTCCGTGAACCGGCCCAGGAAACCCACCGTGCCGCCGGTGCCAGGCCCGCACTCCCCCGGCCAGTCCGGCAGCGGCTCGGCGTCGGCGAACTTCGCCACCGCCACCCCGTTGGGGATCTCCACCGCGCCGCCGTCCATGTGCTCGACCTGCACCTTGCGGGCCAGCGCGCTCACCGCGATCCGGGCGGTGATCCGTTCCAGCACGATCTGCAGGACGCCCTGCGCCGCGGCCAGCACCCGCGAGCGGGTCATCGCCGTGTGGAAGGTGGCCACCACCGGCCCGCGCGCCGACAGAACCGCCAGCAGGGACAGGCTCAACGTCAGAGGCTCGTGCACGTGCAGCACGTCGAATTCACCGTTGGTGAGCCAGCGCCGGACCCGGGCCGTGGAGACCGGGCCGAACGCGATCCGGGCCACCGACCCGTTGTACGGCAGCGGCACCGCCCGACCGGCGGACACCACGTACGCCGGCAGGTCGGCGTCCTCGTCGGCCGGCGCGAGAACGCTGACCTCGTGCCCGAGGGTGATCAGCGTCTCCGCGAGGTCGACGACGTGGTTCTGCACGCCGCCGGGCACGTCGAAGGAGTACGGGCAGACGATACCGATCCGCATGCGTCAGCCACCCCCTTCAGGACCGACCCGAGGTCGGTGCGGACAGCTCCGCGCCTCCCGCGCCGCGCTGGTCCAGCCACATCCGCTGCAACATGTGCCAGTCTTGCGGATGCCGGGCGATACCCGCCGCCAGACCGTCGGCGATCAGCTGGGTCAGCGACCGGACGCGCTGGTCCAGGGGCCCCACCTCGGGCCCCGGCACCGGCAGCGGACCGCTGAGCGACGCGCACGCCGCGTCCGGTTCGTACCACATCGACGCCACGTACAGCGGCGCTCCCGTGTGCAGTGCGAGCAGTGCCGGCCCGGCGGGCATCCGGGTCTTCCCGCCGAAGAAGTCCACCTCCACCCCACGGGCGGAGAGGTCCCGGTCGGCCAGCAACGGCACCACCGCGCCGGCGCGTACACGGTCCAGCAGCACGTCGAAGGCGGGACGCGGTCCGCCGTGGGTGGGCAGGATCTCCATCCCCAGCTGAGCCCGGAAGGCCAGGAACCGCTTGTACACGCCCTCCGGCTTGAGCCGCTCCATCACGGTGCTGATCGGCCAACCGGTGGCCGCCACCCAGGCGCCTGCGGCGTCCCAGTTGCCGGCGTGCGGCAGCGCCACCACCGCGCCCCGTCCGGCGGCGACGTCGGCCGCCAGCAGCTCCGCGCCGTCGAGGCGGAACCCGGACAGGATCTGCGCCCGGCTCAACGACGGCAGGCGGAACGCCTCCATCCAGTACCGGGCGTACGACCGCAGGCCACGCCGCACGAGGTCGTCCAGTTCGGCATCGGGCATCTCCGGGCCGACCACCCGGCGCAGGTTGGCGCGCAGTCGGGCCGTACCCCCGCCGTCACGGCGGTGCGCGCGGTCCGCGCCCGCCTGGAACGCCGCCGCCACCAACGGCCGGGGCAGCGCGCGGACCAGCCGCCAGCCCGCGACGTAGCCCAGCTCGGTGAGGTTCACGTGGCCCGGCCGCCGGTCGGGCGGGGAGTGGGCCGCGCGCCGGCCGCGCTCACGCCTGGCCGTCCGGCTGGAGCTGCTGGGCCTGGCGGTAGACGTGCGCCATCCGCTGCCCCACCGTGAAGATCGAGATGGCGGCCAGCAGCCAGAGCGCGATCTCCAGCGCCGGCTTCACGTTGAGGCCGGTGAGGATTCCGCCGACGCCGACGATCAGCAGTCGCTCGGTACGCTCGGCGATGCCCACGTTGCAGGTCATGCCCAGCCCTTCGGCGCGCGCCTTCACGTAGGAGACGAGCCCCCCGGCGGCCAGACAGAGCAGCGCGGCGGCGACCCCGGAGTGATCATTCTGAGTGGCCAGCCAGTACGCCACCGCGCCGAAGACGGCGCTGTCGGCGACCCGGTCCATGCTCGAATCGAGGAACGCGCCGAACCGGGTGGAGCCACCGCTCATCCGGGCCATCGTCCCGTCGAGCAGGTCGGTGAGCGCGAACAGGGTGACGATCAACGCGCCCGCGACCAGGTGGCCGCGGGCACCGAAGCCGAGCGCGCCGACGAGCACACCAACGGTGCCCGCGACGGTGACGACGTTGGGGGTGACGCCCGCGCGCAGCAGGGCACGGGCAATCGGCTCGACGACGCGGGTCATCCCCGCGCGGGCCGACACTTGGAAGATCTTCGCCATGGCGGTCCCCACGATAACGGTCCGCCCAGCTCCGGCCATAACGCCGGTCCCGGCGACCCGCCCGGGGCAAGCTTGTGCGTGTCCGGCAACGGGTGTGAGATCGAGCCGGAAGGTGACCCAGCTCACCCGCCCGCCCGTTGGTTTCCCACTTCGGGGCAGACCGCCGGAGGATGTTGCCGCGCACTCGCCCCGGGCCGCTTCCATCTCGCGCGGCGGTCGCCACCACCGGCTGAGGGAGGTGCGCCACCATGGCGCAGGAACATCGGGACAACGTCACCACCGGCGGCACGCCGGTGGTGACCGACCCCGCGCGGATACGCAACGTGGTGCTCGTCGGGCACTCCGGCGCGGGCAAGACGACGCTCGTCGAGGCGCTGCTCGCCGCGACCGGCACGACCGTGGGCGACCACGACCCCGCCGCCGTACGCCAGCAGCCCTCGGTGAGTCTGTCCTGCGCGTCCCTGCTGCACGACGGCATCAAGGTCAACCTGCTGGACACCCCCGGGAACGCCGGATTCGTCGGTGAGTTGCGCGCTGGCCTGCGGGCCGCCGACGCCGCGCTGTTCGTGGTCTCGGCCTCCGGCGGCATGGACGCGGCCACCGTCGCCCTGTGGGAGGAGTGCGCCGCGCTCGACATGCCGCGCGCTGTCGCGGTGGCCCGTCTCGATGCGCCCCGCGCCGACTTCGACGAGGCGGTGGCGCTCTGCCAGCGGCTCTTCGGCGACAACGTGATGTCCCTCTACCTGCCGATGCTCGGCGACGACGGCGTCTCCACCGAGGGGCTGCTCGGGCTGATCACCCGCCGGGTCTTCGACTACACCGCCGGGCTGCCCGCCGACGTGCGCGCCCCCGACCCGGAACACCAGCGGGCCATCGACGAGTCCCGGGACGAGCTGATCGAGGGGATCATCGCCGAGAGCGAGGACGACACCCTCATGGACCGCTACCTCGACGGCGAGGAGATCAGCGACAAGGTGCTCGTCGACGACCTGGAGAAGGCCGTGGCCCGGGCCCACTTCCATCCGGTGGTGCCCGTCTGCGCCGAGACCGGCGTCGGCCTGGACGCGCTGCTGGAGGTGCTGACCGCCGCGTTCCCGTCACCGCTGGAGCGCGATCTGCCGGCGGTCACCGGCGTGGACGGCTCCCCCCGCCCGCCGCTGAGCTGCGACCCGGACGGCCCGCTCGTCGCCGAGGTCGTCAAGACCACCGTCGATGAGCACGTCGGCCGGGTCTCGCTGGTCCGGGTCTTCACCGGCACGCTGCGCTCCGACGCGACAGTGCACGTCCGCGGGCACGGCACGGCCGAGCGGGGGCATGCCGACCACACCGCCGACGAGCGGGTCGGGCAGATCCACACGCCGCTGGGCGCGACCCTGCGCGCGGTGCCGCACTGCGTGGCCGGTGACATCTGCGCGATCACCACGTCACCGAGCGCGGAGACCGGTGACACCATCTCGGCCGAGGACGACCCGCTGCTGATCGCGCCGTGGGAGACGCCCTAGACGACATCGTCAGGGCAGCCAGCCGGAGGTCACGGGTGGACCGTGGGATGGGTGGGGCGGGGCCAGTGCGGGCGGTCGGCGTCGCGCAGGGCCGCGGTGCGCAGGGCGGCGAGTTGGCGTTCCACCTCGACGAACTGGTCCGCCGGCAGCGGGCCCCGATGCAGCGCCGCGGCGTTCTCCTCGACCTGGGCGACCGTACGGCAACCGGGAATCGGGACGGCGTGCCCGCTGCGCGCCCAGATCCAGCCCAGGGCACCCTGGGCGAGGGTACGGCCGTCGGCGGTCAGCGCGGCACGGACGGCGCCGACCCTGCGCAGCCACTCCGGCGCGGGTCGGCCGCCCCGGAACCACTCCAGCCAGCCCGGCGCCAACCCGCGTACGTCGTCGCGGGGCAGCGTGGACGCGGCCGTGTACTTGCCGGTGAGCAGCCCCATCCCGAGGGGCCCCCGGTTGATGCTGGCCAGGTCGTACTTGTCACAGACGGCGAGCATCTCGGGGGCGTCGCGCAGCACCGACAGGGCGTGCTGCACGGTGGCGGCCCCCGGAGCGGCGTGCCCGAGCGCGGCGGCGCGGTCGGGACGGTCGGTGCTCCACCCGTACGCGCGGATCAGGCCCTCGGCGACCAGCTCCTCACAGACGGCGAACAGCGCCTCCGCACGGTGCACCGGCAGGTCGGCCAGGTGCAGCTGATAGAGGTCGATCCGGTCGGTGCCCAGCCGACGCAGCGACCCGGTGACAGCCCGCCGCAGGTGCGCCGGCGACGCGTCCTCCCCGGTCGCCTGCCGGGTCGCCTCGTCGAACGTGTAACCCCACTTGGTGGCGATCACTGCCTCGTCCCGCCGGCCGGCGAGCGCACGGCCCAGCACCCGCTCACCGTGCCCCGCGCCGTACGTGTCGGCGGTGTCGAACAGGGTCACGCCCTCCTCGAGCGCCCGGCGCACGGCTCGCACCGACTCGTCGTCGTCGACCGCTCCCCAGCCCAGCGGCTGGCTGCCCTGCGCCCAGGGACCGGCGATCGCCCAGCACCCCATGCCGAGGGCGCTGACCTCGATGCCGCTGCGCCCCAACATCCGTGTCGTGACTGCCATCGGCCGATCGTGCCACCTTCACGGTGGCGGGACGTAACAACCACCGAGGCGGAAAACTCGGTGCGGGAACGCCGACGGGGTACGGCATGATCGTCGCCATGCGACGGCTGGGCGTGGACATCGGCGGGGTGCTCATCGAACCAGCCGACGACGACGCCGACACCTCCTTCTTCGGCGCGCACTACCTGCGCACGCCCATGGTCGACGGCGCGTTCGACGCGCTCGCGGCGCTCGGGCCGGCATTCGACGAGGTGCACCTGGTCTCGAAGTGTGGCGAGTCCACCGAGCGGCGGACCTGGGAGTGGCTCGCCCACCACGACTTCACCGCCCGCACCGGGATCCCCGTCGAGCGGGTGCACTTCTGCCGGACCCGTCCCGCCAAGGCGCCGATCGCCCGGCGGCTCGGCCTGACCCACTTCGTGGACGACAAGTTGGAGGTGCTCGGCTACCTCGACTCGGTGCCGCACCGCTTCCTGTTCCGACCCCGGCCTGCGCAGGTCACCGCGTACGCCACGCTGCTGCCGCTCGTACACCGGGTGGAGAGCTGGCCGGAGCTGACAACCCTGCTGCGCGCCGACTGACCCGACCGGCGCGGACGTCGCGCCGATCGGGGCGGGCCCGGCGGGTCAGGACGGCCAGGCGCGGGCGAACAGGTCGCGGGTGTCACCGAGTAGCTGCGGCAACACCTTG
This sequence comes from Micromonospora sp. NPDC005172, assembly GCF_040608555.1. Classification (NCBI taxonomy): domain Bacteria; kingdom Bacillati; phylum Actinomycetota; class Actinomycetes; order Micromonosporales; family Micromonosporaceae; genus Micromonospora; species Micromonospora sp. NPDC005172. The sequence continues at coordinate 9,468 of NZ_JBEXIL010000092.1, forward strand.
GTACGGCCGATCACCGGCATGAAGTTCGCGTCGCCACCCCAGCGGGGCACCACGTGCTGGTGCAGGTGGGCGGCGATGCCGGCACCGGCCACCCCGCCCTGGTTCATGCCCAGGTTGAAGCCGTGCGCGTTGCTCACCTTGCGGATCACGCGCATCGCCGTCTGGGTGTACGCGGCGAGCTCGACGGTCTCCGGCTCGTCGAGGTCGGTGTAGTCGGCGACGTGCCGGTACGGGCAGACCAGCAGGTGCCCCGGGTTGTACGGATAGAGGTTGAGCACGACGAAGACGCGCTCACCACGGGCCACCACGAGGCTCTCCTCGCTGGGCAGCCCGGGGGCGAGACAGAACGGGCAGCCGGTCGGCTTCTCGTAGCCCTCGGCGGGGCGGTCCTCACCCGAGATGTAGGTCATCCGGTGCGGCGTCCAGAGCCGCTCCAGGCCGTCCGCCATGCCGCCGCTGTCCGTGTGTCGCTCCGCCCCTGTCACGAGCCGATCCTACGGAGCCAGGTCGGCGGGCCGCGACACCCGTGACCGGAAACTCGCTGCTGCAACTTCTTGACGGAGTCGAGACTCAGCCATGAAACTTCCATTCATTCATTTCATTAGATCAATGGATGGAGAGTCACATGATCCGTCAGCTCGGCCGAATCCTCGCGGCGCTCGCGCTGGCCGCCGTCACCACGGTGACCGGGGTCACCCTCACCGCCAGCGCCGCGCACGCGGACGGCTGCTACACCTGGGGTCGCAGCCTGTCCCAGGGGATGTCCGGCGAGGACGTCCGGCAACTCCAGATCCGCGTCGCCGGCTACCCCGGCTACGGCGCCGTGCTCACCATCGACGGCGCCTTCGGCCCCGCCACCCGGTCCGCGGTGATCCGCTTCCAGCAGGCGTACGGGCTGGGCGCGGACGGCATCGCCGGCCCGCAGACGTTCAACCGGCTCTACGCGCTCCAGGACGACGACTGCACGCCTGCCAACTTCAGCTACGCCGAGTTGAACAACTGCAACAGCACCTGGTCCGGCGGCGCGGTCTCGGCCAGCACCGCCCGCGCCAACGCGCTCGTTTCCATGTGGAAACTCCAGGCCCTGCGGCACGCCCTCGGCGACGTGCCCATCGCGATCAGCAGCAGCTTCCGCAGCTACACCTGCAACAGCGCGGTCGGCGGGGCGTCGAACAGCCGGCACCTGTACGGCGACGCCGTGGACCTGGTCGGCTCACCCTCGTTCTGCCGACTCGCCCAGCAGGCCCGCTACCACGGCTTCGCCCAGATCCTCGGCCCCGGCTACCCCGACCACAACGACCACACCCACGTGGCGGTGGTCGGCGGCTGGTCAGCGCCGAACTGCGGCATCTGACCCAGTCGACGCCCCTCCGGGCGTGATCGTGCTCGACCATGGAAGTAGTGGCCTCCCCTGCGCGGGAGGC
>NZ_JBEXIL010000093.1:0-10222 GCF_040608555.1 Micromonospora sp. NPDC005172
ATCGGACCCTCAGCAAGTCCTATCTTCCCTGATCAGAAGGCACTTCTTCGTTTCTGCCCAGTCCGTGGACAGCCCTTAACGAAGGGCCGAGGTTAAGAATGTCTTATGTCGCACAGCTGCGACGAGGATTGGCGCACGCTTCGATCGTTGCCATCGTGGTTGCAGGAACCCTGATTTGTCTCGCTACTCCAGCCTCAGCGGCGGTTTCAAAGACTTTCGCTATCGGCATGTTCGGAGCTAACGAACAGCGAGTACTGTCGGCTACAGGCACGACCGATGGATCACCCGTAGGGGTTGCTGCGTACATCGCGGATGGGTCCCCTAACGCCAATACGCAACGGTGGAAATTCGAGTTTAGCAGCACACAGCCGTACACCCCACCGCGCCACCTCTACCGAATCATTCATGTACAAACCGGCCTCTGCCTGGGCAGAACCGGAACCGGAGGGCCGCAGGTCCAACTCAGGTCCTGCACGGCAGCTAATCTCTCCTGGTACACCCAACCGCCAGCGTATGGCGGGGGGTTCTGGCTTCGCAATAATGCAAATACTAACTGCCTTGACGGACTCTACTCGACCAGCGGCGCCTCCCTGAACAACTGTTGGAACCTGCCCACCGGTGGAAGGCCGGGAGAGCATTGGGTCTTGCGAACTGGGCCGTTCGAGTGCGCAACGGAGGGGACCGTTCTCTGCGTCCGCCCTCAACAACCGGTGTATGGCCTTATGGACACGTGGCAGCAGCATTCTATTACCTACACTGGAACCACCTACAGCAACATGCTGAATTCTGTTAAATGGGGAACGCTAGATTCGCAAGGGGCCAACAGTCGCTCGGAGGGCTTTGAATTCGGCTGGGAATCGAGATATTCCGCAGACCCGAGAGAAGAGAACGCATTTTGGGTCGAGTATGATGGAACATCATACGATTATCATGGCTTGTCGGATGTTCCCGGGGGTTCTGGTTCGGACGGGCGACTCCACACTTACATGGTAGTGCCAGGCGAAAACTCCCAGCTTGCTCTCTACTTCGACTTCAATCCAATCGCAAGCACAACAAAGGCCGAAAGCGCTCGAATTGGCGAGAGCAGCGGAGGTCTTTCTGCGGAGACGCTTGAAGCGGCCACGTTTGCGGGACCATATCAACACCGTATCCAGTTGCTCGACGGAAATTACACTTGGCGTCGCCCGTGGGTTGCCGAAGTCTCGACACGCGAGTTGTATCCCTGTGACGCGCCACGCAACGCTCCAGCCGCAGGGGGACCCAACACACCACCTCGATGTCTCACGGCTTCGACCGTCGCAAAAGCAGGGACGAACCCTCCGTCGGTCGACTATTTCGAGGTCAGCAAGCCGTCCTCGGCCACCCTGCAGGCTCGTGCTTCCGCCGTACCCGTCACGGGCGCGAGCGAGTTCTACAACGGCGTCGACCAGCGAGCGTTAGCAGAATGCATGAACGCAGATGCGAGCCGGTGCGTAACCGATGTGCCAGGTCTGGCCGAGTGCATCGGGGCACACAAAGCATGCAACATGAATGTTCAGCGTTCACGCCCGGAGCGTGGGACCAAGCCGAGGGGCGTGAGTGAGCGGCAGGCATTGGATTTGGCTCGTAAAGCGTTGACCCTTTCTAGCCGCTCATCTGAAACTGCCAAAGTTCGCACGATTTCTGCTCAAAAACCTGCGAGCGCGATGGCAGGTTCCTCTCAAACGCTGCCTCAGCGAGACGTCATCGTCGTTGAAGGGCGGGAGAAGGTTCGAAGCCTGCTTGGTCGCCAAACCGAGGGATACGACGGTTATCGGCTCGCCTTTGATCCCGTAAATGGCTCCCTGCTCCACGCATGTCTGGGCGCATGCCCCGCTCTGCAATGACCTGCCGTAACGCCTGAGCATCTGTAAAGGACAAGCATGAGTCAACGCAACAAGGCTCCCTCGTCGGTTTCAGCAGTGCGACGCATGCTCCGGTGGACGTCAGCTGGTCTGGTGGCGACTCTCACGCTCGCGGCATTTGCGCCTTCCGCGACTGCGTCGGCCGCCGGGCCACCTGCCCAATCGTCCGCGTTGAATGGTGGCGGTCCGATAGGAACCCTCGCGGCGCTGGACCTCAAGCAGGAGTGTGCCACGCGAGCTGAGGCGCTAACCCCGACCGGCTGGTCGCTAAGCCGCTTCGAACAGTGCCATCGCCGCGACAACTACCGGATCAACCTACGCGAGACCAACGGTGAGTACATCGGCTTCGTCGAGGTTGATATATGGATTCTCGGTTTCGCGTACGACGGCAGCCGACGAGTTGACTACCTGGCAAGTCTGGAAGACATAAAAATGGCAAGCCAACTAGATGAGAGCGTCATGGAGTTGGAAGTGTCTCTGCGAGGCTGCGAACGCGCAGACCTCGTCTGCCCAGGGCCAACACGTCGAACAGACCTCATTCGCCAGTGGTACGAACGGCCCACCGCGGACGCGATGGTAGTAACCTCCCCCGACGGCGCCGGAGCAGACCCGTTTTACACTGTCGCCTTCACACCGACATTTGAGTTCAGCGTCCGCTACAAAGACGGCAGAACCATTCCCTGGACAGAGGACCTCGCACAGCACTTGGTGCGCTTCGATAGCGCTGGTCCGGCGCTAGGCGGCAAGTACAAGGGCACGGTGTTCCCGGATCACACCCCCACGTTCTCGCTGAGCCTGACAGGACCAGCCCGGCAAGAAGCCCTGCACATCCACGATGCGCTGTACAACCCCAGCAGGACGTTCCCCAGCTTCATCGGCAAGTCCCCACCCGGTTCCTCCCCACCACTGCACCGCCTCATGGACAAGACCAACCAGGACTCGAACCACAACGCAGCTGTAAAAGTTTGCAGGGACGTGTGGGGGCCGACGTACACCACCGGCGGACTTGAATGCGACGAGTACCCGTTCAAGACCACCTACGAGGGCGCTGCCAACACCACACCCTTACAAGTCTGCGGCTTCACCGCCGGCGAGCCATGGGGCTGGCACGGGTCAGCCCGGCCCATTGCCGCTCTCGACAACGGCATCGGGGGTAACGAGCTGAAAGTCTTCTACGGGGCGCAGCGGCTACTCGACTGCGACCCCTTCCACGTCACGACGGTCCCGTAACAGGCGCTACGCTCGTCAGGTCGGCCGCGCCGGCCTGACGAGCGTACGCGCGGGAGAAACGATGACCAGCCGAATCTCTCACTACGAACTATTGTTCCGACCCGACTACCGATTCTTCATCGTGCGCGACGAGGAGTGCGACGCCGCGGAGGGCGGTCAAGAGGCACTCGCCCGGTCGTACGAGCGCGGTGCTGCGGCGACGGAGTACGAGGTATACGTGACCGCCGCTCAAGACCTTCTCAAGGTACGAGCCGCCCTAGAGGTCTGGGATGAGCCGTCCGGCGCGGAAATCGGCTTCGACGACGTCTCGGCCTTCGTGCTGACATGCCCCAGCGGCACGCTACAGATGGCCGACGGCAGCGGCACCTCGATCGGAGGCATCAACCTCCCGAGCGGACCCGGCCTATACACCACGCAGGTGCAGATCCGTGGCCGGGCTGAGGCCCTCGCGGCGCTGCGGCGTCTGGACGAACCCATGACGGCGTCACCGACTTCGGCATGGACGGCCCTGTTCGCGCCCTACGACGGGATCGAGGAGTACCTGATCCGCGTCTGGTTCTCGGCGCCTTTGCCTGACGATGATGACGACGAGGCCCGTCCGCACGGGTCTTGATCGACGGAACCGCCTGAGGCGGCTGGTCCTTGGCCAGGGTTCGGCTCCGGATAGGTGGTCGAGCCGCGCAGCCCGATTTCGAACACAGCGCCAGTGGCGCAATCACCAAACTCCCAGCAGAGGTGACCACACGATGTGCAATGGAAGATGACGTCCGTAGCGGCTTCGGCCGCGCGGCCAGCCGGCCATAGGCAGGTCAGCAGCGTTCTGCCGATAAATGATCGGTGAGGGCTTGGTGCTCGCGCAGCAGCGATCGTGTCGGGGGACCTGACGGCTGTCGCAGAGCACCTGCACCCGATCGGCGTCAACGACGATGTCGAGGGGTCGTCCCATCGTCACCGGGTGCACCGAGTAGTCGTTAAGTCGAAACGGTTCGATGCCGGCCGGTGCCCTCGCGATCGAGGGCGCCGGCCGGCTCTCGGCATTACCGCCGTTCGTCCTGACGGGTTTCAGGACGGAAGCTTGCCGACCTCGGTAGTCGTGCCTTGTCTCATGACTGCTGAGCTGGTGGTGCCGAGAAACGCGAACGAGGTTGGGTGGAATACCAGCGCTTCAGTACCGCCAGCGGAGATGCCGACTCCCTGTCGACCTGCGCCGTCCTGCACGTTAGCTACTGCAACGACGCCTGGAAGTTGTGCCAGAGCCTTGAAGATCGCGCTCCGCTGATCAGGTTGCAGATACGTCCCTGTCATGAGGAGGGATCTTGCCCTTTCGAACGCCAGGGCGTCCTGACCCGCGATCGGTCCAGCGCTTGGCGGCGAGGAATCCTGTCGACCGGGACGATCGTCCTTCAGCCATGCCAGCACTGCAGCGGGCTCGGTGGGAAAGCTTGCGGGTAAAACACCCCGTGCGCAGCGCGAGAACTCGGAAGCGAGTGTGTCCGAGTCCTGGGTCTCGCGGCAGCCAGCGAGCATAACCCAAGGATCCCACGCGGCGTTGCCGTCCTCTGGACGCTGTCGTTGCTTGCCGTCCTTCGTCGGCTCCACCGGAAGCCAGACTTGTGTCACGACCGGTGCTTGCCTGATGGTCTTGATGGAGCCGTCAGGCTGCTGAACTTGCTCCGGGTAGCTGCTGATCGTCTCGGTGAAGATGTACCCCGCGCCTTGGAGCCGTGAGGCGGTCGACTCTTGGCTTACGGCGGCGGCGTTGTCGAGGACTGTGGCGGCTCGGGGTGTGGCTGCCTGGCCGCCGGGTGTGTTCGGGCTTGGCCTCAAGGTCGATGCCCCTGCAATAGCACCCGCCACGGCGAGCGCCAGCACCCCGGCCTGCCACGTCTTGAGTGGGCGTTTCCGAGACGAGTCACGGAAGGCTGCCACAGGCGGACCAGCGAGAGGCTCATCGCCTCGAGGGGCTAGGTCATCGCCCAACTGTTTGATGAGATCTAAGTCCTTCACACCAACTCCAAGGTGATGTCGTCAGGCAGATGTCTGCGGATCTTCTGTCGCGCCCGGTGGAGCCGTGATCGGACCGTGCCGAGCGGTATCTCGAGCGCTCGGGCTGCCTCTTCGTAGGTCAGGTCAGCCCAGGCGACCATGAGCAGAACGTCCCGCTCCCGGCGGGAGAGCTTCGCCAACGCCTCGACGAGCGGCTTTCGCCAGGTGTGAGCCGAGGTTGCATCAGCGACTCGATCGGCAAGGTCCTCGTCACCTCGATCCTCAAAAGAACGCGAGAGGGCCCGGTACCTGGCCTGTTCAACCCGGTGATGACGAGCGATCTCTCTGATCGCGATGGCGAAGAACCATGGCCGAGCATCACTGTGGCTGAGGTCGTACGTCCGCCTGGCGCGAAAGGCCTTCATGAAGGTTTCAGCGACGACATCCTCCGCGGCCTCCCGTCCTAGACGGCGGTACGCGTACCCGTGCAACACCCTGGCGTGCCGTTCGTACAGCACGCCAAACCGGCCAGGCTGCGCTAGCGACTCCTCGATGACCTCGGCATCAGTGCTCGCGCCCGTGCGCGAGGGGCCTTGAGCGCCGTCCTCCGTGTCGATCACTGCCTCAACCCCGCCTCCCTGGATCGTCTCGTTGGACGCCCCATCTATGCACGAGAGGGACGAAGGGTTCGCTCGCTCGACGCTATCGACGGCAGTGTTACCGATTCGTTATAAATACAGACGGTCACCATACTTTCACGCAAGGCTTTCTGACCTGCTTGTTCATGCTGCCGCTCGGAGTACTCCCCGCAACAAAGTGAGCGCAGGAGCGTCGATGTGATTTGACGATGCGGTTGGGGTCCACTTTCTGGTCCAGCTTGCTGTTAGCCTGAGGACCGCCACTAGGTCAACAAAACATTTGTTGCTTAGCGCGCAAACCATTTCCGCGTGGCTTCGCGACGATTCTCGCTGGAAGCCGAAGCTCACACGGGGAAGGAATTGATGGCAACTTCGAAGAGGTTAGTTCGTCTCCTGCTGGCCGCAGCCACTGCTGTAACCGCAGTGGCCGCAACTGGAGGCCCTGCACATGCCGGCAAGGCCTCGGCAATGTCGGCAGATTCGACGGTGTCGGTGGCTCTTCAGTCGCTGATGGAGTTGTACCCGGGATCCCAGGTGGTCAGCGAAGACACCCTTCGGATCGCTCCTGGCGTCGATATCAGCATGCCGGCTGACCAGCCACGGGACAAGCGGGTCCTCTCAAAGGAGGCTGTCAAGGCAGCCCTCGCGTCTCCCAATCCTGTCCGGCCCGCCGCATCACTTCCAGCTTCGGCTCCGACTGGGGCTAAGGCTCCGGCTCGATCAAGCAAGCCGGCTGATCGCAATTTCGCAGCCGCCGGCGGTTCGGTCTACACGTGTGAATACAAGTACCTCTGCATCTGGGCGGACGCGGGTTACATCGCGGGATACAGAATTAGGTTCTACGACTGCGCGTTCATGGATCTCGGGGCGATTAACTTCCCGACGGGCGGCAAGTGGAACGACAAGGTGTCGGCTTACGTCAACAACCAGACGGACGGGGCCAACACCTACTTCTACAATTGGAACGGCGTGAGTAGTTGGATCTATCTCTTCGGCAGTACTGCACTCGACTGGCATAGCAACCTTGCCGCCGACACGCCTTACAACGACAAAATTGACGGGGTGCACGTCTGCGACACCTGATCGCGCACTCGGATGAGCGCGGCGGTCTCGCCGCATTCATCTGATCAGAGACGATCCCTCTCTGCCACCCCACACTCCACAGTGCGGGGTGGCAGAGGGCGGTTCGGGAGTGAGCCCTCCCGGTACCTTTGACAAGTCGTGCAGCAGCCCGGTATGTGCGGCGCTGGATCTCAAGGCGGGCAGCGATTCGGTGGTCCGGAGTCCGAACGGCATACTCCGGCCCGTTACCCTGCACGACCCCGTCGCCGCCGACCGCTTCCGCCGCGAACAACCCACCCCTCGCCGCGCACCTCGCCGACCGTGTCGACGACGTGTTCGACGACGCCGACACCATCGTGGTCGCCACCGAATGGACGCACTACCGCGACCTCGACTGGGCCAAATTCGCCCCCACCATGCGCTCACCACTCGTCCTCGACGGACGCCACTGCCTCGACGCCGACAGGCTCACCGAATTCGGCTACCGATACCTCACCATGAACTCCCCAGCTCTCCCTCCGCGCAGGCAGCCGTAGCTGCTCACGATCCACAAAACACATGAACCGGCTTCTCGCCGGGCAGGCCACCGTTTCCAACGGCAGCCTCACCGTTGTCGCGCTGGCTTTCGAGGCCGGCGTCTCTCGGATGGCCCTGGTGAAACGCCACTGCGACCTGCGCGCCGAGTTCTACGCCCGGGTCCGCGCCGAAGCCCACCAAATCCCGGAGGCCGAGCAACGACTGCGGGAGACCGCCGCCACACTGAAGATAACCGTCGCGAACCAAACCGCTGAGCTGGCCGAACTACGAGCCCTGGCCACCAACCTGACGCTCGCCAACGCGGTGCTGCGCAACATGCCCGGATCAGCGTCAACACGCGGACCCGCGGTCGACACCGCAAGGCCGAACTGCGCCGCCGACAGCAACGACCAGGACGACATCCCCGACAACCTGGTCTCCTTCAGGCGACGGCTGGCGAGGTAAAACCCTCGAGATCGGCATGCATCCACCCGGTGGCGTCAATAACCGGCGACACCGGGCTATCCGAAGCCCCGTTCGTAAAAACCTATTCGCCACCGTAGTAGTACGCGAGATCCTCGGTCAGGCCGAATTCCGCTGCCAACCGCCGCTCACGGGCCGCCTGCAGGTCGGCCGGTGCCACCTGCTCCATGTCGAGTTCCAGCGTGTACAGCGGGAAGATCCAGTGCTCGCATACGAACCGCGCCGCCTCGACGTTCTCGTCGTCATTCAGGCGCAAGCCAGCATCGACCAAACGCTGGATGACAGCGACGTTGAGGGGCCGCAGTGCGCTCCAGTGCATGCTGTCGTCCACCTCGATCCCGTCCCAGACGGCCTGAGTTGCTTGGAACCCGTTCTCGGTGAGCAACCCGAGCCGGTGCATCGCGCCGACCAATCGGATGGCCACCGAGGGGATCGGCGCATGCTGGAACGGCTCGTCGATCATCGCGGCGCGGCTCGCCGGTCCGGTCCAGGAACCGTTGCCATCCTCGTCCCTGATGTAGTCGACGTAGAGACGCTCTTCGCGGCGGGTGATGACCTCGTTGCTGAAGATCCAATCCACATCCATTGGCCCGTCGAGGTAGAACTCGGCCCGTAACCCGTTGACGTAGCGGCGCACCTCCGCGAGGTCCGCCGGCGCTCCGCCGTAAGCCTGAACGTACAGACCGCGGGCGAGGTGCTGGTAGAACCGGCGCCGCAGCAACTGTTCGACGCGCTGCCGGTTTTGGTGCCCCCATCCGGCCCGAGCAACGTCCAGCAGGATGAGGACCTTCGCCGCCTCCTCGTCGGCAAAACACCGCAAGACTGCGGCGCTCTGGTGCCGACGAGCAGCCGCCAGCGGAGCCGCATCCGCCTCCAGCGTGGCGACACTCGCGGCCAGGTGCGCAACGCCCTCGGCGATCACACCGAAACGCTGCCGCGCCGGCAGGTGGAGAATTTTGTCAAGCTGACGAGCGTGCACCCGCCAAGGGTCTGGCGTTTCCCGCGGCCGGGCAACCGATATCCGCCAGCCGAGGCGGCGGCGCCGCTGCACGGGATTGGCGTCGCGGCGAGACGACGGTTGAACGCGACTTTCAGAACGGCGGCTCGTCGCCGGTCGTCCAGGGGGTCGGGGGTGGGATGGCACCAGCCGGCAGCGGCAGGTTCGTCACCACATACAGGTTGAGGATGTCGTCGCGGTCGATGAACATGATCTGGCTTCGCTTCGCGTCGTCGAGGGCGTTACCGAGCCAGTTCCGGGCGGCTTTGGTAATCTCGCCCCCCGCGACGATGAACGCGTGGTCCACGAGAACCCGCTTGTTCGTCTCCGGGTCGAATATCTGGTGGGCCAGCATCATGAGCGCTTGATGGTGGATCTCGCCGATGCCGGCATGCCCGGCCTTCGTCACGCCCGAGGCGTCGATCTTTCCCTTCTTCGCCTGTAGGCCGAAGTACAGGTAGTGCTGGGTCGGCAGGGTGTACCGCATCCAGATGTCCTTGCCGTACTCGAGCGCCTTGTCCTTGTGCCCTGCTGCGGTTACCCGGTGGAAGCCGAGCTGACGGAACAGCGGAAGCAGCACCTCCTCGATCAGATCGTCCTCGCTGCAGGTGTTCAAGTACGCCGCGAGTTCCTGCCGCCTCCTGATCTCCATGACCGTAAACGGCCGGTGCGGATTCGCCCGGAACACGCTGACGGTGCTCGAACCGAGGTGCCGCAGGTAGCAGTGCCGGTCCTCGGCGTAGAACGCCTCGAACCCCTCCCGGGTGAGAACGTCGTTAAGCTGACGAAGAGCATTCTCACGCTCCGCCCCCTCGTTCATCGCCTCGCTCGGACTCATCAGATGGTCGATGACGCGGCAGAAGATCTCCGGAGGCCGGCCTGGCCCATCGTGCGGCTCAGCCAACATCGCTTCCAAGACGTCAGCCACCCAGCGATGCCGAGTAGACCCGTCGTGTACCCAGTCGGTGTCGAGCTCTTGGAAAAACTCGGTGATATACGAGCTCGAGCGGTACGGGAAGTACCTCGGCTCCTCACCGTGCTTCGGGTCATCCGAACCGAGATTTCCACAAATCAGATCGCCAAGTGCCTCCAGGTTCCGGCGCCTGAACCTCACGTACGGACCTCCCGCCACCGTCGGACTACTCGACAGTCTGCCGCGCCTCGCCAGGAGTCGTCGGTCGGGCGCCGTCCTCCAAGCCGTTGTGGTCGAACGTGCGCAGGCCGGCAGCGGAGGCGAGGATCCGGGTGCCGTGATCGTGCGCGAGTTGCCGGGCGCCGGGCGCCGGGCGCGGTGGGGGCGGGGTCGGTGCGCGCCGGACAGGAGGTCGGCGTCCAGGCGGGTGTCGGCCGCGTACCCGATCCGCAGCCCGTGTTTGGCGGCCCGCGGCGTAGGCCTTCGGGCCGTGGGGGGGGGGGGGGGGGCGGCG
>NZ_JBEXIL010000094.1:0-9208 GCF_040608555.1 Micromonospora sp. NPDC005172
CGTGTGCGGCGGGCGGCACGGTCGACGCGTGACGTCAGGAGATGACCACGTCGCGGTAGTAGTGGCGCAGGATCGCCTGGTAGCTGCTGCCCGAGTTGGCAAGATCACGCGAGCCGTACTGGGACAGCCAGTCGCCGTCCACCCAGCCACCGCACGCGGTGGTGGTCGCGCAGTAGTGCGCCCGCAGGATGTTGCCGCTCCGGGTCAACCGGGTCGACCAGGTCCGGTCCACCGCCGCCGACGTCGAGGTCTGCGCCGACGACGGCCGGTAGACCTGATCGCCCGTGTCGTCCCGGACGTCGTAACACTGGCCGCCGGAGGTCTTGCGGGTCGAGTGCAGCGCCCAGTACCAGCCGTAGCTCTTCACGGCCATCGCACCGGCGTTCAGCGAGGCAGCCGGCCAGCTCGACACCCACTCGTTCGGGAGGACGTTCTTGACGTACGTCTTGAAGTCGACCCGGTCGACGCGCCCGAGACCGACCCGGTAGACGAGGATGGTGCTCGGCAGCTTGCTGTTGGTGCCGTCGGTGCTACAGCCCGTCGGCCCGCTCAGCAGTTCGTGCGAGGCGTTGTTGTTCTTCAACGTGGCGTTGAGGTTGCCAGTCGCCCCGGCCGCGAAATCCTGCGTCGTACCGGCGAAGTTGCTGTTGAAGTAGACCCGCACGGTCTTGCCGGTCCGGTTCCACACCGACGCCGCGTTGTTCTTCACGCACAGGCCCTTGCCGGAGCCCGCGCCCTTGAAGTCGTAGCAGGTCGGCTGGGTCGTGCCGTAGTCGTCCAGCGAGTCGGTGAAGTCGGAGACCGAGCCGGCCTGGTTGCTGTTGTAGTAGTAGCAGAACTCGCCGCTGTCGCAGGTTCCGTCCCGTTCGGCCGCCGCTGCCGGCGAGGCCACGCTCAGGATGGAGGCGGACATGGCGAGGACGGCGCCGACGGCGGCGAGGCCCTTGCGGAGATTCATGACGTCCTACTTCTCGTTGTAGCCCTGGGAGTTCCAGAACGCGGTCGGGTCGGCGTTGTCCAGGGTGGGGTCGCCGACGCTGACGGCCGCGTGGGTCTGCCGACCGGCCCGGACCTCGACGTGGGTGTGCGCGCCCGAGCTGGACGACACCCCGTGCCACGACTCGTCGGCGATGATCTCGCCCTTGCTGATGGCGTCGCCCACGCTCACCCCGGACCTCGGCGCGGTGTGCAGGTAGATCACCGTCTTGTTGGACGAGGAGTTGTAGACCGAGATCGTGGACAGTCCGCCGCTGCCGGTGCTGCCCCGCGCGACGTAGGTGACCGTTCCGGAGACCAGGGCGTGCACATCCGAACCGACGCTGCGGGCGATGTCGATGCCCTCGTGCCGGCCGGGCGTGGTGGTGTAACCGTCGAAGCCGCACGTGACAGTGCCGCCGCTGGCCTGGTACAGGGCGTACGACAGGTTCGTGCGCGTCGACGGCGAGAACTGGTGCGAGGCGTTGTTGTTCTTCAGCGTGGCGTTGAGGTTGGTCTTCGCACCGGCCGCGAAGTCCTGGTAGGAACCGGCGTAGCCGCTGTTGTAGTAGACGCGTACGGTCTTGGTGCTGCGGTTCCAGACCGAGGCAGCCTCGTTCTTGATGCACAGGCCCTTGCCGGCGCCCGCGCCCTTGAAGTCGTAGCACGAGGGCTGCTCGGTGCCGTAGTCGTCGAGCGAACCGGTGAAGTCCGAGAGCGATCCCGCGTTGTCGCTGTTGTAGTAGTAGCAGAACTCGCCGCTGTCGCAGACCCCGTCCCGAGCCGCTGCCGACGCGGGCGATGCGACGCTGAGGATCGAGGTGGCCGCGGCCAGCGCGACGCCGACCGAGGCGAGGCTTCTACGGATGTTCATGGTGTCCTTTCCGGAACGGTGCGGGGGGTGGGTGCGGGTCACTGCCCGCGCTGGTACTGCTCCCAGGTCTGGATCGGGATCTGGGGGCCGTCGTCCGGGCCACGGTTGGCCAGGCCGTTCATGCCGAGGTGGTAGTCACCGGTCTGGTGCTGCGCCTGGCTGGACAGGTCCGTGTCGCTGATCGCCGCGGCGTGGATGTGCCACGGCCAGTCGCCCTGACTCGGGTCACGGAGCCAGGCGGCGAAGCCGACCCGTCGCAGCGCCCGGACGACGGCGGTGCGTCGGGTCGCGGTCATACCGGTGACCGCGATGTCCACCACACCCCCGCCGTCATGCGTGCCGGCCGAGGTCGGGTCACCCCCGGGGTTGTACGAGCCCTGCTCGAGCACCAGCGTCTGGCCCAGCAGACGCTGCGCCTCGGCCAGCATCGCCTGGGTTCGGGCGTTCACGACGTACCCGTCGCGCGGGACCTTCGTGCCCGGTCCGATCGTGTTGGCGACCGTGTAGCGGTTCTGTCCGAGCTTCGTCAGCGACGTCACACCGGGCAGGCCGTTCGCGGCCAGGCCGGTGTAGCCCAGCGAGCGTTGGTACGCCGCGTACGCCGAGACGGTCACCGTGCCGAAGTAGCCGTCGACCCACTGCGCGTTCAGCAGGCCCTGCGCCTGCAACGCCTGCTCCACGGCGAGCACGGAGTTCTTCGCACCCGGAGTCAGGGTGTTGTCGGCCCGACGGGGGTCGATCTGGGCGGCCAGGACGGTGGCCTCCATGTCCACGATCGGCCGCGCGGCCGCGGTGGCGGTCCGCTGCGTTGTGGCACCGGATGCCGCCGCGTGGGCCGGGACGCCGACGGCCACGCAGAGCGCGGCGAGTCCGACGGTTAACCAGGGACGGCGCAAGGTGGCTCCTCCTCGTAGCTGGTGAGTCGTTCTCCGGTTCGACATCACCCTGCGAGAAGTGCCCTGCTGTTCGGTACCCCCGGCGGCCTGTCAGATTCGTCAGACCGTCACCGACCTCGATGAATGCGGTGTTGTCAGCTTGGCTCGACGCCCGTGTCTGACATCGCGACCTGACCTCAGGCGGTCACGGTGACCAGCAAGTACACCGGCCGTCGGGTCGGGAAGTACTCCCGGCCAGCCTCGTCGACCATCTTCCAACTGACCCAGCACCTGCCAGGGACGCTCGGCGCGGTGACCCGAACACGGATCATCACCTGTTCGCCGGGCGGCGTGTCACCGATCGGCACCCGATCCGGTGTCCGGCAGCCGTCACCGTCGGCGGTGGGCTCCATCCGCGCCAGGTACCGGTTGTGCCACTCGACCTCTCCCACGTTGGCGAGCGCCCACACCTTGTCGAACTGGGCGTTCACCTTGACCTGGGTGCCGTCGGGGATGGTGACGTCGGCGACGAACCTGCTCGAGTCCCCGGGGATCAGCGAGTCCGAGTACGTCGTCGTGGACGGCGACGGGGTCGGTGACGCCGTCGGTGTGCCGGAGCCGCCCGAGCCCGACCGGCCACGAACGGTCCCACCCAGGACGACGGCCACCGCCACCACCAGCACCACCACTGCGGCGTTGAGCCACAGCAGACGCCGCCGCCGCGTACCCACGACGTCATCCCCGGCCTGCGGGGCCTCCACGGCCTGCGACACGCCCTGCTCCTTCGGCGCGGACGCGGCGACGACCGGCACGTCGTCATCGTCTCCGCCGGGCCGGGCGACCGTCCCCGGGCGCTGCGCGTCCTCCCATCGGCGCCGCCACAGGGCCTCGTCCGCCTCGCACGCTCGGACGAACTCCCGCGTGGTCTCCCACGAGGGAAAACGGGTCCCGGCGGCGGCCTCGTGCAGCGTCGTGTGCGAGATCCGTCCTGATCGCCCCGCCATCTTGCGGAAGGACGGGTTCCCCGCCGTGCTGCGCAGTGCTCTCAACTGCTCGGCGAACCTCTCAGCGGCGGCCCGTCCGTCCTGACTCGACTCCGCGGCGGCACGCTGGTCCCTCATCAGTCCCCCATGCCAGACGGCTCCGTCAGACGTTGTCAGAACGTGTCAGAGGCTACCGAATGAGCCACGGCAAGCACCGATGTGGTGCACCGCGCCAACCGCCGTGTGGTGGAAAGGACTCAGGTGTGCCGGGTCGGTCGGTAGAGGAGTTCCTGGGTCCGACCGTCGAGCGTGCGGCTCTCGACCAGCTCCAGGTCGAAGTCCGCAGCCCCGTGGAAGATCGGCTCCGTCCCGGTCTGACCGGTGACCACCGGGAAGAGGGTCACCTGGACGAGGTCGACCAGGCCGGCGGCCATCAGTGCCCGGTTCATCGACAGGCTGCCGTGCGACCGCAGGGGCACCTCGGACTCCTTCTTGAGCCCGGCGACGACGTCGACGGCGTCACCACGGACGAGGGTCGCGTCCGGCCAGTCGAGCGGTCCCTGAAGGGTGTTCGACACGACAGTGGCCGGGAGGTTCGTCATCCGGGTGACCCAGGCGTCCCGGACGTCGGACTCCTCGGTGCTGTCGGCAAGCATCTGCCCGAACAGCTCGAACGTGCGGGCGCCGAAGACCATGCGGTGGTCCTCGCCGTATGTGGCGAGGCGACGCTGAAGCAACTCCGGGCCCTGCTTGCCCCAGTAGCCACCCCAGTCGCCGGTGGTGCTGCCGAAGCCGTCGAGGCTCATGAAGACGTCGAAGGTGTAGGTCGCGGTCACGATGGTCTCCTCGTGTGGGTGAGTTCGCTCCGGCGCGCCCCCAGGAAGGCGCGTTCGGTGTCGTTGCTGGTCAGTGCGATGGCCTCGTCGTAGGCGGCGCGGGCCTGCGCGTCGCGTCCGAGTCGGGCCAGCAGCTCGGCCCGGGTGGCGGGCAGCCGGTGGTAGCCGGGAAGGTCGATCGCCTCGACCGCGGCGAGGGCGGCCTCGGGGCCGTGCACCTCGGCCACCGCGACCGCCCGGTTGAGCGCCACGACGGGAGTCGGCGCGTGCGCGAGGAGCTGGTCGTACAGTGCCAGGACCTGCCGCCAGTCGGTGGCCGCGCCGTCGGTGTGCACAGCGCCGATCGCGGCCTGGATCTGGTACGGGCCGGGCTGGTTGCGCCGCAGACACCGCCGGACCAGATCGTGCCCCTCGGCGATGAGATCCCGGTTCCACAGTGAGCGGTCCTGGTCGGCGAGGAGCACCAGGTCGCCGGTCGGACCGAGGCGGGCCGGGCGGCGTGCCTCGGTCAGCAGCAGCAGGGCGAGCAGGCCCAGGACCTCCGGCTCGTCGGGCATCAACGCGGCCAGCTCGCGAGCGAGCCGGATCGCCTCGGCGCACAGGTCGGTCCTGATCATCGGCCCCGAGGTGGACACGTAGCCCTCGTTGAACATCAGGTAGAGCACGGTGAGCACGGGCGGCAGTCGATCCGGCAGCTCGTGGTCGGCGGGTACCCGGTACGGGATGGCGGCGTCCCGGATCTTCTTCTTGGCGCGCACGATCCGCTGGGCGATGGTCGTCTCCCGGAGCAGGTAGGCCCGGGCGATCTCCGGGACCTCGAGACCACCGAGCAGACGCAGCGTGAGGACCGTTCGCGCCTCCGGGGCGAGCGCCGGGTGGCAGCAGGTGAAGATGAGTCGCAGCTGGTCGTCCTTCACTGGTCCCACCTCCTGGGGCGCGTCCTGTTGTTGGAGCAGGAGGGCCTGGGCGTGCCGGGCCTCGCGGGTCGATTCCCGCCGAAGCCGGTCGATGGCCCGGTTGCGCGCGGTCGTCACGATCCAGGCGCCCGGGTTCGGCGGCGGCGTCTGCCACTTCTGCACCGCCGTGGTGAAGGCGTCCTGGACCGCCTCCTCGGCGAGGTTGATGTCGCCGAGGACGCGGGTCAGGGTGGCGACGCAGCGGCCGTACTCCGCGCGGTAGATGCCCGCCAGGTCCATGTCGGTCGACCGGCTCGTGGTCAGGACTGGGACAGGTCGTCGAAGGGACGCACCTCGACCGGTCCGCAGGCCGCCGCGCACTTCTCGGCCCAGGCGAGCGCCTCGTCCAGGTCCGTGCACTTGATGATCCAGAAACCGGCGAGGTGTTCCTTCGTCTCCGCGAAGGGCCCGTCGCTCATGGTCGTGGCGCCGTTCTCGATCCGGACGACCGTGGCACTGTCCGGCGACACGAGGCCCCCGGCGAAGACCCAGACGCCCGCGGCCTGCATCTCGTCGTTGATCCGGCCGGTCTCGGCGAACATGGTCTCCGTCTCCTCGTCCGACATGGCGGGGGCGCCCTCGACGAGGTGCACGGACAGCAGATACTGCTTCATGACGATCCTTTCGGTAGTTCGACAGCGGGATGGTCGGTGACGGTTCAGGCGGCCAGACGGCGCGCGACAGCGGGGATCACGATCGCGGCCGCGACCAGGTGGGTGAGCATCAACAGCGCCTTGGTGGCCGTGTCGGCGTCGGCGATCACGTCCGGCACCAGGGACAGGACCGTCAGCACCACCGTCGTACGGACGAACGCACGACGGGGGCGTCGCGCGAATCGGGACAGCAGCGCGGCGAGGACGACGCCGACCAGCGAGAAGGCGGTCGTCAGCACGCCGAACCCGGCGACCGGGATCGGGGCACCGCTCACGTCGAGGCTGATTCCTGCCGTGCGACCTGCGGCGGCGACGACCATGGTGGCGGCGCTCGCGGCGACCGTGGCGACGACACCGGCCCCGATCAGCGCGCCGAAAGCCGACGCGGTGGTGCGGGTGGTGTTCGCAGTGGTGGTCATCATGCCCTCCGGCGGGTGTGTGCCCGTCTCGATGCCGGGCCCTCACCCTGGCTACGAACAGAGCCGGTCCCGATCGACAGCCGCACCCACATTATTTTGGCGGCCTCGTCGCCGGTGTACACCGAGCCGGTCCGCGGGTCCTCGGGTCCGGTTCAGCCGGGGCGGTGCGCGCTCTCGCCGTCCTCGCCGTCCTCGCCGCGGATGGGCAGGTAGTAGGCGGGCAGGAAGGCCGCGATGATGACGACGCCCGCGATCGGCAGGAACGCGCCGACGAGGACGCCGGAGCCGATCCAGGCCAGCGCGAGCGCGAATCGGCGACCGATGGCCCGGACGCCGAGGGGGCCGAGGCCGGGGTCCAGCAGCCGCGCCCGGCGGAGACGGGCCCAGATGACGTTGAACAGGGCCGCCGCCGCCCACAGCGTGGTGCCGTAGACGACGACCGCCGTGCGCAGTCCCTGCTCCGCGCGGAGCGCGTCGGCGAGCAGCGACGTGGAGAACGGCAGGAACGCGATGACCATCAGAAGCAGCGTGTTGAGGAACAGGACCTGACGGTCGACGTGCCGGACACGGTCGAACATGACGTGGTGGTTGACCCAGACCTGCCAGACCAGTAGAAAACTCAACGCGTACGCCAGGTACGACGGCCACAACGCCCCGAGGCCCCGCAGGAGGTGCCCGAAGTCCCTCGGCGGTTGGATCTCCAGCACGAGGAGCGTGACGGCGATGGCGAAGACGGCGTCGCTGAAGGCCACCAGCCGACCCGGCTGGCGCGTGAGCCGGGGGACGCCCGTCCTCGAAGGCATGCCTCCAGTATTCGACGCGAACACGATTCGTAACCGGAGAATTCGTCATCACCGAATCGGGACGCCAGGCGACCCCCGTCGACGGATTTAATACAAACTTAAGGCTGTGCGGGCCAAAAATTGTTATCCGACGTCGGAACGGCGGCCACCAGGAGACTTGCCCACCACCCTCCTTAATTCTTTTTCCGTACGTTGCCGCAAGCCCTGGACGTGCACATACTTCAGTCGACAGGAGCGTTATCGCCGACTCGAAGGAATCACTGGTAATGCGGACTCCCCCCGCGCACGTCGCACCGCCGGACCGGACGCGAAAGCGCCGCCGCCTCGCCCGCATCACGCTCGCCTCCGCGGTCGCCGCCGCCCTGGCCGGCAGCGGCATCTACATCGCTGGCGCCCAGGCCGAAGAGGTCGCCGTGCCGGGCCGCATCCAGGCGGAGGGCTTCGCGGCGCAGTCCGGCGCGCAGACCGAGAGCACCGGCGACGCCGACGGCGGCAAGAACGTCGGCTGGCTCGGCAACGCAGACTGGCTGCGCTACGACGGCGTGTCGATCACCGGAGCCGACCTGAAGGCCCGGGTCGCCGCGAACAACACCGACGGCGGCGCCGTCGAGCTGCGCCTCGGTACGCAGACCGGCACCCTGCTGGCCAGCTTCCCGATCGCCCACACCGGCGGTTGGCAGAAGTGGACGACGGTGACCGCCACGGCGACCAGCGTGCCGTCCGGTCCGCAGACCGTCTTCGCCGTCATGAAAAGCACCTCCCGGTCGGACTTCGTGAACCTGAACTGGTTCACGTTCGGCTCCGGGACCGCCACGACCCCGAGCGCGTCGCCCACGCCGAGCGCCAGCCCGGCGACGCCGACGACCCCGGCAACCACGCCGACGACCCCGGGCACCACGCCGGGCACGCCGCCGGCGGCCGGTTGGGTGCCGGTCGACCAGGCCCGGTGGAACCAGGAACTGGCGGCCTTCAACGCGATCAAGCCGAAGCCGGTGACGCCGGGGACCACCCGCGTCCCCGAGTTCCACACCGACTGCGAGCTCGCCAACTCGGCTCCGGACGACCCGATCGTCGTCCCCGGCCTGCCGGGCGCCTCGCACATGCACACCTTCTTCGGCCCGAAGGTCGACGCGTTCACCACGACCGACCAGCTGCTGTCCTCGAAGACCACCTGCAACGCTCCCGGTGACCTGAGCGCCTACTGGACGCCGGAGCTGCGCAAGGACGGCAAGCCCGTACCGATGAAGAGCTTCCGGGTCTACTACGGCTCGCGGGTCAAGGACCCGTCCACCGTCAAGCCGTTCCCGCCGGGCCTGCGGATGGTCGAGGGCGACGCCAAGAAGCAGGTCGACACGCCGAAGAACGCCGGCAGCAACCAGTTCTGGTGCGCTGGCAGCGCCGAGACCGGCCGCAGCGCCGACGGCAACTGGCCGGTCTGCGCCCCGGGCGGCAACCTCATCTTCCAGCTCGTCTTCAAGGACTGCTGGGACGGCAAGAACATCGACTCCCCCGACCACAAGTCGCACATGGGCGACCCGGTCAACGGCGTCTGCACCGGCAAGTACCCGGTGGCGGTGCCGGACCTGTCCTTCATGGTCAACTACCAGTCGCTGGGCGGGGACGGCCTCAGCCTCTCCTCCGGCAAGCCGTCCTCCATGCACGGTGACTTCATGAACGCCTGGGACCCGGCCCACCTCGGCCCCCTGGTGAAGTCCTGCCTGAACCAGAACGCCAAGTGCGCCGTCGGCCCCGACCGATGCTTCTACAGTGGTGCCCCCTGTCGTAGCGGTGGCCCTGCCACCGGTCGCCGCGCCGCCCGTCGTCCCGACCCGTT
>NZ_JBEXIL010000095.1:0-8955 GCF_040608555.1 Micromonospora sp. NPDC005172
CTCGAGACCGCCGAGCGCGGCGGCGCGCGGCGGCGCGCGGCGGCGCGCGGCGGCGAGTGACGGCGGATGACGGCGCGCGGCGGCGAGTGGTCTGGAGAGCGACATACCTCAGAGGTATATCTATGACTCTGCGGTATATCGACTGTGAGCGACACCAGCCGGACGGCGTCCGGTGGAGGTCACCCCAGCCGACGGCGTCCGGTCGCGCTCGGCGGAGCGAGTCAGGGCAGGCGGGTCTGCAGGACGCCGTCCTGGACGCGGGTGGGCAGGATCTGCTGGTCGTTGCCGGAGGGCCCCTGCATGACCTCACCGCCGTTGAGCCGGAAGGCGCTGCCGTGCCAGGGACAGACCACGCAGGCGTGGCCGTCGATCTCCTGGACCTCGCCCTCGCCCAACGGGCCGCTCTGGTGCGGGCAGCGCTCCAGCATCACGGTGACCTCCTCACCGTGGCGGTAGAGGATCACCGAGATGTCGTCGTCCACCTCGCGGGTGATCAACGTGCGCTGCGGCAGGCTGGCCATGTCGACCAGCGAGTGCCACCCGTCGCTCATCCGGTGCAGCTCGGACACGCTCTGGTTGACCTGGGCGCCCTGCTTGTACGCCAGGTGTCCACCGATGTACGCGCCGAGGCTGACGGCGGAGAGGCCGAGGAACCCGAGCGCCTTACCGACACCGCTCCGCCCGGAGAGCCGCGCCGCCAGCGATCCGGCGTAGAGCCCGACACCGACGGTGTTCGCGGCGGCGTGCACGAGGCCGACGCGGCGCTGGTCCCGGGAGAGCGCCGCCCAGTCGTTCAACCCGGCGACCGCCGCCGGCAGCGCGCTGACCGTCCCCAGGCCGACCAGCACGGTGGCCGGCCGGCGCTGCCCCGGCATCAGGTCCAGCACGGCGGCGCTGATCCACGCCCCGACCGGCACCTGCACCATGGCCGGGTGCAGCGGGTGGCCCAGCGTCACGCCGTGCAGCAGGTCCCGCAGCCGGCGCGGTCGCAGCGTCCCCAGGACCACCTTCTGCAACCGGTCACCGGCGCGGTCCAGTCGGGAGTCCTGTTCAACCTTCGTCAATAGCTCTCGCACGAGTACCGACTTCCCGGCGATCGCCGTCACAAACCGACCACCGGCGACAAACCTGCCGCGTCCCCCTTTCGCGCCGATCTTGCACTTTCTGTTGACAGGAACCGGGGCAAAGGCCGCAGACCGGCAACCGGAACTGCAAGATCGACGAGGATTGTGGGGGGCGGGCCCGGCGGGCATGCTGGCGGGATGGGTGTACGGGTGGAGCGGGTCGGGGCCGTCAGCACTGTGATCGTGGATCGTCCCGGGGCTCGGAACGCTGTGGACGGGGCCACCGCTCGGGCGCTGGCGGACGCCTTTCGCGCCTTCGACGCGGACCCGGACGCGGCGGTGGCTGTGCTCTGGGGTGCCGGTGGCACGTTCTGCTCCGGTGCCGACCTCAAGGCGATCGGCACGCCGCGCGGCAACCGCGTCGAGCCGGAGGGGGACGGCCCGATGGGTCCGACCCGGATGGTGCTGAGCAAGCCGGTCATCGCGGCGATCTCCGGGTACGCGGTGGCCGGTGGCCTGGAGTTGGCCCTCTGGTGTGACCTGCGGGTCGCCGAATCCGACGCCACACTCGGGGTGTTCTGTCGTCGCTGGGGAGTACCGCTCATCGACGGCGGGACGGTCCGGCTGCCCCGGTTGATCGGGGAGAGCCGCGCGATGGACCTGATCCTCACCGGGCGGGCGGTACCGGCCGACGAGGCGTACGCCATGGGGTTGGTCAACCGGGTGGTGCCGCCGGGCCAGGCGCGGGCGGCGGCCGAGGAACTGGCGGCGGCGATCGCCCGGCACCCGCAGACCTGCCTGCGTAACGACCGGGCCTCCGTGCTGGTCGGCGCGGGGCGGCCAGCGGCGGAGGCGTTCGCGACCGAGTTCGCGTACGGCATGGATTCGCTGGCCACCGACGCGGCGGCCGGCGCGGCCCGGTTCGCCGCGGGCGAAGGCCGGCACGGCACGACGCCGCCGGGAGGGTGGGACCCCCCGACGGCGTCGGCTACCGGGTGAGTCAGTTGCGGTTGATGGTGAAGGTCGTGGTCGGGTTCTGGATGTCCACGGCGTTGTTGCTCAGCCGCAGGTTGGTGAAGGTGACCGACCCGACGGCAGGACCCTGCCCGGATTCCGGCATGGGGTTGGCCCAGATGCCGAAGCCGGACTTGGCGTCGTAGGCGTCACCGCTCTTGCGGGCGCCGCTGATGGAGATGTTGGTGAAGACCGTGTCGGTGATCGGGTTCTGCGGCTGCCCACCGACGTAGTTGGTCTGGAACATGATGCCGCTGTAGGTCGGGTCGACGATGTCGACGTCGCTGACGCGGATGCCCTGGAACACCTTCGAGGCGGAGAACACCCAGATCGCCGGGAAGGTCTGTCCGCCCCAGAAGTGTCCACCGGCCCGCACGATCGAGATGTTCTCGAAGCGGGTCGGCGGGCTCGCGCCGAAGCCGTTCATCGGGTAGCCGAAGTCGAGCGAGCTGATGGTGATACCGGAGTAGACGAGCGTGTCCGCGATGTAGATGTTGCGGAACGTGTTGCCGTAGCCGCCGTAGACGGCCACCCCGGCGGCCCGCCAGGTCAGGGTCGACGTCAGGTTCTCGTAGATGTTGTCCTTCATGTCGGCGCCGCCCGCGTCGATCGCCGAGAACAGCGCGAAGCTGTCGTCACCGGTGGCCCGGGCGTCGTTGTTGCTGACCAGGTTGTTGGTGCTGCCGTTGGTCATGTTGACGCCGTCGGCGAACAGGTTGCGGATCCGCGAGTTCCTGATCGTCATGTAGTCGGTGTTGGCGCCCCAGTAGAGGCAGACCTGGTGCTCGGCCCAGATGTTGTCGATCACGATGTTCGACACGTTGGAGAAGTCGAACACCTTGCCCGGGCCGTCGATCCGCGAGGTGTAGTTGCCGAAGTACGCGAAGTTCTTGAACGACGAGCCGGCCGCCGAGTTCTCGGCCCGGAAGCCGATGTCGGTGTTCTCCTGGCCGGACGGCGCGTTGAACCGGGTGTACCAGGGGCCGGCACCGGTCACCTGGACCGCCTTGCCGTACACCTGGAACTTCGACGAGGTGGAGTAGTTGCCGGCCGGCAGGTAGACACCGATCAGGTTGCCGGTGGTGTCCATCCGGACCCGGTCCAGGGCGTTCTGCACGTCCTGGTGGGTGAAACCGGTCGGAGTGGCGTAGCGCGCCGAGTCCGGGTTGGCGATCGGCGAGACCTGCTCGGTGTTGATGAAGTCGATCGCGTAGGTGGTCGTGTTGGCCGCGTCCTTCTGCAGGCGGATCTTGCTGCCGGCCGGCACGGTCGAGTTGAGCATGACGTTGGCTTCGTCGTAGATGTGCCGCGGTCCGCCCGCGCTCGGCGAGTTGCCCGGGCTGGTCTCGTTGCCGTACAGCCAGGCGTAGCGGGACGTCAGGTCGATGGCCTTGTGGAACGTGCCGTTGACGTAGACGTTCAGCGTCGAGTTGATGCCCCCGCCGCCGGCCGCGTCCGGGATGGAGAAGCGGGTGACGAGCGTGTTGGTGCTGGCCCGGGTGGTGAACTCGACGTAGGCACCGGTCGAGTTCAGGGTCACCGCACGCCGACCGGACGCCTCACCGGCCAGGTCGCCGACGGTCCGGTTCGGGCCCACGACTGCCGCGCCGCCGCCGACCGCGCCGTCCTCGGCCTCGTACATGTCGTACGGCATGTTGGCGCCACGCCCGACGAAGAGCGGACGGTCGGAGGTGTTGTTGGTCTGCTTGACCGGCAGTTCGTTGGCGTCGGCGGCGAGCACGACCCGGACCGTGTACTTGCCGTTCGCGGCCGTCCAGGTGCCCAGGTTGACCGGGCCGACCGTCGCCCCGGCATTGATGACACCGGAGTACGAGCCGGTCAGGGTACGGACGACCGTGCCGGACTCGTTGAGGACGGTGAGCGTGATGCCGTGGGACCCGGACGCGGACGCGACGCTGCCGGCGTTGCGGATCGACACGGAGAACGTGACGGTGTTGCCGGCCGACGGGTTCCCCGGCGACCAGGCGACCGAGGAGGCGACCAGGTCACTCGTGGCGACCGGGCTCACCACCAGCGGGCTGGGGTTGGAGTAGCTGTTGTTGGTGTCGTCCTGCTCGACGACGGTGTTGGACTCGTCGACCTTCGCGCTGAGCGGGTAGCTGCCCGCGTCGCGGGTGCCGATGCTGGCGCTGACAGTGGTCGACGCGCCGGCCGCGAGGGCACCGACCGACGCGGTGCCGACCCGGGTGGAGCCCAGGTAGAAGTTGACGTTGGTCGCGGCGGAGGCTGCCGAACCGGCGTTCCGCACGGTCGCCGAGAGCGTGATGGTGCTGGTCTCGACGGGCGCGGACGGGCTGAACGACATGCCGGTGACGGTGAGGTCCGGGTTCGGCGCGGGGGTGCCGAAGACCTGGAACTCGGCCACCTGGCCGGCCGGTGCGCCGGTGTTCGAGGCGATCGAGAGGCGTACGTCGGCCGCTGCCCCGCTGACCGGGATGGTCACCGTGTTGCCGCTGCCCGGGTTGAAGGTGTAGTTCGTCGCGCCGACCAGGGTGGTGAAGCTCGACGAACTCTGGTCCCGGCCGAGCACTGTGATGTTCTGGGTACGCGTGCCCCACGCCGAGTCCGGGTTCAGCTTCAACACGACCGAGCTGAGGCTGGCGTTGGCACCGAGCTGCACGGTCAGCGTGCTCGGGTTGCCGTTGCCCTCCCAGTAGGTGGCCACGTTGTTGTCGTTGGCGTTGGTCGCCACGAACGTGTGCACGTATCCGGAGGCGGTGATCGGCTTGCCGACCGCCAGGTTGCTCCCGGTGGGCGGGTTGCCGGTGCCGGTGCGGGTGACCGTGTTGCTGTTCGACGACTGGTTGCCGGCCGCGTCCTTGGCCCGCACGTAGTACGAGACCGTGGCGCTGTCCGCCTGGCTGTCGGTGTACGTCAGCGTCGAGCCGCCGACGCTGCCGCGCAGCGCGCCGTTGGCGTAGACGTCGTAGCCGGTGACCCCGACGTTGTCGCTCGACGCCGACCAGGTGAGGCGGATCTGCCCGCTGGCCGGCTGGGTGTAGGCCAGGTTGCCGGGAGCGCTGGGAGCCTGGGTGTCGGTGCTGCCGCTGGAGCCGTACACCTCGACCTCGGAGAGCTGCGCCGCCGGCCAGCCGGTGTTGCCGGTGACCTGCACCCGTACGTAGCGGGTGCTGGCGGCGGTGAAGCTGACGGTCATGGTGTTGCCGCTGCTCGGGTTGAAGGTGTAGTCGGCCGACGACTTCAGGGTGCTGAAGGACGAGCCGTTGGTGGAGCCCAGAACCGAGAGCGTCTGCGTACGCGTCTGCCAGTCCGACGACGGCGGCAGCTTGAGCACCACCCGGTCCACGCCGATCGTGGCACCCAGGTCGGCCTGGATCCACTGGGGGAACGCGTTGTTGGCGCTCTCCCAGTAGGTCGAGGCGTTGCCGTCGTTGGCGTTGCTCGCCACGTAGTTCTGGTTGTAGCTGCTGGCGGTCATGGTCGCGGAGAGTCCGGCGAGCAGGGCCGCGCGGGCGGAGCCCGCCGGGGCGGAGGCGGGCGTGGCTGCCGGTGCCGCGGTCGCGGGGGTGACGGCGGGAACGGCGGCGAGGAGCAGTCCGGCGAGCGCGCCGGCGAGCAGTCGCTGGCGACGTCCTCGACCGGTCGGGTGGGCGGAACCGGGCGAGCCGGTTCGCGGGGTGCCTCGGGTAGGGCCGTTTCTGGACATCGGTGGCTACACCTCTTTCGGGGGTGGTGTGGGGTGCGTTGCCCGGTGACGGGTGCAGGGGTACGCCCGTCGTGCCGCGACAGGTGGGGGACGGTGCGGTGGTCCCCGCCCTGGCCGGGGCGGGGACCACCGGCCTAGCTGGAGTAGACCTCGAACTCGCTGAGCTGACCGGCGGGCCAGCCGGTGTTGCCGGTGACGGTCAGGCGCAGGTATCGCTGGCTGGTGGCCGTGAAGGTCACGGTGACCGTGTTGCCGCTGGACGGGTTGAAGGTGTAGCCGGTCGACGACTTCAACGTGCCGTACGACGAGCCGTCGGTGGAGCCCAGCACCGCAAGCGTCTGCGTGCGGGTCTGCCAGGCCGACGACGGTGGCAGCTTCAGCACGACCCGGGACACCGTTCGGGCGGCGCCCAGGTCGACGGTCAACGACTGCGGGAACGCGTTGTTGGCGCTCTCCCAGTAGGTGTTGGCGTTGCCGTCCACCGCGTTGGACCCGGCGTACACGTCGGAGTGGCTGGTCTCGGTGATCGACCGTCCGGCCGCGAGGTTGCCGCTGGGGGCGGGCGTGGTCGGGGGCGGGGTGGTGGTCGGCGGCGCGGTGGTGGGCGGTGCCGTGGTCTGCGTACCGCCGTACACCTCGACCTCGCTGAGCTGGGCGGCCGGCCAGCCGGTGTTGCCGGTCACGGTGACCCGGATGTAGCGACGGTTACCGGAGGGCAGCCCGATCGACACGGTGTTACCCGAGCCGGGGGCGAAGACCCGACCGGCGGACGACGCCAGGGTGCCGTACGACGAGCCGTCGGTCGAGCCGAGCACCGACAGCGTCTCGGTGCGCTGCTCCCAACCGGCGGGCAGCTTGAGCACCACCCGGTCGACCGAGCGGACCGCGCCCAGATCGATCGTGACCGACTGCGGGAAGGCGTTGTTGGCGCTCTCCCAGTAGGTGGAGGCGTTGCCGTCCACCACGTTGCCGGCGGTGTAGCTCTGGTTGGTGCTGGTCGCGGTCGCCGACCGGTTCAACGCCAGGTTCCCGCCGGAGGGCGGAGGGGTCGTCGGAGGAGCGGTGGTCGGGGGCGCGGTGGTCGGAGGGGCGGTGGTGGGCGGCGCGGTGGTCGGGCCGGTGGTCGGCGGGGTGCTCGGTCCGCCACCCCACTGCGGCTCCGGCCACGGGCCGCAGTACGGGGTCGGGGTGTACCAGCCCGAGTTGCCCGAGCCCTGGGTGATCTGGAAGCCGCCACCCACGCAGTTGTGCATCGGGTTGCTCTGCGCGATGTTGGTGGCCCGCACGTTGGTGAACGACACCTGGCTGGGCGCCTGCACCTGGAGCGCGTACGTGCCGGCGCCGTCGATGCGTACGTTGGTGAGGTTGATCCCGCTGGTCTGGCCCTCGATCCAGTGCAGCGCCGCGTACGAGCTGTCCAGGATGTCGGTATCGGTGATGTTGATGGTGGCCTGCTGGAACGCCTCGTTGAGGGCGGAGAACCAGATCGCCCCGACGCCGAAGTTCCAGTTGTAGTCCGAGTTGCCGTTGCGGATCAGGGTGTTGCGGGCGATCGTCCAGGTGCCTCGGACCGCGGTGTCACCCTGCACGCCCGGATAGCGGTTGGCGACGTGGATGCCCCCGCCGTTGGTCAACGAGTCGGCAGTGACGTTATCGGTGATCTTGATGTCCCGGCCGCCGTAGCTGACCAGGTGGTTCGCCAGCAACGTCACGCCGATCGTGTTGTGCGTGAACGAGTTGTTGACGTTCGGCACGCTCTGCGCCCACATGGCGAGGGCGTCGTCACCGGTGTTGCGGACGAACGTGTTGGTCACCGTCGAGTTGGTGACGCCGGTGTGGAA
Organism: Micromonospora sp. NPDC005172; assembly: GCF_040608555.1. NCBI lineage: Bacteria > Bacillati > Actinomycetota > Actinomycetes > Micromonosporales > Micromonosporaceae > Micromonospora > Micromonospora sp. NPDC005172. Next base: position 7,608 of record NZ_JBEXIL010000095.1, read on the forward strand.
GTTCACCCCGTCGGCGGTCTGGTCGAGGATGCGGCTGTTGCGGATGGTGAAGTTGTCCATCGGACCGTCCATCCACGCGCCGACCTTGGTGTTCTCCAACCAGAGGTTGTCGACCACCGAGTTGGTCATCGCCCCGCCGAGCGCGTTGACCTGGTCGTCGTCCATCCGCTCGCGGATGTCGCCGATGATGGCGAAGTCCCGCAGGGTGACGTTGCGGCTCGGCCCGTTCGCCTCGTGCGACCGGATCTCACCGGTGTAACCGCCGCCGGGGACGTACTTGCCGTAGATGCCCGCCGCCCGCTTCCGGTCGGTGGGGTGCCGGCCGCCGAGCACCGAGTACCAGGGGCCCGCGCCGCGCAGGGTCACCCCGTCGACCACCACGTGGTCCCAGAGGGTGAACGTGCCGGTCGGAATCCACACCGCCCGGCCCTGGGCCTTTCCGGCGTCGACCGCCGCCTGGAACTTCGCTGTCGAGTCGGTCGCACCGGTCGGGTCCGCGCCGAAGTCGGTGACCACGTCGATGACACCGGAGGGCTTGGCGATCGGCGCGACCAGCTCGAAGTCGGCCAGGTCGATCGTGAAGGTGGGCGACTGGGCCGTCGAGGACACCTGCAACCGGATCTTCGTGCCGGCCGGCTGGGTGCTGCCGAACAACGCCCGGGTCTCGTCGTAGAAGTGGTGCGGGTTCGTGTCACCCGGGTTGTTGTTGAACGGATATCCGCCGTAGTACCAGCCGTACTTCGACGTGACCGGGACCGACTTCAGCAGGTTGCCGTTGGCCCGCAGGTCGATGGCGGCGTCCCGGCCGGTGCCGGCCGAGTTGTCCGGCAGGCTGTACCGGAAGGTGACCGCGTTGGCCGGGGCGGTGAGGGTGAACTCGACGTACTCACCGACGGCGTCGAGGGTGACCGCTTCCCGGCCGGACGCCTCCGACGGAAGCGTGCCGTAGCGCCGGTCCGGGCCGATCTTCGTGCCGTTGTGGGCTGCCTTCTCCGCCTCCTGTTCGAGGAACGGGACGGTGGCGCCACGGCCGGAGATGTCGAACGGGGACAACCCGGCCGCCGAGGCCGGGGTGGCACCGCCGGTGACCGCGAGGGCGGTCAGCGAGGTGGCGGCGAGCAGGGTGGCGGCGATGGCGGCCAACCCTGTCCGGGCCGGGTGGCGAAGATGGTGCGGGGTGCCGGTGGTGTGGTTGGCCATGAGCGGCGCTCTCCCTTTCGTCAGGCAGGCCAGATCCCCCGTGTCGGTGCGGTGTGGCGGTCCCTCGTACTCCTTTCGTGAGCGCGGTGCGTGGGTGGTGTGGTGCCGGCGGTCGGGACGGGACCGCCGCCGCCGGGAAAGCCCCACA
>NZ_JBEXIL010000096.1:0-8913 GCF_040608555.1 Micromonospora sp. NPDC005172
CGTCCGGAACAACGAACCCGTCGGACACACATCCAAACACGCCGCATGCGTGCAGTGCTTACACACATCCGACATCATCAACCACCGAAAATCCGTACGCTCCCCGACGCCCGTACCCCGCCCCGGCGGCTGCGCCCCCGGCATACCCAGGAACTGCGGCCCCGCGCCCGGCTCGGGCGGTCGGTCACGGTCGGCGTCGACCGGCGCGCCGAGGACGTCCGCCGGCGCGGGGCCGTGCCCCGCCCGACGCGGCTGCTCGATGAACGCCACGTGCCGCCACGAGTTCGCGGTCAACGCGCCCGTGTTGTCGTACGACATGCCCAGCAGGTCCAGGCCGCTCTCCGGGACGCCGTTCCACTCCTTGCAGGCGACCTCGCAGGCCTTGCACCCGATACACACGCTCGTGTCGGTGAAGAACCCCATCCGGGGTGGCGCGTTCTCATACCCGGCCTCGGGCGCCGGGTCCAACGGTCCGTAGAGGCTGTTCGGGTCAGGAATCACCGCTGCCCTCCCCGTCCTGCTCGGTGGTGACGGCCGGCGCGTGTCCACCAGGGACGATCCCGGCACGTCGTTGGTAGTCGGCCACCAGGTCGAGCAGCGCCGGCCCGGTGGGACGTCGGCCGGGCCGCACGTCGCAGGTGCCGACCTTGCTCTCCTGGATCAGGACGTTGGGGTCCAGGGTGATCCCGAACAGGTCGTTGGCCGAGTCGCCGGTGACCAGACCCTCGAAACCGAAGTGGTACGGCAGCCACACCTGGTGGATGACCCGTCCCTCCACCCGCAGTGGCGTGAGCCGGTCGGTGACCAGCACCTTCGCCTCGATCACCGCGCGACCGCTGACCAGGTGCGCCCACCCCAGGTGACTCAGCCCTCGCTCGGCGGCCAACTCGGGTGACACCTCGACGAACATCTCCGGCTGCAACTCGGCCAGCGTGCGGACCGTCCGGCTCATGCCGCCGGCGGTGTGGTGCTCGGTGAGCCGACTGACCGTGAACACGTACGGGAAGACCTGGCTGTGCTCCTGCGGCGGACTCGGGTTGACCGAGTTCACCGGGTGCGCGTACGACTTGCGCGTCGGGTTGGCCTGCTGGCGATAAAGCGGGTTACGCACCGGCGACTCGACCGGCTCGTAGTGGGTGGGCAGCGGCCCGTCCAGCACACCGCTGGGCGCGTAGAGCCAGCCCTTGCCGTCACCCTGCATGACGAACGGATCGTCACCGGCGATCCCCTCCGGACCGGACGCGCCGGCCGGCGGCCGGTACGACGGCGGTTTGGTCTTCTCGAAGTCCGGCACGTCGTAGCCGGTCCACTCGGCCCTGTCCGGGTCCCACCAGACGTACCTCTTGCGCTCGCTCCACGGGTTGCCGTCCGGGTCGGCCGAGGCACGGTTGTAGAGGATGCGGCGGTTCGCCGGCCACGCCCAACCCCACTCGGCGGCCACCCAGTCCTGCTCGTGTCGGGACTTGCGCCGGGCCGCCTGGTTCACACCGTCGGCGTACACCCCGGTGTAGATCCAGCAGCCGACGGCGGTGGAGCCGTCGTCGCGGGCCTCGGCGAAGCTGGCCAGCGGGCGGCCGGTGGTCACGTCGTACCCGTTGATCTCGCGCAGCACCGACTCGGCGCTCGGCTCCGCGTTCGGGCCGTGCGTGGGGTAGTCCCAGGTGAGGTCGAGCAGCGCCCGGTCGCGCGGCAACGGCGAACCGGCCAGCTTCTCGCGCAGCTTACGGCCGAGGTGGTAGAAGAACCACAGCTCGGAGCGGGCGTCGCCCGGCGGCTCGACGGCCTTCTCCCGCCACTGCAACAACCGCTGCGTCTGGGTGAACGTGCCCTCCTTCTCCACGTGCGACGCCGCCGGCAGGAAGAACACCTCGGTCCGGCACTCCTCGGGCACGATCTCGCCGGTGGCCACCTCGGGGCCGTTCTTCCAGAACGTCGCACTCTCGATCAGGAACAGGTCCCGGACCACGAGCCAGTCGAGGTTCGCCATGCCGAGACGTTGGGCACGGCCGTGCGCCGACCCGACGGCCGGGTTCTGCCCGAGCAGGAAGTAGCCCTTCGTCTTCCCGTCGATCATGTTGAGGACCTGCTGGTAGGTGCCGTGGTCACCGGTCATCCGGGGCAGGTAGCCGTAGCCGAAGTCGTTCTCCGGCGTCGCGGCATCGCCCCAGTAGGCCTTGAGCAGGCTGGCCGCGAACGACCGCGCGTTGCCCCAGAAGCCCTTCTGCCCCGGGTGCCGGATGCTGTCCACCCAGTCGTCGAAGGTGGGGTGGTCGGCGTGGTGGGGCATCGGCAGGTAGCCGGGTAGCAGGTTGAACAGGGTCGGGATGTCGGTGGAGCCCTGGATGCTGGCGTGTCCGCGCAGCGCCATCACCCCGCCACCGGGACGGCCCATGTTGCCCAGGAGCAGCTGGATGATCGCCCCGGCGCGGATGTACTGCACGCCGACGCTGTGCTGTGTCCAGCCCACCGAGTAGACGAGCATGCCGGTGCGTTCCCGGCCGGAGTTCGCGGTCCAGGCCTGGGCCAGTTCCAGGAACTTGTCCTGCGGGATGCCGCAGACCCGCTCGACCATCTCGGGGGTGTAGCGGGCGTAGTGCCGCTTGAGGATCTGGTAGACGCAGCGCGAATGCCGCAACGTCTCATCGCGCTGCGTCTGCCCGCCCACACCCGCGCCGTGCGACTCGTGCTCCAGGCCGGCGGCGGTGTCCCGCTCCATCGCGGTGTGTCCGCTGCCCGAGGAGTCCTCGTGGCCCTCGTACTGCCAGCTGTCCTGCACGTAGCTGCCGGTCTCGGGATCGAAGCCGGAAAAGAACCCGTCGCCGTCCTCGGTGTCCTCGAACTGGTCGCTGACGATGGTGGCGGCGTTGGTGTACGCGAGGACGTACTCGCGGAAGTCCAACTCGTTGTCGAGGATGTACCGGATCACCCCACCCAGCAGCGCGATGTCCGTGCCCGCCCGGATCGGCAGGTACGCATCAGCCACCGCACTGGTGCGCGTAAACCGCGGGTCGACGTGGAAGACCTTCGCCCCACGGCGCTTGGCCTCCATCACCCACTGGAACCCGACCGGATGTGCCTCGGCCATGTTGGAGCCCTGGATGACGATGACGTCAGCGTTGGCGATGTCCTGCTGGAAGTCCGTCGCACCGCCACGACCGAAGCTGGCCCCCAGACCGGGGACGGTGGCGGAGTGTCAAATACGGGCCTGGTTCTCGATCTGCAACGCCCCCATCGCGGTGAACAACTTCTTGATGAGGTAGTTCTCCTCGTTGTCCAGCGTCGCCCCGCCCAGACTGGAGATCCCCAGCGTGCGGTTCAGCGGCCGGCTCTGCTCGTCCACGTCCTCCCAGGTCTCCTCGCGTGCCGCGAGGATCCGGTCGGCGATCATGTCGAGTGCCGTGTCGAGGTCGAGGTCCTCCCACTGCGTGGAGTAGGGCCGTCGGTAGCGGACCGTGGTCTGGCGCAACGGACTCGTCACCAGGCTCTTGCTCGCCGCGCCCTTCGGACACAACCGGCCCCGCGAAATCGGCGAGTCCGGATCACCCTCGATCTGCGTGACCTGCCCGTCCGCGACGAACACCCGCTGACCACAACCCACCGCACAGTACGGACACACCGACCGCGCCACCGAATCGGCGGTCTCGGTACGCGCCGTCAGCGACAGGGATCGCGCCGACTTGGCGGCGGCGCCCCGCCCGAGCGGGTCGGTGCCGGTGAGCTGGCGGTACACCGGCCAACCCTCGATGAACGTCCGCAGACCCATCCCCGACACCCCCTTCCACGCGAGCGACCTCACGAACATAGGTCAGATGAGGAGTCTTCGCTAATCGAGGGTCCGCCGCCCCTCGTGGGGTCGGTCCCGGCGGCCCAGGCGCCACGTCAGGGCCGGGACCACCACCGCCGCGGCGACGAGGTGCAGCACGACGAGAGCAGCGACGGTGGCGGCAGCCGCCCCGCAGAGCAGGGGCGGGACCAGCGAGATCGCGGTCAACGCCACCGCCGTCCACAGGAACCGCTCGGCGGGACGCGCGCTGAACCGACCAAGGGCGACGGCGAGGACGACGCCCACGAGCGAGAAGACGCCCGTCACCACGGCGAACCCGGCCAACGGGATCACCTCGCCGCCGTCGGGAACCGCGAAGTCGACACCGACGGCCTCGGCGAACGCGGCGACGAGGGTCGTCGCGACCACCGCCGCCAGAGTGGCGGCCAGACCGACACCCGCCAGCCCGCGGAGCCGGTGGCCACGGTTGGTCGGGGCCGAGACGGTCACTGCGCACCACCCGCCGGCAGACGCTGCGGCAGCCCGAGCCGCGCGAACTGGTCGTCGTGGAAGATGACGATCTCGGTGATCACCCCGCCGGCGACGCGCAGGACGTCGATGGTCAACGGCAGGTACGCGGCCTCGGCCTCCCGCCAGTGGTAGAACGCGACGGCGGGCTGCCGGTTCACCGAGGTGGGGACGCCGCGCAGACCCGTCACCTGGTCGAAGCCGTCCTCGACCCAGTCGTTGACGACCGCGTCCCGGCCGATGTATAGGCCCGGCGTGGGCGGCATCGAACAGCGCACGTCCTCGCGCAGCATGGTGGCGAGCCGGCCGATATCCGTGGCGACGCTCGCCTCGGTGAAGTGCCGCACCAGCTCGCGCGTCCCGGCGTCCTGGTCGCCACCGGTCCAGTCCTGCCGCTCGGCGGGCAGATGCTCCCGCATACCCGCACGGGCCCGCTGCAGGGCGCTGTTCACCGAGTTGACCGAGTCGCCGAGCAGGTAGGCGACGTCCTTCGCGGGCCAGCCGAGCACGTCCCGCAGGACCAACACGGCCCGTGGACGCGGCGCGAGGTGCTGCACCGCCACCACGTACGCCAGCTCGATCGTCTCCCGCGCGACCGCCGCCTTCTCCGGATCGTCCGCGTCGCCCGCCGGCAGCTCGTCGAGCAGCCGGTCCGGGTACGGCTGCAACCACCGCACCTCGCCGCCCCTGGCCGGCTCCGGACGGCACCGGGCCAGCAGGTCCAGGCAGGCGTTCGTGGCGATCCGGTACAGCCAGGCCCGCACCGTCGACCGCCCGGCGAACGTCTCCCGCCGCCGCCAGGCCCGCAGGAACGTCTCCTGCACCGTGTCCTCGGCATCCTCGAACGACCCGAGCATCCGGTAGCAGTGCACGTGCAACTCCCGCCGGTGCCGCTGCGCCAACCCCGCGAACGCCGACTCGTCGACGTCGGCCAGAGCGGGGTGTTCCTCCCGCCGCGTGTCCAGGTCCATCACGTCATGCTCCCGTCCCGTCGTGTTCCGTCACAGCTATGACGGGCGCGGGCACGAGAACTCATCACCCGGCGTCGGACGCTCCTGAGCGACACCCGGACCGGCTGGCGTTACCCTGACATCATGCAGGCCGTCTCGCCCCCCGCGACCGGCGTGGTCTTCCTGGCCCGCCCGGGTCGTCCGGCTGTCGTGGCGCGAACGCTCAGCGAACTGGCCGGCCCCACTCGCGGCGTGGTGGAGTTGCCGGTGCGGTTGATGTGGAACGCCGAACGCACCTTCGACCTCGGCGACCCCGACCAACTGCTCTGGATGTACGAGAACGTGCTGCGCGAGACGGCCAGCGCCGACGACCTGCGGGCCCTGATCAACGGGCGCACCCTGCGGCGGGTGTGGCGCCTGCTCAACCTTCCCCGAGGCGTCCGCCTCGCGTGGGAGAGCCGGCACCGCGGCCTGCGCGCGGCGTGATCGCACCACACCTGCACGATTTCTACCGGGAGGTGGCCCGGGTGGCGTTGACCGCCGCCGGGCCGTACCGGTTCGTGCTCGGAGGCGGCGTGGCCTGGGCGGCGCACGGCCTGGTCGCCCGGCCGACCGAGGACGTGGACCTCTTCGCCGACGTGGAGGGTGCCGCCGCCGCGGCCTCCGCCGGGGTGCGCGTGGCGTTGGAGCACGCCGGGTTCACCGTCTCCGACGCGGACCCGGACAGCGAACTCGCCGACCTGTTCGACGGGTACGGCCAGGACATGAAGGATTTCGTGGTCGCCCGCGACGGACGCCAGATCCGGCTCAGCCTGGCCCGACTCGACCGGCAGCAGAGCCCCGTGGTGATGGACCTCGGCCCGGTGATGGACGTACGGGACCTGGTCGCCAACAAGATCGCCGCGCTGGTCAACCGGCGGGAGGTCCGCGACTTCATCGACGTCGCGGCGGCGCTGGAGCACTACGACGTGACGCAGCTACTGGTACTGGCCCGGCAGGTCGACCCCGCCCTCGACCCGGACGACGTCCGCGCCGCCGGTCGCTACCTCGACCGGCTGTCCGACACACGGTTCGGCCGCTACGGCCTGAACGCGGACGACGTCGCACGGGTACGCCGACGCTTCGCCGCCTGGCCCCGCTGATCCCGGGTGACCGCCCCGGGCGACCAGCAGGATCACCTGGTCGGTCGACCGCCGGTCACTCGGGTCCTGCTGGGTGTGCTGGTCCTGGCTCACCGGATCTCCTCGCGCTGGTACGACCGGTAACGGCTATCCGGCGTCGTCCTGCGGAAACCGGGGCTGACGTGGCGGGAGTGACAGGCGCTGGTTATGGTGCGCGAGGCGCTCACGAGGCGCGTCAACCCCCATGGAAAGGCACGTCATGACCTCTTCCTCCGGTCCGTCGCGTCGCCAGGTGCTCGCCGTCGCCGCCGCCGCGGCGACCGCCCCGCTGATCGCCGCCGCCCCCGCCCAGGCGGCAGGCCCGGCCCGGTCGCGCACCTGGGACCTCACGCTGCTCGGCACGTCGGACACGCACGGCAACGTCTACAACTGGGACTACTACCGCGACGCCGAGTACGACGACAGCAAGCACAACGACGTCGGCGTCGCGAAGCTGGCGACCCTGATCAACCAGATCCGTCGCGAGCGGCGGGGCAAGGCGACGCTGGTGCTCGACGCCGGCGACACCATCCAGGGCACTCCCCTCGCGACGTACTACGCCAAGCAGGAGCCGATCACCGCCACCGGCGAGAAACACCCGATGGCGCGGGCGATGAACGTCATCGACTACGACGCCGTGACGCTGGGCAACCACGAGTTCAACTACGGCCTGCCACTGCTGGACCTGTGGATCCGCCAGCTCGGCTTCCCGGCCCTCGCCGCGAACGCGGTCAACGCGAAGACGGGCAAGCCGGCCTTCCTGCCGTACGTCATCAAGAAGGTCTCCCTCGGCTTCGCCGCGCCGACCCTGCGGGTCGGCATCCTCGGCCTGACCAACCCCGGGGTGGCCATCTGGGACCGAGGCAACGTCGAGGGCAAGCTGCGCTTCGACGACATGATCGCCACCGCCGCGAAGTGGGTGCCGATCATGCGGGCCCGCGGCGCGGACATCGTGCTGATCTCCGCACACGGCGGCGACAGCGGCACCTCCAGCTACGGCCCGGAGCTGCCCAACGAGAACCCGGTGGCGCTGATCGCCCAGCAGGTGCCGGGGATCGACGCGATCCTCTTCGGGCACGCCCACAACGAGGTGGTCGAGCGGTTCGTCACCAACGAGCGGACCGGCGCGCAGGTGCTGCTCTCCGAGCCCTCGAAGTGGGGCCAGCGGCTCACCCGGATGGACTTCACCCTCACCCGTGAGCATGGCCGGTGGACGATCACCAAGAAGGCCGCCACCATGCTGAACACCAACACGGTCGTCGAGGACCCGAAGGTGGTCGCGGCCGTGCGGGCCCAGCACGCCAAGACCGTGGCGTACGTCAACCAGGTGGTCGCCACCTCCACCGTGGAGCTGTCCGCGGCGGAGTCCCGCTACAAGGACACTCCGATCCTCGACTTCATCAACCACGTGCAGACCGAGGTGGTCGACGCGGCGTTGGCCGGCACCGCGTACGCGGACCTGCCGGTGCTGTCGATCGCGGCACCGTTCAGCCGTACCGCCGTCTTCCCGGCCGGCGACGTCAAGATCCGCGACGTGGCCGGCCTGTACGTGTACGACAACACCCTCGAAGCCGTCGTGCTCAGCGGCGCCGAGGTACGCGCGTACCTGGAGTACTCGGCGAAGTTCTTCCGCACCCTCGCCCCGGGCGCGACCGTCGACCCGGAGCAGATCAGCGACCCGGCGGTGCCGGACTACAACTACGACGTGATCTCCGGCCTGGACTACGACATCGACATTGCCAAGCCGGTCGGTCAGCGCATCACCCGGCTGGTGCTGCCCGGCAGCGACACCCCGGTCGCGGACGACGCGCAGTTCGTGGTGGCGGTGAACAACTACCGGCGCAGCGGCGGCGGTAACTTCCCCGGCATCGTGAAGACCCAGGTCTACAACGCGCAGCAGGAGATCCGCCAGCTGCTCATCGACTGGGCACAGACCAAGGGGACCATCAACCCGGACGACTTCTTCCAGCCCAACTGGCGTCTCGTCCGCGAAGGCGTGCCGGTCTTCTGACCGTGGTGTGGAGACGGGCCGTGGGTGACGACACCCGCGGCCCGTCCGCGCATCCTCAGCCCTGCACGTTCCAGCGGACCGGGTCCTCGGCCTTCTCCGGTCGGTCCCGCCCGGGATCGGTCTCGGTCAGCGCGACCTGATCCTCCGGGCGGACGGCGGGCGGAAGCTCCCCGAACCGGATGTGGCGCAGGAACGCGTACTCGTCGTCGGTGAACGGCTTCTCGGTCATCGGCGCCCCCTCACTCCCCTGCATTGTCCAACAGCGGGTCTCCCGTACAACGGTCCGTTGGCCGACAGCGTCGTGAGGTGCGCACCGCGCACCCCCTAGAGCATCCTAGGATCCTGGGCGTAAGAGTGCGGGCCCGGGAAAAGCGCGTCGATCTTGCACTTACGGTTGACGAAGTGTTCAGGTTCGGGTGGATTGTCGCCGCAGAAACTGCAAGATCGGCGGGGTGGGGGGCGGGGGCGCGGGGGGTGGGGGGGAGATCGCAAGAGCGACGA
>NZ_JBEXIL010000097.1:0-8524 GCF_040608555.1 Micromonospora sp. NPDC005172
CGTTGCCGGTGCGCTGCAGGTTGGAGTCGCGCCGCCCACCGCTGCCGCCGTCGGCGAACGCCTCGTTCACCACGTCCCAGGCGTAGATCTTGCCCTGGAAGTGGGTGGCGACCTGGGTGACGTGGTTGATGGCGGCGTTACGCAGCGCGGTCCCGGACATGCCCTGCGCCCAACCCGGCTGCTGGGCGTGCCACAACAGCGCGTGCCCCCGCACGCTCATGCCGTTGGCCTGGGCATGGCTGACGAGACGGTCCCCACCGGTGTAGCTGAACCGACCCTGCTGGGGCTCGGTGGCGTCCCACTTCATCTCGTTCTCGGGGGTGACGCTGTTGAACTCGCCGTTGAGGATGCTGGTGTACTGGCCGTCGGAGAGCTTGCCCGTCGCGACGGCGGCGCCGAAGTAGCGGCCCTTCTCGGCCGCCGATGCCTTCAACGTCGTTCCGGCGCTGGCCATGGGTGCCAGCGCGACCGTGATACCCGCGGTCAGCGTGACCGCGAGGGTCGCCGTCGCCAGCAGATTCCTTCTCAATGTCATGTCGTTCCTCTTCGGTGGGTGCATCGGCGGTGGTGAGGTGCCACTTCGCTCAGGACGACCTGTTCCCGGCGGCGCACGTCGGCTGGGCCACGGAATCCGGGACGGTCATCCTGGCCCACCGCGCACCGACGCACGCGGGATCGACCGGCGTGCACCGGGAACCACACGAGTCCTGAGACGGCGTCCGCTGCCCGTGGGGACGCCGTACGTCGAGGCGCGACCGCGGGACCCGCCCGGTGAGCCACCGACGCCGCCGACCTCTGCATCGAGAGTGAGCGATAACATGCTGTTCGTCAAGACGTAACGAGCCGGCCACACGACGCCCCGCACGGCACCGGTTCGCGGAGCGCAGCTCATCGTCGCCACTCAATGCCGGTACGGGATCGGACCGGCGGGCCGTGCGTCTCGGACGCGGCGGACGGGCCGAACGCGAGCCTTGTTATCGCTCACAGGGCGGGCTGGGCACCCTGACCGGCGTCGATCCGCCGGTGGCAGGTGTAGCCGGAGTCCCGAGGGGGCAACAACCCGCGCATGGGTGGGACGCCACGGGTCGACGAGCGACTGCTCGGACAACGGCACCGGCGTGTCGAGCCGGGCCGGGCGCGATCGTCGCGGGCATCCGCGTGACACGCCCGAAGCACTGCCCGCCGCCGGCGGCGCTCGGCGCGGTGGCGCTCGGCGTGGTGGCGCTCGGCGCGGCCGCGCTCGCGGCGGCCCTGGGCGCGGAGCCCGCCGCAGCGGAGCCCGCCGCAGCGCAACTCGTCTCCGTCGATCTCGTCTCCCCAGCGCCGGTGCCGATGCCCAGCACCACCGGCTCGGTGGACGATCCCGGGGCACCAGGCATCGTCGGCTCGCTGCTGCGGGGCGTGCTCGAGACTCCGCTGCACATCGACCTGCCCCTGCCGACGGCTCTGCCCCTGCCGCTGCCGACGGCTGTCCCGCTGCCGACGGCCACCCCGCTGCCCCTGCCGACGGCCACCGTGCCTCGCCTGCCGACGACGGAACCGTCCGCACCCGCGCCCACTCGACCGCCTCGTACGCGACAGCCGTCCTCGCCACCCACCGCGCCCACACCGGTCGCCTCGTCGGCCACCCGCGCCACGCCGCCGGCGGCCCCGCCCCAGACGGTGCAGGCGTCCCGCGCCGACGGCGTCGACCGTCGTCTGCCGGCGCGCGAGCGGACGGCGATGACCGCCGCACCTGCGCCGACGCCGGTCCCTCCCGCTCCCCCGCTACCGGGACCACCGGCGCTGGTCCTGGCCTTCGTGTCCGCACCGACCAGCACGAGCGCCGGTGGTGCCGACCTGGCGGCGTCGGCCACCGACGGGCCGCCGGCCGTCGGGCCGCTGCACCGGGGACGCGCCGTCCTCCCCTTCGACAATCGAGCCACCGGTCGACCCGTGGAGCGGGGTCCCCCGCCACCACGGCAGCTCCTGATCGCCCATCCGCGTCCACGACGTTGATCAGGAGAGATCATGGAGCTAGCCGTCATCTGGGTACCCGCCCACATCGAGCCGTCGGAACACGCCATCGCGACGTGTCTGACCCACCTGCGCCGACATGAGTACCGGCTGAACGGGATCGTCCGCGCATCGTGGGAGACCGTCGAGCAGAAGATGGTCGACGGCGAGGTGGACGTGGTCGTCATCGCCGACCCCGCCCACCTTCCGCCGGACCGGTCGCCCCGGATCGAGGTGGCCGCGCCGCTGTCGCGCGCCGACGAGGACCACCGGACGCCCGGCACGCCGTTCGGCTGACACCACGAAGCGCTCCGTCCAGTCTGGACGGGGCGCTTCGTCGTACGGCCTGCCGGCCAGCTCAGTCGACGTTCGGCGCGGGCTCGGAGACGTGGGCGGTGACGATGCGCCAACCGGCGGGCAGGCGTACCCAGGTCTGGGTCTGCCGTCCGGTCGCGGCGCTGTCGGCGTACCCGAATCGGGTCGTCACGACCGCGAGGTCCGCGCCGAACGTGCTGATCCTCGGGTCGACCAGCCGGCGGCCCGCCGGCAGCGGTGGCTGCGCGGCCCGCCACTTGCGCTGCTCGTCGAGCCCGTACTGATGGTCGGCGATGCCGAACCGCACCGTCCGGTCGGAGTCCCAGAAGTACCCGCAGATCGCGTCGGCGTCACCGTCGACGAGCGCCCGCTCGTATCCCGCGAAGGCCGCCGCCACCTCGGCGACCACGTCCGTGCGATCGATCTCCATGCGGTGCCGTCCTCTCCATCGGTCCGGTCGGGCGGTTCAGCCACGCACCGCCGCGGGATGCTGTTCGGCGGGTTCCTGGTCGGTGGTGGGCGCGGCGGCACCGGGCGCCTCGTCCAGCTCGGCCTCCCCCGGGTCCGGTTCGCGCGGAGTGGGACGGCCGAGCGCGAAGACCGCGCAGATCACCGCGACGAAGAGATAGCCCAGGGCCACCTGCCCGTTGGCGTTCCACTCGATCCGCTCGCCGTGGATCAGCCCGATGAACGACAGCACCGCGCCGGAGGCGGCGAAGATCGCCGCCCGGACGAACCGCTTGTCGATGACGAAGACCACCACCGCGCCGAGCACCAGGCCGGCGAGGATGGCGCCCCGGCCGAGCACCAGCAGCCCGTCGTACACGACGCCGGCCCCGTTGAGCGCGTCGTCGCCGACCGCGGCCGCGCTGGTGCCGGCCGCCGCCAACGCGTTGTCGATCTGCCCGGTCGCCCAGGCCGCGATGTTCGGCACCAGCGCGGCGACCACGGCCGCCGCGTGCGCCCGTGGGGTCGCCTGGAACGCCTGCGCCCCGATCAGCAGGCCGATGTAGAGCAGGATCGGCACGATGGCCGCCGTCGGGAAGATGGCCGCGAGCAGCCCGAACATGCCGAGGAAGCAGAGCACCGCGATCACCACGCCGGTAGCCATCGAGTAGCCGCTGCGGCCACCCGCCGCCTTCCAGCCCGGGTGGCCGACGTAGACGGCGGGCGGGAACGGCGAGCCGAGCGCCGCGCCGATCACCGCGCCCGCGCCGTCGGCCAGCAGCACGCTGCGCAGGTTGTAGTTGTCCCCCGCCGTCGCCGCGCTCTCCACGTTCGTCATGCCCTCGGTGAAGTTGTAGACGCCGAGGGGGATGGCCGTCGCCAGCAACGGCGCCATGTCGGACAGCCCGGTGAACAGCAGGTCCAGCTTGAACGAGGGTACGGCGACCGCGATGTCCCGGGCGGCGGCCGTCACGTCCGGCACCGACATCGCACCGCCGGCCCAGCCGATGGCGGTGCCCACCAGCAGGGCCGCAAGCCCGATCGGAAAGTTGAACGGCAGCTTCACGTCGGTGAGCAGGCCGATCAGCAGCAGGGCGAGGACGGGTAGGGCCACCCAGGCCATCCGCCACATCTGCCCGGCCGGGTTCATCGAGATGAAGGTGATCGAGATTCCGGCGAGGGTGCCGAGCAGCGCCGCCCGGGGCGCGTACCGGCGGATGTAGGGCCCCACGAACGCGCCGATCAGCACGATCACGCCGATGATGAAGGCCCATGCCAGCCCGGCCTCCCAGGCCCGCACCGGGTCCTGGGTGCGCAGGTAGATCGGGAGCATGATGACGAAGATGACGATGAACATGTGCGGCACGCTCGGCCCGTACGGCAGGGCCGTCACGTCGGCGCGGTTCTCCCGACGGGCCAGACGGCGGGCCAGGTAGGTGTAGTAGATGTTGCCGGCGACCAGGGCGATGCCGAGCGCCGGCAGGATCGTGCCGAACACCTCCCCCTCGGGCAGCTTGACCACGCCGATGCAGAGCCCGGTCAGAGTGAGCACGTTGACCAGGACGTTGACGCCGAAACCGAAGAACGCGTTGGTGTCGCCGCGTACCCAGAACGGGAGCGGCACGACGGTGGGCTTCGTGGAGACCATGACTGCTCCCGGTCAGGAGGAGGGTTGCAACGCGGACGTGGTGGGCAACACGGCACGGACCTGCGTCGAGTCCGCGACCCACCCGAAGATCCCGCCCTGGGCGGCGATCATCTCGAGCCCGACCCGGTGGAACTCCGGGAAGTAGGACCCGACACAGTCGGCGAGCACGAGGCACTCGTACCCGCGGTCGTTGGCCTCCCGGACGGTGGTGTGCACGCACACCTCGGTGGTGACCCCGGCGACCAGGAGGCTGCGGATGCCCCGCTCGGCGAGCAGGACGTCCAGGTCGGTGGCATGGAAGGCGCCCTTGCCGGGCTTGTCGACGACCGGCTCGCCGGGCAGCGGCGACAGCTCGTCGATGATGTCGTGGCCGTACTCGCCGCGGACGAGGATCCGGCCCGTCGGCCCGGGATCACCGATCCGCTTGCTCGGCGTGCCCCGGTTGAGCTTGGCCGGCGGGCAGTCGGACAGGTCGGGAAGGTGCCCCTCGCGGGTGTGCACGACGGCCAGGCCGACGGCGCGGGCGTCGGCCAGCAGGGCCGCGAGCGGCGCGATGGTACGGCGTAACTGGCTCACGTCGTTGCCGAGGCTCGCACCGAACCCACCGGGTTCCAGGAAGTCGCGCTGCATGTCGATGACGAGCAGCGCCGTGGTCGGGATGTCGAAGGAGTACGGGCCGGGCCGCGCGTCGGCGATGGTCGGCATGGGCTCACCTCATTTCGCCGTGGCGGCGATGACGTCGTCGGATGTGGTGACGCAGCCGAAGACGCCGCCCTGCATGGTGACCATGTGCAGTGCCGCGTCGTGGTTGGCCTTGTCGGTGGCGCCGGTGCAGTCGGAGAGGATCAGGCACTCGTATCCCCGGTCGTTCGCCTCGCGCATGGTGGTGTGCACGCAGACGTCGGTGGTGATGCCGGTGAGGATCAGGTGGGTGATGCCCCGGGTCCGGAGCACGAGGTCGAGGTTGGTGGCGTAGAAGGCACCCTTGCCCGGCTTGTCGATGATCACCTCGCCGGGCAGCGCGGCGACCTCGGGCACGATCTCCCACCCCGGCTCGCCCCGGACGAGGATCCGGCCGGCCGGACCGGCCCCGCCGATCTCCGCGCCGATGCGGGCCGAACGCCAGCGCTTGTTGGCCGGCAGGTCGGACAGGTCGGGGTCGTGCCCCTCCCGGGTGTGCACGACCAGCATCCCGAGCGACCGGGCGTGCTCCAGCAGCCGGGCGGTGGCCGGCAGGCCGGCCCGGGTGAGACCGATGTCGTAGCCCATCGCGTCGACGTAGCCGCCCGGCCCGCAGAAGTCGGTCTGCCAGTCGATGCAGAGCAGCGCGGTCCGCGCGGTGTCGGCGACACCGTCGTACGGCCACGGATAGGGGTTGGCCGGTACCGGCCCGATGCTTGCCATCCTCTCGCCTCCTGTCGTGATCGCTGGTACGGCCCGGGTCAGCGCCGAGCCGCGGCCGAGCGGCGGTAGGCCCGCCATCCACCGCTGGCGCTGATGTCCTCGGCCGGAGGGCCCGCGGCGTACGCCTCGCAGAGGAAGCCGAGGACGTCCCGCCCGTCGTGCAGTCGGACCCAGCCGAGCGACAGGGGTGCCGGCACGCCGGCCAGCAACCCACCGAGCGCGGCGCTGGGCAGTCGCCACAGCTCGACCTCGATCGGGTGGCCTGTCGGGGTCTCCGGCGCGACCCGGACCAGTCCGGGCAGCCCTTCGCCGTCGGCGGTGTCCATCCGGTAGAGCCGGTAGAGCGGCGCGGTACGGGCGACGCCGGCGAGGACCGCGCCGCGCCCGAGCAGTTCGCCGTTGCGGGACTCGCCGGCCAGGTGCCGGCCGACCACGGCGATCAGCACCTCGGCCGGGGGCGCGGCGGACGTCGCGCCGACCGCCGGTCCTGGTATCGCGTCGCCGCCCGTGGTGAGGGTCGCGGCCAGCCGGGCCAGGGTGGTGTCGCTGAACGCCGGGCCGAGCAGGGTCAGGCTCGCCGGTCGGCCGGCGGGGGTGAAGCCGTTGGGTACGGTCACCGCGGCCAGGTCGAGCAGGTTGGCGAACTGGGTGTAGCGGCCGAGCATGGCGTTGCGCCCGATCGGGTCCTCGGCGATCTCGTCGAGCGTGAACGTGGTGCCGACGGTGGGCACGACGAGCACGTCGACGTCCTCCCAGAGGTGGTCGACCTGGGCGCGCAGCTCACGCAGGCGGTGCCGGCCCCGGAAGGCGTCGACCGCGTCGTACCGCAGGCCGGTCTCCAGCACGGCCCGGGTCACCGCCAGCACCGACTGCGGACGCGTCCGCAGGAAGTCACCCAGGCCCACGAGCCGCTCCGCCACCCAGGGCCCCTGGTAGAGCAGGTCACCCGCCGCGAAGAAGGCGGCGAGTGGCACCGACCGCAGAGATCCGACGAGGGTACGCAGCAGTTGCACGCCGGCGGCGAAACGGGCCTCCTGCCCGGCGTCGCCGAAGAACTCGAGGTCTTCTGCCCACGGCACCCCGAGGCGTAGCGTCCCCGGCATGCGGGCAACCACCCGCTCCGCCGGCAACGGACGTCCCCACGGGTCGGCCGAGGTGACGCCACGGGCGGCGTGCAGCACGTCGACGGCGCCCGCCACGTCGGGAGCGAAGACCGACACGCAGTCGAGCGAGCGGCAGGCGGGCACCACACCGGCCGTGCTGAGCAGACCACGGGTGGGCTTGACGCCGACGATCCCGTTCAGCGCCGCCGGCACCCGGCCGGAGCCGGCGGTGTCCGTACCCAGGGCGAAGCTGACCTGGCCCGCGGCGACCGCGACCGCCGAGCCGGAGCTGGAGCCGCCGGAGATGAGGCCGCCACCGAAGACGCTCTCGCAACTGCCGTACGGCGAGCGGGCGCCCGTCAGGCCGGTGGCGAACTGGTCCAGGTTGGTCTTGCCGACGAGCAGCGCGCCGGCGTCGAGCAGTCGGCGCACCACCGGCGCGTCCTCGGAGGCCACGTATCCGAAGTCGGGGCAGCCCGCCGTGGTCACCAGGCCGGCCACGTCGATGTTGTCCTTGACCGCGAAGGGGATCCCGTACAGGGGTGACGCGGGATCACCGTGGCGGGTCAGCGACTCGGCTCGGGCCCGCAGGTCGCCGGCCGGCACGGTGCTGATCCAGACCGGCCCGTCGGCGCTGAAGGCCAGCCCGTCGAGCACGCGTTCGGCCTGGTCCGTCGGGGTCAGGCGGCCCTCGCGGTACGCCGTCCGCAGGTCCGAGATGGATCCGACTGGCTTTGGCATACTGTCGATTGTCGACCGTTCTGTTACAGCGAGCGGCGCGTTCTGTAACGGGGACATGACGGCCTGCGCGCCCGGCTGCCGGCCCTAATCCAGATAGGAGCGCGCGCCGTGCCCGGACAACACGGCGAGAACCTCCTCGGGGTCTCCCCCGGCGACCGCCTCGAACAACCGCTCGTGCCGGTGGACCCCGTCCGACGGCTGCGCCGCCTCCGCCTCACGCCGCAGGTTGATCGCCATGTAGAGCTGCAACTTCACCAGGATCGAGCCGTACACGGCGGAGAGCTGACGGTTGCCGGCGAGCGCGACCAGCGCGACGTGGAACGCCCGGTGCGACTCGGCGACCGCCATCCGGTCGCCGGCCCGGGTCGCCTCCCGCATCGCTTGAAGCGTCGCCCGTAACCCCGCCAGGTCGCTCTCCCTGGCCACCGGGATCCCCGCCCGCACCGCGAATCGTTCGAGGACGTCCCGTAGCTCGTACAGCTCCCGCACGTCGCGGTCGGAGAGCGTCGCGACCCGGACGCCTCGTCGGGGCACGTGCTCGACCAGCCCCTGCTGGGCCAGCAACCGCAGCGCCTCCCGCAGGGGCGCTCGGCTGATCCCGAGCCGACGGGTGAGCTGCTCCTCGACGAGGCGTTCGCCCGGATCGCTCTTGCCGCTGAGGATGTCCCGGGTCAGCCGGGAGACGGCGAGGTCCACCAGACTGACGCTCTCCAGCTCACCGTCCATCGTCGGTGCGGCCATGTCGTTCACGCTGACGAGTCTGCCACCCGTCGCCCTACGAGCGGCGCGGGCGCGTCCCCTCGGCCCGGCGACCGCTTCGGCCGCGCCGGGCCGACCACGAGCGTGCCGCCCGCCGTGTGCGGCGGGCGGC
>NZ_JBEXIL010000098.1:0-8093 GCF_040608555.1 Micromonospora sp. NPDC005172
GGCCGGCGCGGCGCGGGCCGGCGCGGCGCGGCGCGGCGCGGGTCGGGGGCGGTCAGCGGCGCAGGGTGAGGATCAGGTCGGCGACCAGGGCCGTCCAGCCGGTCTGGTGCCAGGCGCCCAGGCCGGCGCCGTTGTCGCCGTGGAAGTACTCCGGGAAGGCGATCAGGTCCCGCCAGTCGGGGTGGGTCTGGAACAGCCGCGCCGCGCCGTAGATCGGTCGGCGACCCCAGTCGTCCTGGGTGAAGAGCGAGATCAGCCGGCTCGACAGGTCGTCGGCGATCTCGTCCAGCGAGAGCTTCACCCCCGAGCGCGTCGGATACTCCACCTGGAGGTAGTCCCCGAAGAAGGCCGCATAGTCGCGCAGCGCGCTGATCAGCAGGAAGTTCGTCGGCATCCAGATCGGCCCGCGCCAGTTCGAGTTGCCCCCGAAGAGGCCGCTCGTCGACTCGGCCGGCTCGTAGCCGACGGAGAACTCCTGCCCGCCGAGGTTGACCGAGAACGGCTTGTCCAGGTGTGCGCGGGACAGCGTACGGAGGCCGAAGTCGGAGAGGAACTCGTCGGGGTCGAGCATCCGGGCGAGCAGCCGTACCACCTGATCCTGGCCGACCATGGACAGCAGCCGCTGCTGGCGGCCGTCCGGGCCCATCCGTCGGGTGCCGATGACCTCGGCGTACTCGGGGCGGTTGGTGAGGAACCAGCGCAGCCGCGCCCCCAGTTCCGGCAGGTGGTGCAGGGTCTTGGCGGTGAGGCGGGTGGTGGCGGCCAGCGGCAGCAGCCCGACCACCGAGCGGACCTTGAGCGGCACCTTCGTGCCGTCGGCGAGCCGCAGCACGTCGTAGAAGAACGCGTCCTCGTCGTCCCACAACCCCTGCTCGTACGCGGCGGCGGCGATGTAGAGGAAGTGCTCGAAGAACTTGGTGGCCGTGTCCACCCAGGTGCGGTCGTGCTCGGCCAGCACGATGGCCATGTCGAGCAGGTTGAGCGCGTACATCGCCATCCAGCCGGTGCCGTCGGACTGCTCCAGCACGCCGGCCACCGGCAGCGCCGCCGAGCGGTCGAACGGCCCGACGTTGTCCAGCCCGAGGAAGCCGCCCTCGAAGACGTTGTTGCCGCCGGTGTCCTTGCGGTTGACCCACCAGGTGAAGTTGAGCAGCAGCTTGTGCATCACCCGGCCGAGGAACTCGAAGTCCTTGCCGCCGTCGATCTCGAACACCTTGAGCGCCGCCCAGGCGTGCACCGGCGGGTTCACGTCGCCGAACGCCCACTCGTACGCCGGGATCTGCCCGTTGGGGTGCAGGTACCACTCGCGCAGCAGGAGCAGGATCTGCTCCTTGGCGAAGCCCGGGTCGACCCGGGCGATGCTCACGCAGTGGAAGGCCAGGTCCCAGGCCGCGTACCAGGGGTACTCCCAGGGATCGGGCATGGAGATGACGTCGAAGCTGGTCATGTGCCACCAGGCGCTGTTGCGCCCGTGCCGACGGCCGGCCGGTGGCGTCGAGCCGGGATCGCCGTCCAGCCAGCGTTTGACGTCGAAATGGTAGAACTGCTTGCCCCACATCAGCCCGGCGATGGCCTGCCGGGCCACCAGCGCCTCGTCGGCCGTGGCGGCCTCCGGGATCACGCCGGCGAAGAAGCGGTTCGCCTCGGCCCGCCGGGCCCACACCACGGACTCGAAGCCGTCGCGCAGGTCGGCCGGGGGCGGCGGGCCGGCGGCCGGAGGCGACGCGGTACGGGTCAGCCGCAGGCGGATCTGGCGCTGTCCGCCGGCCGGCACGTCGAGCACGTAGTGCAGCGCCCCCTTGGTGCCCTCGCGGGCGGGGTTGACCGTCGGCGCGCCGTTGACGACGTGGTCGTTGATGCCGTCCTTCGGGTACGGCGAGCGGCCGGGCAGCCCCCAGAGCCGTTCGGCGTTGGTGTCGTTGTCGCAGAGCAGCGGCACCGGTCCGCCGTCGCCCTCCAGCAGCAGCTGGCCGAGCACCCGGTGCTCACCGACCAGCCGGGTGCCCTCACCGGTCAGCCGGGGAATCCGGTCACCGCCGGGCAGCCCCCAGGCCCAGGTGTTGCGGAACCACAGGGTGGGCAGCACGTGCAGGGTCGCCGCCTGGTCGCCCCGGTTGGCCACGGTGATCACCATGCACACGTCGGTCGGGGATGCCTTGGCGTAGTCGACGGTCACCGCCCAGTACCTGTCGTCGTCGAAGATGCCGGTGTCCACCAGCTCGTACTCGGTGTCGTCCCGGCCCCGCAGCGCGTTCACCGCGACGAGTTGGTCGTACGGGAAGGCGGCCTGCGGGTAGTGGTAGCGCCAGCGCATCCAGGAGTGCGTCGGGCTGCTGTCGAGGTACCACCAGTACTCCTTGGCGTCCTCCCCGTGGTTGCCGCCGTCGCCGCCCAGGCCGAACATCCGCTCCTTGAGGATCGGGTCCTTGCCGTTCCACAGCGCCAGGGCGAACGCGAACGTCTGTCGGTCATCGCAGACGCCGGCCATCCCGTCTTCGTTCCACCGGTAGGCTCTGGACCGCGCATGGTCGTGTGGGAAGTAGTCCCACGCCGTACCGTGCTCGCTGTAGTCCTCCCGTACCGTCCCCCACGCCCGTTCGGACAGATAGGGACCCCATGCACGCCAGTCCTGCTCCCCCGAGTCGGCCTGGGCGAGCCGAAGCCGCTCAGCGTCGGGTGGCGAGGCGTCGGAGGACGATCCGTCAGTGATCACGTGCACATCTTTGACGCCGCCGAGGTACTTCACCACAGCGGCCATTCTCGCCGTGGCGTGTTACACCTCGACGGCGGTGGAGGAAAGTTGATCGACATTAGTTTCGGTCCGCAGGTCTGCGGCGACCTGACCAGCGCGTCCAGCCGGGAGTGGCTGGTGCCCGACGGCCTCGGCGGGTACGCCATGGGCACCGTCGGCGGGCTGCGGACCCGCCGCTACCACGGCCTGCTGGTGGTGCCGGGTGACACTCCGGCGTCCCGCCAGGTGGGACTGGTCAGCCTCGACCCGGCCGTCACCCTGCCATCCGGGGCGCGGGTACGGCTCGGCGCGCACGAGTGGTCCTCCGGCGACGTGGACCCGCGCGGCTTCGAGCTGCTGGAGCGCTTCGAACTGGTCGACGGGCTGCCCCGCTGGCGGTGGCGGATCGGCGCGGTCGTGATCGAACGTGAACTGGCCATGCTCCCCGGCCGCTCCTGCGTGGCGGTCGTGCACCGGCTGGTCGCCGGCGGTCCGGTCCGGCTGGAGCTGTCCGCCGCGTGCACCTGGCGCGACGCGCACGGCGAGCGGCGGGCCGACGGCCCGACGCCGCAGGTCGAGGCCGTCGGCGACGGCGCGGTGGTCGAGGGCGCGTACCGGCTCGCCGGCCCCGGCTGGACGCCGGAGGGGCAGTGGTGGCTGGGCGTGCATCACCGCGAGGAGGCCAACCGGGGGCTGCACCCGGACGAGGACCTCTGGTACGCCGGCCGCTTCGCCGGCGAGCTGGAGCGCCCCGGCGACACGGTGTCGGTGCGGGCCTGGGCCGCTCCGCTGGACGAGGAGCCGCCGCCGGCCGACGAGATCGTGGCGGCGGCTCGGCGACGCAACCGGCAGGTGGTGACGGCGGCGAAGCCGGCCGACGACCTGGACGCGACGCTGGCGCTGGCCGCCGACGCGTTCGTGGTCCGCACCCAGCAGGCGGCGGTCGACGTGGTGGCCGGATACCCGTGGTTCGGGGCCTGGGCGCGGGACACGATGATCTCGTACGAGGGATTGTTCCTCTGCACGGGTCGGGCGACCGAGGGGCGGGAGCTGCTGCGGGCGTACGCGGCGACGCTGTCCGAGGGGATGCTCGCCAACACCGCCGACACCGGTCGGGTGGAGTACAACACCGTCGACGGCACGCTGTGGTTCCTGCACGCGGTGAGCCGGCACGTGACGGTCACCGGCGACACCGATCTCGGCGACGAGCTGCTGCCCGCGCTGCGTGGGGTCGTCGAGGCGCACGTCGCCGGCACCCGCTACGGGATCGCCGTCGACACGACCGACGGGCTGCTCACCCAGGGCGCCCCGGGTACCGCCCTGACCTGGATGGACGCCCGCGTCTACGGCGTGCCGGTCACCCCCCGCACGGGCAAGCCCGTCGAGGTCAACGCGCTGTGGATCAACGGGCTGGCCGGTCTCGCCGAGTTGACCGAGCTGGCCGGGCAGGACGCGGGCGAGCTGTGGCGACTGCACGGCACGGCCAGCTCCTCGTTCCGGGCACGGTTCCCGGCACCGACCGGGTGGCTGCACGACGTGCTGGACGCGCCCGCGCCCGCGTACCCCCTGGGTGGGGCCGCCCTGCACGACGACGACGCGCTGCGCCCCAACCAGCTGCTCGCCTGGTCGTTGCCGTTCGCGCCGCTGGAGCCGGACGAGACGGCGCTGCGCCGGATCGCGGCCGGGCTGCTCACCCCGCTCGGGCCGCGCAGCCTCGCGGAGGATTCGCCCGAGTTCGTGGCACGTCACCGGGGCGGTCCGGCCGAGCGGGACGGTGGCTACCACCAGGGCACGGTGTGGCCGTGGCTGCTCGGGCCGTACGTGGACGCTGCCCGCCGGGGCAAGATGTCAGTCGATGACGTATTGATCGGTATTGAGTCCCATCTGACCGAATATGGGCTAGGCTCGGTCAGTGAGACGGCCGACGGCGTCGCGCCGCACTCCGCGACCGGCTGCCCGTTCCAGGCGTGGTCGGTGGCCGAGTTGCTGCGGGTACGCCGAAAAGGCCAGTAGCGCTTTACACGACCGCAACGGCGGTGTCTCCGCTGGTTATCTCGGCCCCGGCAGGATTGGCCCCGATCCAGACGCGACGGCGACACCGACTCCGGTGTCGGTCGGCGCGCGCCCGGGGACAACTCAAAGGGGGCCGCATGTCACCCGATGCCCACGTGATCGACATCCACCCCGCCCGCCAGCTACGGGTGCTGATGCTGTCGTGGGAGTACCCGCCGGTGCTCGTCGGTGGCCTCGGCCGCCACGTCCACGCCCTGTCCGTCGCCCTGGCCGCCGCCGGGCACGAGGTCACCGTCGTCACGCGCCACGCCGAGGGCGCACCCCTGGAGGAGTACGCCGACGGCGTCCGCATCCTGCGCGCCCCCGAAGACCCCGTCGCCTTTCCCCTGGCCACCGGCTCACTCCTGGCGTGGACCATGGCGTTCAACCACACCCTCACCCGCACCGCCCTACGCGCCACCCAGGCCGGCGCCTACGACGTCATCCACGCCCACGACTGGCTCGTCGCCCACACTGCGGTCACCCTCTCCGAACACCTCGACCTGCCGCTGGTCACCACCATCCACGCCACCGAGGCGGGCCGGCACCAGGGCTGGCTGCCCGAGGAGATGAACCGCACCATCCACGGCGTCGAGCACTGGCTCAGCGGCACCTCCACGCGGGTGATCACCTGTTCGGGTTACATGCGCGACCAGGTCAGCGCGCTGTTCGACGTACCGACCGGGCTTGTCGACGTCGTCCCCAACGGCGTCGACGACCGGGCCTGGCGGGCCCGACCGCGCGCCGTCGCGTCGGCCCGCGCCCGGTTCGCCGCGGACGGCCCCCTCGTCGGGTACGCCGGACGGCTCGTCTACGAGAAGGGCGTGCAGCACCTCGTGCACGCGGTACCCCGACTGCGCGACCGGCACCCCGGACTGCGCGTGGTGATCGCCGGTGACGGCCCGTACCGCCCCGAATTGGAGGCCCAGGCCCGCAAACTGGCCCTCGGCTCGACGGTCCGCTTCACCGGCTTCCTCGACGCCACCCAACTGCCGGCGGTGCTCGGCGCGACCGACGCGACGGTGGTCCCCAGCCTCTACGAGCCGTTCGGCATGGTGGCCCTGGAGGCCGCGGCGGCCGGAGCGCCCCTCGCGGTGGCCCGTACCGGCGGCCTCGCCGAGATCGTCGAGCCCGGCGTCACCGGCGTGACGTTCCCGCACAGCGACCCGGTCGCTCTCGCGGGCGCGGTCGACCGACTGCTCGGCGACGAGGTCTTCGCCCGGCGGGTGGCCCGGCGAGCCCGCACCATGGTCGGCGAACGGTACGGCTGGGCAGCCATCGCGGCCCGCACCGCCGCCAGCTACGCCACGGCCCGCCGCGAGCACGGCCCACTCCAGGCCCGCCGGGCCGCCGCCCGGCTGGTCGGCGGACGTGACCGGATCGCCATTCCAGAGGGCAATCTGCTCGCCGCCGCCGACCACGCCGCCTGCTGAGGTAGGGCCTGTTTCATAAGGGCGGTCGAGCCGAGGCGGAGTCCGGGCGGCGATCCGGCAAGGCGCGGTTGTGTCCGGATACCGGTGTTGTATCCGGACACAACCGCAACGCCGCCGGGCGCCGTCCGGGCCCGCCGCAGGCCGACCAGTTCTTATGAAACAGGCCCTGGGTCGGACGACCTATAGGTACCCTCCGATCCGCTGGTTAGGGTGTACACCGGACAGCGGCTGAGGAGGAGCGTGCGCAGGTGCTGATCGCCGGTCGGTACCGGCTGCTCGACCTGGTGGGCCGCGGGGGCATGGGTCGGGTCTGGCGAGCCCGCGACGAGATGCTGCACCGCGAGGTCGCGGTCAAGGAAGTCGTACCGCCGACCTGGTTGGCCGACCACGAGCGAGCCGAACTGCGCTCGCGCACCATGCGCGAGGCGCGCACCGCGGCCCGGCTCAACCACGCCGCCGTGGTCCGGCTCTACGACGTCGTCCAGGTCGAGGGCAGTCCCTGGATCGTGATGGAGTACGTCCCGTCGCGCACCCTGCAGGACGTCATCGACGCCGAGGGGCCGCTCGAGCCGACCCGCGCAGCCCAGATCGGCCTGGCCGTGCTCGACGCGCTGGAAGCCGCCCACACGGCCGGGGTGCTGCACCGCGACATCAAGCCGCAGAACGTGCTCGTCGCCCACGACGGCCGGGTGATGCTCACCGACTTCGGCCTGGCCACCTTCGACGGCGGGGACGGCGCGATGACCCGCCCCGGGATGGTGCTCGGCTCCCCGCAGTACGTCGCACCCGAGCGGGCCGCCGAGGGAGTGTCCACGGTGGCGGCCGACCTGTGGTCGCTGGGCGCCACCCTGCACGCCGCCGTGGAGGGCCGCTCCCCGTACGCCCGTAGCAACGCGATGGCCACCCTCAGCGCACTGGCGGCCGGGCCACCCGACCCGGCCCCTCACGCCGGGCCGCTCGCGCCGGTCCTCGACGGCTTGCTGCGCCGCGACCCCGACGACCGCCTCGACCACGACGGGGCTCGCCGGCTGCTCACCGCCGCCGCGTCCAGCCGCACCAACCTGCCGGACCACCCGCCGCACGGCGTAGCCGACTCCACCTCGCCCACGACCAGCCTCGCCGGCCTCGCCGGCCTCGCAGGTCCGACCAGCCCCGCAGGTCCGACCAGCCCCGCAGGCCCGACCAGCCCCGCAGGTCCGACCAGTACGCCGTACTCCCCTGCATCCCCCGCCTCCGCCTTCGCTGCCTTCCCCGCCTCCGCTGCCTCCCCTGCCCTGGGGGCGTCCGCTGCCTCAGGAGCGCCCGCTGTCTCCGGGGCGCCCGCTGTCTCCGGGGCGCCCGCTGTCTCCGCTGCCTTGGGGGCGGCCCCCGCCTCCGCTGGCTCCGGGGCGTCCGCTGCCTCCGGGGCGTCCGCTGCCTCCGGGGCCTCCGCTGCCTCCGGGGCCTCCGCTGCCTCCGGGGCGTCCGCTGCCTCCGGGGCGTCCGCTGCTTCCGCTGCTTCGGGGACCTCCACCTCCGGGGAGGTGGACGCCGCCGGCCGCTGGCAGCCGGAGTCCGACTCGACCGGCGCTGGCGTGGGCGCGCGCGGAGACGCTCGGTCCGACGACCAGTCGGGCACCGGCCCGGGTGGGCAGGCCCCGACGGGCGCGGCCGGCGGGGGTCAGGCGGGCCGCCGACGTCCGGCGCGGCAGGCGGCGCTTGTGGTCACGGCGTTGCTCGTGGCCGTCGCCGCTGGCGTGGTCACCGCGCTGGCCGTCGCCGACGACGGCCCGACCGGCACCGCCCGGCCGGGCTGCTCGACCAGCCACGGGAACCGTCCACGCAGCCCGTCGAAGCGGACCCGGGTGAGCACCGGCACGCCCAGCAGGTCGGCCACC
>NZ_JBEXIL010000099.1:0-7894 GCF_040608555.1 Micromonospora sp. NPDC005172
GGGGGCGGGGGGCGGGGGCGGGGGGCGGGGTTAGTTTGTGGTGCGGGCGGCGGTTAGCTGGAAGGCGGCGCGTTCGCTTGGGGGGACGAAGTCCTGTACGGGCTGGTTTCGCAGGGCACTGGCGAGCACCTCGCCCACCCCGGTCACCATGCGGGCCTGCACCGCCTGACCGACCGCGTCGCGCGGGTCGTCGGGGTTGGCGGCCATCGAGGCGACCGCCAACTGCGGGGTGAAGGCCACCACTGTCTCCGTCTCGTACCGCTCGGAGCTGCCGGTCTTGCCGGCCACCGGACGGCCCAGTCGGGATCGCAGGTCGGGCGCTGTGGCGCCGTCGCACCGCCCGTACATCGACTGGTCGCCCACCGGGCAGCGGGCCGCGTCCGCCGCCGCCCGTGCCACGTCGGTGTCGAGCACCTGGCGGCAGTCCGGCTTGGCGGCGTCCACCGAACGGCCGGCCGAGTCGCTGATCGAGACCACCGGCAGCGGCGCGCACCACGTCCCCTCGGCCGCCACCGTCGCGTACGCCGTCGCCAGGTCCAGCGGGGTCGTCGCGGCCACGCCCAGGGTGAACGGGCCCCAGTCCTTCGCGCCGTAGCGGGCCAGCCGCTCGTCGGAGTCGGCGCGCAGCACGATGCCGAGCCGCTCGGCCATTTCCACCACCCGGTCCGCGCCGACACGCTCGGTGAGCCACGCGAAGTAGGTGTTCACCGACCTGCCGAACGCGGTCCACATGGTGCGGGGGCCGTCCATCGACGAGGGGCTGGCGTTGGACGGGCACCAGCGCCCGTCGCAGCTGCCCGGCCCGGTCACCGGGAAGCGGGTGAGCAGTTGCGTCGGCGCCGTGAAGTCGGTCGACAGCGGCAGGCCGGATTCCAACGCGGCCAGCAGGGCGAAGAGCTTGAACGTCGAACCGCCCTGATACCCGTCGATGGCCCCACCGCCGGCGACGAGCTGGTTGACCGTGTTGGGGTGGTTCTTCTGTCCGACCGGGTTGTCCTTGACGCTGTAGGTGCGGTTCACCGACATCGCCAGCACCCGGCCGGTGCCCGGCTGCACCACGGCGGTCGGTACGGCCCGGGCCTCGGTCTGTCGGTAGATGCGCAGGACCTGCTCGGTGGTGGTCCGCTGCACGGCCGGGTCGAGCGACGACACGATGGAGAACCCGCCGCGGCGCAGCGTGCGCTGCCGCTCGTCGGCGCTCGACCCGAACGCCGACTGGCTGCTCCACCAGCGGGTGAACCAGTCGCAGAAGAAACCCCAGTCGTTGTGCCCGTCGGGCACGCCCGTGCAGTCGTTCGGTGTCTCGCTGGTTCGCAGCTGCAGAGGCTCGGCGAGTGCCGCCGCTGCGGCATCGGCGGGGACCTGACCCGTCTCGACCAGGCGTTCCAGCACGTACGTCCGCCGGTGCAGAGCGCTGTCGGCGTCCCCGTTGATCGGGTCGTCACTGTCCGGCGACCGGACCAACCCGGCCAGCAGCGCGGCCTGGGGCAGGGTCAGCTCCGCGGGCGATACCGAGAAGTAGCGCTTGCTGGCCGCCGCGATCCCGTACGCCCCGGCGCCGAAGTAGGCGATGTTGAGGTAGCGGGTGAGGATGTCCTCCTTGCTCAACTCCCGCTCCAGCGCCAACGCGTACCGCATCTCCTGCAGCTTGCGGGCGGTGGTGATCTCGGTCGCCGCCTGGCGCTGCCGCTCGGTGAGCCGGGGGTCGCTGCCGAGCACGTTACGGACGTACTGCATCGTCAGGGTGGAGGCGCCCTGCCGGGTCCTGCCGTCCCGCTTGTTGACCGTGAAGGCGCGCACCACCCCGCGCAGGTCAACCCCGCTGTGCTGGTAGAACCGGACATCCTCGGCGGCCACGATGGCCTGGCGCATCACCGGGGCGACCTCGCGCAGCGGGACGTCCACGCGATCCTCCTGGTAGAAGGAGGTGATCAGGGTGGTGCCGTCGTTGGCGTAGAGGTTGGAGCGCTGCGCCGTGGGCGGCGTACGGAGCGTGTTGGGCAGCTCCGAGTACGGCGTGCTGAGGGCGCTGAAGCCGATACCGAAGACCAGGGCCGCGGGTAGGGCGGCACCGGCCAGCACCAGTCCGGCCAGCACGCCGGCGATCACCACGGTCAGCAGTTTGTCGAGTCGGGCCCGGATCATCAGCTCTCCCCGCAGGAGCCGGTCACGCTAGGACCCGTTCAGAATGACCCGCAACGCACCTTTCGCCCCTGGTTTTCCCCAAACCCGGAGGAAACTCGCACGGCGCTCAGGGCAGCAGCGTGGCCGCCAGCGGGTGGACCGTCTCCTCGATCTCGTCCGCGACCCGGGTGAAGCACTGGTCGCCGCGACCCCACGGATCGTCGAGATCGTCGGTGGGCAGCGCGGAGGCGCCCAGCCGATTGTCGTGCGCCGCCGCCACCAGGGCCACGCCCCGCGCGTACACCGCCTCCGGGGTCGCCTCGCCCGCCGGCAACGCGGCGGCGTCCACCGCGGCCAGCAGCCGGCCGAACTCACCCAGCACGAAGGTACGGGCCGCCGCGTCCGGGCGGAGCGCCACCACGTACTCCTGCTGGTCGGCCGTGGCCGTCAGAACCAGGTCGGCGGCGTCGATGTGGTCCGAGCGCAGCTTGCGCGCCGCGAACCCGTCGACGTCACCGCCACGGTCGATGACCTGCCGCGCCGCCGGCGGGTTCATCTCCTCGCCCGCGTGCCAGCCACCGGTGCCGGCGCTGTGGCTGTGCAGCAACTCCTCGGCCGTGGCCGGGTCCTGCGAACGCCGCGCCAACCGTTCCCGCACCGCGAGGGCCAGCAGCCGCTCCGCCATCGGCGAACGGCAGATGTTGCCCATACACACGTGCAGGACGGTGAACGGGGGCACTCAGGCCCCCTGGACGTCGAGGAGGTCCGGTACGACGTCGCGCAGCTTCTCCAGCGGAATCGCGCCGGCCCGCAGCAACTGCGGCACCTCGCCGGTCAGGTCCACGATCGTGCTCGGCACCGGATCGGGGCAGGGCCCGGCCTCCAGGTACGCGCGCACCGAGTAACTGAGCTGGTCGCGTGCCTCCTCGGCGGTCACCGCGGCCGGCTGGCCCGTCTTGTTGGCCGAGGAGACCGCCATCGGGCCGGTCTCCCGCAGCACCTCCAGGGCCACCGGATGCAGCGGCATCCGCACCGCCACCGTGCCGGTCTTGTCACCCAGGTCCCACTGCAGGCTCGGCGAGTGCTCGACCACGATCGTCAGCGCACCCGGCCAGAACGCCTCCACCAGGTCCCGCGCCGCCGAGGGCAGCGAGAAGACCAGGCCGTCCAGGGTGTGCCGCGAACCGATCAGCACCGGCGGCGGCATCTGCCGGCCCCGGCCCTTCGCGTCCAGCAGCGCCTTGACCGCGTACGGCGTGAACGCGTCCGCGCCGATCCCGTAGACGGTGTCCGTCGGAAGGACGACCAGCTCGCCGTTCTTGACCGCCTCGATGGCCGCAGCGATGCCGCGGTCCCGATCTGCGGGCGATCGGCAGTCGTAAAGCATCACGGGGAGTCAGTCTGCCACGCCGGCCCGGACGCGGTGTGCTGGCCGTCCGCCCGTCGGGACGCCGTGGCGTACCGGGGCCGGCCGGTGAGGTCCGGATGCTCCGTAACAGCGTCGAAACGGCCGTCCCGGGCGAACAGCTCCGGCACCGCCACGTCGTGCGTGTCGTCGTGCTCGACCCCGATCACGCCGCCGGGTCGCAGCAGCGCCGCCGCCCGGTCGATCACCGGCCGGATCACCGCCAGCCCGTCGGCGCCTCCGAAGACCGCCTCCGCCGGATCATGTCCGGCCACCTCCGGCGGCACCACCACGTCCACGGGCACGTACGGCGGATTACAGAGCAGCACGTCCACCCGACCCACCAGGCCCTCCAGCAGGTCCGCAGCGGTCACGTCGGCCTCGACCACCTCGATCGGCCGGTCCCCCGCAGCGGCCCGCTCGGCCGCGTTGCGGCGGAGCCACACCAGCGCCGCCGAGGACCGCTCGACGGCGATCACCCGCGCCCCGGGCAGCTCCTGCGCCACCGCCAACGCGATCGCGCCGGTGCCGCTGCACAGATCCACCACCAGCGGTTCCGTTCGGCCCCGGCCCTGCTCGACACCCCAGCCGGCCAGCAGCTCCGTCTCCGGGCGGGGCACGAAGACGCCCGGACCGACCGCCAGCTCCAGGTGCCGGAAGCCCGCCCGACCGGTCAGGTGCTGCAACGGCTCCCGGCCGGCACGACGCCCGACCAGCTCGTCGAGCCGGGCCACCTGGGCGTCGTCCAGGTCGTCGGCGAGGGCCAGCCGTCCCCGGGGCACGTCCAGCACGTACGCGGCCAACAGCTCGGCCTCCACGCGCGCCGGGCCCACCCCGGCCGCCGCGAGCACGCGGGCCGCCCGGGCCACCGCGGCGGACGGACGGGTACGACCTGTCCCTTCGGGGGGGTGTTGCGGCAGAGTGGTCACACGATAATCATGAAGCGTCGCGGACGACGCCATGAACGGGTGCGTCGAGGCGCACACGACGGGAGGTTGTGGGTGGGCTGGCTCGACCGGGTCCATGACCAGGTTGACACTCTCTCGCACGCCCGCGCTTTGCAGGAAGCAAGTCGCTCCGCGGAGTCGTACACCCTCCTGGAACGGGTGATCCGTACCACCTCGGACCCGGCGGCTCGCGCGGACGCCATGGTGCAGCGCCTCTCGGCGCTGATCAATCTCGGCCGGACGGCGGAGTTCACCCGGGCCATCGAGGAGGCGTCCGCGGCTGTCCGCGACCTCGCCGAGCCCTACCTGCACGGGCACCTCAACGCGCTGGCCGCCCTCGCCGCGCACCACCAGGGCGCGCTGGACCGCTGCGTCACCCACCTCGTCAAGGCCGCCCGGGCGCTCAGCGCCGTCGACGACCCGGACCGGGACACCGCCTGGGGCTGGCACGACCTCGCGATGGCCTACAGCTACCTCAGCTTCCACGGGTACGCCCTGGGCGCGATCGAACGTGCACGGCAGCTCGGTCTGACCGCCGGAATCCCGGAGGAGACGTTCGCCGCGCCGGGCATCCGGCTGCGTAACGCCGTGGCGCTGGACCACAACGGCGACAGTGACGGCTGCCTGCGCGTGCTGCGGGACGTGGCGGCCGACCTGGCGCAGTTCGTCCACAGCGGGCGGGCTGGTCGTCTGCGTCCGAGCAGTCTCGCCGCGTACGGGTATTCGGCGGCACGGCAGGCAGCGCTCGGCGACACGCTGGAACCGCCCGGCGACGCCGTACCCTCCCGGCTCCTCACCCACGGCGGTGACAGCGCCCGCGCGCGGGACCTGCGGCAGCTCGGCATGGTCTGCCTGGCCGTCGCCGACGGTCGGCCCATCGAGGCGGTCACCCGGCTGGACACCATCCGGGTGTCCACCGAGACGCTCGGGGCGGCCGAGCCGGCCCGGCTGCGCAGCATCGCGCTGGCCCGCGCCGGTGACCATCCCGCGGCCCACCGGGCCGACCGGCTGGCGTTCCGGCTCGCCGCGCAGCGAAACGACCGGCTCCGCGACGTCTACATCGACGGCATCGCCGCCCGTATCGACCACGAGGAGATGCGTCGGGAGGCGGCACGATACGAGGGTGAGGCGTTGACCGACCCGCTCACCGGGCTGCCCAACCGACGTCGCCTCGAGCGGTACATCACCGCTGTCGTCACCCGGGGCGAGCGGGTCGTCATCGGCGTGTGCGACCTGGACGGCTTCAAGGCGGTCAACACCCGGCACGGCCACCACTCCGGTGACCTGGTGCTGCAACGCATCGCCGGAGTGATCAACCGGGTGATGCGCCGGGGTGACTTCGTGGCCCGCTACGGCGGCGACGAGTTCGTCGTGGTGCTCCCGGACACCGGCATGACCGAGGCCGCCGAGGTGGCTCGCCGGATCGAGGCGGCGGTACGCAACGAGGACTGGGAGTCGCTGGTGCCGGGCACCCCGGTCGGGGTGAGCATCGGCTTCGCCGAGGTCTCCGGCGGAGGCGGGCTGCGCGACGCGCTCAGCGTCGCCTTCGAGCAGGCCGACCGGGAGATGCTGCGCGCCAAGTCACGGCCCCGCGCGAGTTGACCCCTCGGCGGGGTCGATCAACGGCTGGCAGCGGTCAGCGGCGGGTCAGCTCGGTGTCGCCGGCGAGGCGGGCGGCGCGGTCGGCCTCGACGAGGGCGTCCAGCACCCCGTCCAGGTCGCCGGCGAGCGCCAGGTCCAGGTTGTACGCCGTGTAGCCGATCCGGTGGTCGGTGATCCGGTTCTGCGGGAAGTTGTAGGTGCGGATGCGCTCCGAGCGGTCCACGGTGCGCACCTGCGCCTTGCGGGCGTCCGACGCGGCGGCGTCGGCCTGCTCCTGAGCGGCGGCGAGCAGCCGGGCCCGCAGGATCCGCATCGCCTGCTCACGGTTCTGCAACTGGGACTTCTCGTTCTGACAGGAGACGACGATGCCGGTCGGGACGTGCGTGATCCGTACCGCCGAGTCCGTCGTGTTCACCGACTGACCACCCGGACCGGACGAGCGGAACACGTCGATACGCAGGTCGTTCTGATCGATGGTGACGTCGACGTCCTCGGCCTCCGGCAGCACCAGCACCCCGGCGGCGCTCGTGTGGATGCGGCCCTGCGACTCGGTGACCGGTACGCGCTGCACCCGGTGCACGCCGCCCTCCCACTTGAGCCGCGACCAGACGCCGTTCCCGCCCTCCGGCACGCCCTTCGTCTTGATCGACAGAGAGACGTCCTTGACCCCACCGAGGTCGGAGTCCTGCGCGTCGATCACCTCGGTGATCCAGCCGTGCCGCTCGGCGTACCGGGTGTACATCCGCAGCAGGTCGCCGGCGAACAGCGCCGACTCCTCACCGCCCTCGCCGGCCTTGATCTCGACGATCACGTCCTTGGCGTCATGCGGATCACGCGGGATGAGCAGCTCGGCCAGGCGCTCCTCCAGGGCCGGCACCGACGCCGCGATGGAGTCCGCCTCGGTGGCGAACGAGGGATCCTCGTCGGCCAGTTCACGGGCCGCCGCCAGGTCGGCGCGGGCCTGCTCCAGCTCGCCGGCGGCCTTGTGCAGCGGCACCAGCTCGGCGTACCGGCGACCCACCCGACGCGCGGTCGCCTGGTCGGCGTGGATGGCCGGGTCGGCCAACCGCTTCTCCAGCTCCGCGTACTCGTCGAGGAGGCCGGCCAGACGCTCGCTGCTCATGCTGCGGATGCTCCTTCGACGGTGCGACACCGGACTCGGCCCGATGGCCGACGGCGCGTGGAAACAGGCGAAACGCGGACGGCGCCCGTGTCCGGCGGAAAACCGGACACGGGCGCCGAACGGGGAGTTACTTGGCCTTCTTGGCCTGAACCTTGGCGTACTTCTGCTGGAACTTCGCGACCCGACCGGCGGTGTCGAGAACGCGCTGCTTACCGGTGTAGAACGGGTGGCAGGCGCTGCAGGTCTCGACGTGGATCGCCCCGCCCTTGGCGGTGCTGCGGGTCGTGAACGTGTTACCGCAGGAGCAGCTGACCTCGGTGGTCACGTACTCCGGGTGGATGTTTGCCTTCATCTCGCCTCGGTCCTCTCGTTGGTGGTCGCCGGGTCGCCGTCATCACTCGTCGCGCCGTACGCGACGGGCTCGGGCGTGAACCGGAACCGGTGGCCGATTGACCAGTGTGCCATGGGCCTGAGCCGACCCGGCAATCGGGCCGCACACCTCGTCCGGCATCGTCAACACGTACCTCCCCGTCCGCATTCCCGCCGCCCGGGCGGGCTATTCGCTCCGCCGTGCGTACCCCGCGGGGGGTACGGCTCTGCCGAAGAAGCCCGAGGTCTCCGCAAGCACCCGCAACTCCGGGGCACCGACGAGTGAAACCGCTACCAGGGCATCGCCGTCGTCGGTCTCCCGTA
>NZ_JBEXIL010000100.1:0-7725 GCF_040608555.1 Micromonospora sp. NPDC005172
GCATGCTCCGCCGCCTCGCCCGAGGCGAACCCGCCACCCGCCAACAACGCCTCACCTTCGACACACCCGACTGACAGCAATGTGAAACGCCCTCTTAGGGACGGCCGGAGCTATGATCAATGAGTGTGAGTTAACCGATGGTTACTAGCTTTTCACGCTCCGATGTGGAATGTTCAGGGATCCGGTGACACCGCGTGCGCCACCGGTCGCAGTAGCCACCCGAAGTAGCACCTGCTCACCTGCAAGAAGCCGGCCGCCACCGACCGGCGTCGGCGACGAGATGCTCACAGCACAGTGCGACCATCGGTGTCGAGACTTGGTGCTCAGCCAGCGGGTGCCCTTCACCTGGGATCCGCATGGGTGGCATGTCGCGACTGCTCAGCCGTGACTGGGGTCGCTGCCCCAGGCACTCATCAGAACGAGGGATTTGAATTTAGGAGAACCTCATGTCGAGCCTCGTCAAGGCTTGTCATTGCTTGTCAAAACCCCTTGTTACGATCCGTAATCACACCGGCCTTGTCATTGTTCATCAGGGATAGCCGCTGAGCTGCTCAGACGCGATCAGGCGATGATCGCTAGTTGTCACTGGTTGTCAACTAAGGGCGGGGGTTTTCGGGGGGTAAACGGGGGTCGGCAGGGCGTCGTGAGGCATCGTGTCCGGCGGGTGCTCACTGGATCCGAGACCACTGCCTGAGCAGATCGCAGGCATCCCGCAGCAACCCGTCCACCAAGGTGTTCAGCTCGCCATAGGTCATGCCATCCATCAGATACTCAACGATGCCGAATAACGGACGCTGCCCCGGAAGCACCGAGACGCCGTTGATCCGCAAACCGTAGTGCACCAACGTGTTGCGAAGCTTCCGACCCGACCCCGACAGCACCAGCTCCGCCGAGGGCTGCTGGAGGAGCAGGGCCGGCAGAACCGTTCCCCTCGTCTGCATCAGGTAACGGAGACTGTCTAGAACTTGGTACAGCGTGACATAGCGCAGCTTGAGCACGGGAATCGGCCACGTCCCGTCCGGCAGACGCGTTGTCTGTCCCGTCAGCAGATCCACCGTTGCACACGCCACCTGCAGGGACAGGAGCGCTGCCACAAGATCAGGTTCGACATCTCCCGAGAAGGCAGCCCCGTAGAACCGGTGTGACTTCACGTTGGAGAACGAGAAGTCGTTTTCGTTGAGCGCATCCAACCAATAGTTCCTGGCATCCGCCGATGCAGCTATATCGGCCCTCGCGAAGTTACCGAAGCCTTCTGCCATCGCACCCAGCCGCGGCCCCATAAGGTCGAGGGACCCGAAAGCTTCGGACGGCAGACCGCAGTTGAAATGGATCGTGTGTGTGGTGGCGATGAGATGCCCGCGATACTGGAGTACCCCTAGATCGCGACGAAATCCGTCGAACAGGCCGCCGAGTGGTCGATCAGCAGGGAAGAATACGCGGTGGTGTTGTCCCGCGATCGCCGCGTAGTGCCGGATGACGCCGTCGAGGTAGCCGCTAGTGTCTAGAAAGAGCTTGTTGGCGTGCCTGGCCGCTGCGGCGGCCTCCGCTTCGAGCTGCGGGATATGCGGAAGTTGTCCCGGATCTTCCTGCTGCAATAAGCGCCGGCCCTCGTAGTTGATAAGCGCAAGGTGCTGCAACGTGCTGAGCAGCGGAAGAGTGGTGGCGTCCGGACGTCCGGTGCAGGCTTCACCGATTCGCCAAAGATAATCTCGATCCCACGCCAATAGACGAAGGCTCGCTTCCCGCAATGTCACATCCGGCACGAGCGCGCAGCCTACCCTACTCCTATCCCAGGTAACCATCGTCATTTCGTTGTTGCCACGCGACAATGTCGGCGCTGTCGCCACCCCCGTCACGCCTTGCGCGACGGATCGACTGGCCTCCTTGCCCGCAGCCTCCGATGTGCTGCTCACCTCCAGCGGAGACCCCTCACCGGGCGAGCGCGGATGATCGAACGACGAGGTACCGAGCCCGGGCGCGCGCGGTGGTCACCAGTCGCTGAGTGCTCCGTCCGCGAGGTCCATGCGCCGGTCCTGGCACCTCTCCGTCCCGAGACCGGTGATGATCCGCACTGCCGGGCCCTGGCCGCCGGTCCAAGGCTGCGCGCGGACCGTGGTGCGGATGGCGGTGAGGCTGGCGGCTTCCCAAGCCGATTCGGAGGTGGCGAAGATGAGCTGGTCGGCCTGCACGAGGTCGGCCGCTGTAGCCTTCTTCTGCACTTCTTTGGCGGGTTTGTTCCCCAGCGTGGAGCTGCTCTTCGCCTCGGCTATGACGACCTGGCCGTCGGCGTACGCGGGCAGGTCGATTTCGGCGATCGGGGACCCCGCGCTGTTGCACAGCTCGAGCTCAGCGGCGTCGGTGTACCGCCGGCTGCGGCTGCGGAGGTAGTCAGCGAGCTGCAGCGGCACCTCGCCGTGGTCGCGCAGCAGGTCACGGGCGACCGGATGCAGGTCGAAGTACCAAGGCGGGCCGCTCACGGGTTGATGCCAGCGGGCACTGGTCAGCGGATTGGCGGCTCCGCACCGCGGACAGATGTTGTCCTGACCCGCACGGCCGAGGCTGATGAACGCAACGCGGCCACACTGCTCGCAGTTAACGATGATGCCGCGGGTCAGCAGCCCGCTGCCCGTCAGCCTGTCAATATCAGCGGCCACCGCCTCGTCGGTAGAGCGGGAGCCGAATGCCTTAACGCCCTCGAAGGTCAAGTA
The DNA here is from genome assembly GCF_040608555.1 of Micromonospora sp. NPDC005172. Lineage (NCBI taxonomy): Bacteria > Bacillati > Actinomycetota > Actinomycetes > Micromonosporales > Micromonosporaceae > Micromonospora > Micromonospora sp. NPDC005172. The sequence continues at coordinate 2,709 of NZ_JBEXIL010000100.1, forward strand.
GCCCTCGTACCCGGCGTCGTTGGTGCCGGCCGCATGCAGGACAGCGCCTTCCCCGTCGCGGTAGCGCTCGCTGCTCTTTCGCGAGTTGCGTAGGAAACCCCTGAGCACCGACAAAAGCGGGCCGGAGAACGTCGCAGCCAGGTTCTCGCGGCCGCCGAGAAGTGCCTGGAGCACGTTGGCACGGCGGCCGGCGTCAGACACCCGGATCGAGTGCTGGTGCTGGACCGCGAGCCGCCCGGCCCATTCGTGCAGCGACAGGATCCGTAGCTTGGGCCGGGCGAGCTGAGACAGCCGCGGTGTGCCGGCCACGATCAGGTTGTACCGGTGGGACTCGAACCGGGGCCCATGCCGGCCGCTGCGGATCCAGGTCAGGAACGGGTCCACATCCGCGGTCGCCAGGTGGGCACCCTGCAAACCGCGGCCGGCGGGCATGCCCGGGCCCTCGCAACGGACCTCCACCTGCCAAGTCAGCCCAGGAGCGTCACGCAGTCCCGGGTCGGCCACATCCGGAACCGGCACCGGCGACATCATCGTGATCGTGCCGTCCGGTTCGGTCATCGCGGGAATGGCGACCGGATGGTCGAGGTCCGCGGTCACCGCGTAGCTCGTCACGCCGTCGGCCGGAAACGCGAGGTCACCTGCCACGACCGCGGCTTCGAGCAGTTTGCGCTGCTCGGCATCGGCGTGCCCGCCGAGCCCGGTCGGCGGGACCCGCAAGGCCTCAACCGCTGCCGTCACGGTCTCGGCGCCGGCCGACACCGACGTGACGGTGACCCGCCCATGACGGAAGGCGGCTTTGGTGATGACCCTGCTGTGCAGCAGGTGCCGCATGCGGCCGGCACGCCCGTTGTTTCCGACTGGGGACAGCTCGGCGGGCAGCCACCAGCCGTCGCCATAGAGCACCTGGTGGGCGTAGGCGGCAGCGAAGTCTGCCGCGGTATCACCGACGACGAACGTGGCGTGATGCCGGGGGCGGACGCCGGTGCTGACCCGGCTCAGGCCAAAGGTCGTCCGCTGGAAGGCGGTGCCGTCGTTGCCATCGTTCGCCGGCGACAGCAGCCACTTCAGCAACGGGTCCGCAGGACGGGTGCCGGCCGGGTCGTCGCCGAACAGCAGCCAGCTCAGCAGCAGCTGCTCGTCCTTCTCACCAATCGGCGGCGCCGCGCCGTTCTGCGGCTCGTCGAACAGGCCGCAGCCGGCCGCGACCAGCACCCCCAGTGGCCCGTCCCACCCCGCTGGCGCCGACAAGTACGGGGCACCCGCCACCGCCGGGATCGCGGACAGCGGGGTTAACGGCGTGAAGGTGTTGTCCAGGCCGCCGACCCCGAGCGACGCCAGCGACTCCTCGGTGTCGGTGCGTTCGTGCGAGCGCCGGTACGGCGAGCAGACACGGGCGACCGCCTCGCGTGCCCGTTCACCAGCGGGGTCCGGTACAACCTGGTCACCGGCCTGCTCCAGCAACTGCGCCCGGGCCTCATTGTCCAGCACCGCTCCCTCGACGGTCAGCGGAACGCTTCCCGGCGCCACCCGCTCGATCTGGGCCAAGGTGGTCTCCAGCAGCACCACGTAGTCCGGGTCGTACCGGCGGGCCGCCTGTAATAGCACCGGGTCCACGGCACCGTCGACGTGCGGGACGAGCAGGAAGCCGCGCCCGCCCCACGTTCTGCTGGCGACGTGCAGGACCAATCGGGCCCAGTAATGCCAGCCGACTCCGCCATCGAAGATCACAGCGACCCGCGGCGCGGAAAGGCCGATCTGAGCCACCAAAGGAGCAGAAGAAGACACCTCGCGACCATAAACGGTGCTGCTACGACGGGTCAGGGCGGCGGTGATCGGCTCGGTGGCGGCCCGGGATTCAGTGGTGGCTCGTAGCGGCGCTGATGCCCAGACACCGACGGATGCCGGGCCTTCCAGGCGTGCACCCGCCTGAACGACTCTCAGATCGCCGTGGCGGGCGCCGACGTGCGCCGAGGCTGCCGGAGCCCGCTACACCGAACTGCTCACCGTCCTATCCGACCCGGCACGCCGCTCGATCGCCGGGATGGTCCGCCGTGGCTCTACGCCTGGATCAGCGTGCCACCTGGACGAACGCTTACGGCTTCATCGTGAGGAAGACCGGGACCGCTCGCCTCCTAGTCACCCGAGGACGACCTCGTGGCGGAACGCCTGCACCCGAGCGCCGTCGGCCAGCACGACCTCGACCCGACCAACGTCGTCGGGATGCCTACCCACGGCGCGGACCAGCTTACTGGCAGGAGCGGGGCATCCATTGACATCCGACGCTACAGACCCGATCCAGCATCGACTCGGGACTGCGTCAGCGCCGCCTCTCAGGGTGCTGGCGACGGCTCTGGGGCATCATCGGGGGTGCGGCGAGCCCGGGGCGTTCGGCGCGGGTCACGGCCGGTCGTCGATCGTATGAGTTCGGCTCGGGTGAGCGTCCACAGCACGTTCGACGGCGCGGACGGGGTATGGGCCTCTCGCGGTAGAGACGAGATCACGCGGCTGACCAGTAGCATCGTGAAGTTAGCGATACCGGGCCGGTGACCGCTGTTTGCGCATGCTGCGCAGACAATCAGGCTGCGCGCGATGGAACTCGCGCCGAAGCAATCGGTGCAACGCAGCAGCGAACCAGCGGCGTGCCTGGCCAGCGCCTCGGCCAGCGTATGGGGACCGTCGCCGGAATAGCCCCAGCTGAACAGACCTCGGCCGCCAGCTTCCTCGTCTCGTAGGAGGATCCGTTCTCCGTCGGGGTACCGAATGACCACCACGCTGCTGTCCTCGGCGTCGGTCACACCGTGGTACGTCCAATCTTGGAAACCGGGAGTACGAGCTGCTTCGGCGAGCAAGCTGAGCAGATGGCGCGCACCCTCTTTGGCAGCCGGTATGACAGGCGCGGCCTTGGTCTCCGGCTGCTGCGCCCAAACGGTGATCGTATTGGCGATGCGCCAAAGTTGTGGACTGTCGAACTGGGGCCCTGGCACGTCGTCGAGATTCTCCCGCTCGTCGTTGGGCAAGGGTTCGTCGGGCTCGGACCAATCGCCCTGGTGGTGGTCGTCAAGCTCCGCCAGATGGTCGGCCAGATACGCGCCTAGATAGGAGGCCAGCTTGCTGGCTGGCTGGTTGTCCCCGCGCAAGCGTGCCGCCACCGCGTCGGCCCAGAGCGTCAGCAGGAGGAAGGCTGGGTAGATCGGATCGGCTCCTCCGAGTTGGAGGTTGAGCTCCTTGAATGCCTCCTCACGGATGGCGGAGGGAAGGCGCTCGTCCGCTGTTGGGTCCGGGAGGCGCGGTCGGGCATCCCGGAGCCAGCCGACGGCGCGGAGCTCGGATTGCCAGGCGGCGGCAGCCAAGACGAACTCGAATCCGCTCGCTTGCCACGGTAAGGCGCGTAGCAGGCTGACCGGGTCGTCCGGGTCGGCCTCGTCTGCGGGCAAAGCCCGGCGCAGGTCGTCCGACTCGCGGATCAGTCCCGCGATGATGAGTGCTCCTCGCTCTGCGACGGCTGTCGAGCCGGTGTGGTAGGTGGTGCGGTTGATGAACCTGTAGATCGCTTCGGTGTATGAACGGGTCGACATGTGATCACCGGCGATTGCTGATGTTGTGGCAAGACTGAGCAGCCGGCGACTGGTCAGCAGTGCCCGTCGGTCATAGCCGGCCTCGAAGGCGCCGATCGCCAGGTCTTGAAGGGTTGCGGCGATCATTGATGCTGGGCTGGGGCGGCGCGATAGATGGGCGATACGCCACCTGGTGCGGTCCCGCGGTGTCGGCGGGGCGGCAGCAGTGCCGATGAGTTTGGCTGCGACCGTCTCTAGATGGGTCTCGATCGCGTCGGATCGCGAGTATCGATGGCCGGCGTAGAGGCGAAGACCCAAGTTGCCTAGACGCTCCACGTCGGTGGAGAAGCCGCTCGCCTCGTGGTGTCCGCCAGCCCAGCCAATCGAGGTAGGCGTGGGCGACGTCAGGACGCCGATCATGCGGTCGACGGTGGACTCCAGTAGCTCGTAGCTCTGGTCACCGAAGGTCGGCGCATCTCGGTTCAGCCGCTGCCCGGTCGTTCGGTCGGGAACGAGGTCGGCGAGCAGCTGTCCGAGGTCTGCAACACTCACCGGCTGACGAGTGAGTTCGTTGACACGCTCGATCACGTGCTGATCACGGTTCGACGACGTGGGCGGGACGACGATCGTCCGGCGGCGAGAAAAGCGTGAGGGCAGCTCCGCCTTGGTGGCCTGCGCTCGCCGCGGGTCGGCTGAGGAGCGCGGCAGAATCACCAGCGTGAGCACCTGCTGCGATGGCGTGATCTCGGCGAGTCGCGCGCTGACGGCGTCCACGACAGCATCGAGCGCTTCCGCGGCGACCTGGTGCCGCCCGGCAGCGCGGTTCTGCACGGCAAGGTCGAACAGGACATCCATGACGGCATCGCTAATGGACAACGACCGGCTCGTACGCTCACCGAGCGCAGCGATGGCCGTGATTGCCGCCCGATGGTCCGGGGTCGTTTCGCGACTGAGATCGGCTCCGACCTCGCGCACCGCCTGAGCGACATCGTCGACGTCCGCGCCAGCACGGACCTGTACGGTCAGGCCGACGGCCCACGCCACAGCGGCCAGGCGGTGCTCGCGGACCGGCAGACGCGGGCTTCCGACCAGGTCGCCGAGCACCGTGATGCGCCCGGCGAGTTCTCGCCGTGCACGAGGCCGGCGACCGCGCAGGCGTAGAACTCTCGTGGCCACGTGGCGGACTAGCCACTCCGGCGTGGCACGGCGAGCACCGTTCAAGGTCACCCAACCGACGATGACAATCGACCCGATGAAGCAGGTGAAAGCCACGCGGGTCGTGAGTGCGCTGGGGTTGACAGCCAACCCCAGCGGCACGCAAACACCGACGACCGCCGCTACGCCGACCCATGCCGCCATCCGCCGGTCCGGAATGTGTCAAGGGATTGAGGCCAACGGGAGTTAAGCGGCTTGTCGTTGCGGCTCGGGCTTGTTGATCCAGACCTGTTCGGGCAGGTCGAGGA
>NZ_JBEXIL010000101.1:0-6687 GCF_040608555.1 Micromonospora sp. NPDC005172
CGCGCGGCGCGCCGGTGGCGATCGGCGGGTCTACTTGAGTTCGACCAGTCGGGCCAGGTATGTCGTGTCCCCGACATTGGTGAGCATGTGCACCGCTCCGGGGTCGCGGTAGACGACCCCACCGGTGGGCTCGTCGGCGTCGATCCGGGTGCCGTCGATGGTCTGCACGACGTTCTTCGCGCCCTGGATCGCCACCACCAGGTAGGGGTGGTCGTGCCGGTGCAGGGGCTGGCGCTCGCCCGGTTCGAGCCGGATGTGCCAGACCCGGACCCGGTCGTTCTCGTACACGATCTCCTGGCCCACGGGCCCGAGTTCGGTGCCGTCGATCACATCGGTCATCGTCCACCGTCCAGTTGGGGAAGCACCTCGGCGGCGATCAGTTCGAGGTGGTCGAGGTCGTCGAGGTCGGTGAGGCGTAGGTGCACCCGCGTGGCGCCGATCCCGGCGAACTCGCCGATCCGCTGCACCAGCTCTGCCGGCGAGCCGACCACCGGGTCCTCCGGTGGCAGCGCGCTCTTCTCGTGCAGCGGCGCGGCCCGGCGGGCGGCCTCCGCGTCGGTACGTCCGACGGCCACCACGATCCCGGCGGAGAGCACCAGCGGGGCTCGTCCCCTCTCCGCCCGACCTACGCGGTCGCACGCCTCCCGGACGCGGTCGTACGCTCCGGCGGTCTCGGCCACCGACTTGAACGGCATGTTGAACTCGTCGGCGTACCGGGCGGCCAGCTCGGGGGTCCGCTTGGGACCACGTCCGCCCACGATGATCGGCGGGCCGGGCACCTGCGCCGGTTTGGGCAGCGCGGGGGCGTCCACCAGCCGGTAGTGGTCACCGGTGAAGCTGTACGTCTCGCCCAGCGGGGTGGACCACAGCCCGGTGATCACCTCGAGCTGCTCGGCCAGCCGGTCGAACCGCTCGCCGACGGCCGGGAACGGAATGCCGTACGACGTGTGCTCGCGCTGGTACCAGCCCGCGCCGATACCAAGGTCGACCCGACCGCCGCTCATCTGGTCGACCTGTGCGACGAGCACGGCGAGGGGGCCGGGCAGGCGGAAGGTCGCCGACGTCACCAGGGTGCCCAGCCGGATCCGTTCGGTCTCCCGGGCCAGCGCGGCGAGGGTCAGCCAGGCGTCCGTCGGGCCGGGCAGGCCGCTGTCGTCGCCCATCGACTGGTAGTGGTCGGCGCGGAGGAAGCCCTCGAAGCCGCCCGCCTCGGCCAGTCGGGCGAACCGGAGCTGGGTGTCGTAGTCGGCGCCCCGGTGCGGCTCGGTGAATACCGACACCCGCATGGTCATCGTCCCTCCACGCCGGCCGCGGCCGGCTGGTCGCGTTCCATCAACAGCTCGTGCAGGTCGGCGCTGACCTGGGCGACGTCGGCGAGGTGGGCGTTGCGGCCCAGGGTGCGCGGGCGGGGGATGGCCACCTCGACCACCTTGCGGATACGGCCGGGGCGGGGGCTCAGCACGACCACCCGGTCGGCGAGCAGCACCGCCTCGTCGATCGAGTGGGTGACGAAGACGATGCTCGGCTTGTTCTCCATGTGCACGCGCTGGAGTTCGCCGGAGAGTTCCTCGCGGGTGAGCGCGTCGAGCGCGGAGAACGGCTCGTCCATCAGCATCACCCGGGGTTCACCGATGAGCGACCGGCACAGCGACACCCGTTGCTGCATGCCGCCGGAGAGCTCGTGCGGCAACCGCTTCTCGAACCCGGCCAGGCCTGCCACGTCGAGCAGTTCCCGGGCCCGCTCGCGGTGCTTGGCGCGACTCCAGCCGAAGATCTCCACCGGCAGCAGGACGTTGTCCAGGACACTGCGCCACGGCAGCAGCGCCGGTTTCTGGAACAGCATGGCGATGTCGCGGCGGGGTCGGGTGATCGGCGTACCGGCCACGGTGATCTCGCCGGAGGTCAACGGGAGCAGCCCGGCGATCAGCCGCAGCAGGGTGGACTTGCCGCAGCCGGAGCGCCCGAGGATGGCGACGAACTCGCCCTCGGCGACGTCGAGGTCGATGCCGCGAATGGCCTCGACCTGGCCGGACCGGCCTTCGAAGGTACGCGACACCCCGGACAGTCGGATCATCTGCGGCGGACCTCCGCTGAGTGGACGGTCAGGAATCCGACAAGGCTAGCCGCCCTGTTGACATGTCGCGCCGTCCGGGGTCGTCGTCAGGTTGTTTCCGATCCGCAACCCGGTACGCCTGGCGTCGCAACTGTGGGTTTCTCGTACGCTGTGGCCGCGAAGAGTCCCCTCACGATGGCGGTGCCCGGCTTGCCCCTCCCGCCGGTGCCGTCGCGACAACCCCCTCCGGTGGCCCCCGGCCCCGGTCGGAAAGGACATGGTGCTACTGATGAGAAGGCTGACCCGTACGGTCGCTACGGCCGCGCTGGCCACCGCCCTCGCCCTCGTCTCCGCCTGCAGCAGCGGGTCGGACTCGTCCGACGCCAAGGGCGGCAAGGACGGAGCGTTGGAGAAGGTGACCTACCTCACCTCCTTCGGCAACTTCGGCCGTGACTCCTACGCCTGGGTGGCGAAGGAGAAGGGCTTCTTCAAGGAGGCCGGTTTCGACGTCGAGATCAAGGCCGGCCAGGGCACCGGCGGCGTGATCCAGACGGTCGTCGGCGGCCAGGCGGACTTCGGGCCGATCGACCTCACCGGCGGTCTGCTCCAGCTCGGCAACGGTCAGGCGAAGGACTTCACCGCCGTGGCCGCGATCCAGCAGCGCACGATGGCGGGCATCGCCACCGTCGAGGGCAAGAACATCAACTCGCCCAAGGACCTTGAGGGCAAGAAGCTCGCCGACACCCCCGGCTCCGTGGTGCGCAACCTGTTCCCGACGTACGCCCGGCTCGCTGGCGTGGACGCCAGCAAGGTGACCTGGGTCAACGGTGAGGCGCAGGCGCTGATCGGCACGCTGGCCTCCGGTTCGGTGGACGGCATCGGCCAGTTCGTCGTCGGTCAGCCGACGATCGAGGCGGTGGCCAAGAAGAAGGCCGTCATGCTGCCGTACAGCAACGTGATGCAGGACCTCTACGGCAACGTGCTGATCACCTCCAGCAAGATCGCCAAGGAGAAGCCCGAGATGGTGAAGCGTTTCACCACTGCGCTGCTCAAGGGCCTGGAGTACAGCCTGGCGAACTCCAAGGAGGCCGGCGAGATCCTGAAGAAGAACGTCGACGCCGCCAACCCGGTGGCCGCCGCCGCCGAGCTGGACCTGATGGCCGCGTACGTGCGCTCCGGCAACTCCGGCACCGCGATCGGCACGCTGGACAGCGGCCGCGTGGCGAAGAGCATCGCGATTCTGCAGGGCGCGGGCGCGCTCAAGCAGAACATCACCCCCGAGCAGATCATCGACTTCAGCCTCGCGCCGAAGGCCTGATCGTCCGGTCGTCACCAGGGGGTACGTCCCGCCGGTCTCCGGTGGGGCGTACCCCCGTCGCTCGTCGGCCCCCGGGTCGGCGATTCACGAGGAGGACAAGATGACCGACGTCCGCTCAGCCGAGCCGGCGGTGACGGTGCCTCCACCCCCGGGTGCCGGACTCCAGGCACGTCGGGCGGGTCGGGGCGCCGGCCTGCGCGCGGGGACCGGGGCGGCGCTGCTGCCCGCGGCCGGTCTCGTGGTCGCCCTGGCGGCCTGGTGGTTGATCGCCCGGCTGGAACTGGTCCACCCGGCCGCTCTGCCGCCGCCGGGGGGTGTGCTCACCGCGTTCGTCGACAAGCCCGCCCAGATGCTGGAGCACACCTGGGCCACCCTGCTGGAGATCCTGATCGGGTTCGTCCTGTCGGCCGCCGCGGGTGTCCTGATCGGACTGTCCCTGGCCAGTTCCCGGACGGTCGAGCGGATGTTCACCCCGCTGCTGGTGGCGGTGAACGCCGTGCCGAAGATCACCCTGGGTCCACTGCTGGTGGTGGCGCTGGGTTGGGGTCAGAGGCCGATCCTGACCATGGTGTTCCTGCTCTGCTTCTTTCCCATCGTGCTGTCCACCGCGACGGGTTTGACCACCACGCCGGCCGACCTGGCCGAGCTGGTCCGGTCCTGGAACGCCTCCCGCTGGCAGGCGTTCCGCAAGGTGCGGTTCCCGGCGGCGCTGCCACAGATCTTCGTCGGGCTCAAGGTGGCCATGCCGCTGGCGGCCATCGGTGCGGTGATCGGTGAGTTCCAGGCCGGGGAGAAGGGCCTGGGGTACGTCATCACGCAGTACGCGGGCGTCGGCGACACCGCCACCGCCTGGGCGGCGATCATGCTGGTGGCGCTGGTCAGCATCCTGCTCTACAGCGCACTCGTGCTCGTCGAGCGGATCGCGCTGCCCTGGGTACGGGAGACCACCAGCAGCCGCTGATCGCGTCCGCCACGCCAAAGCAGGTGGCACGCGTAGATCTTGGACAGTTTCCGTTCTCAGCTAACGGAAACTGTCCAAGATTGCCGGCGATGGCGGATGCAGCGGTACGCCGCGGCCGTGCTGGGAGGCGTTTCAACGCGGATGTTCGACGATCGGCCTGCGGAACGGTCCCCATCCCACGAACCGGTCGTAGAGGGCTCGAGGGCTCGGCCCGTCGTGCGGGTTGAGGTGGTAGAGGTCGCGCATGGCCTCGTAGAGCAGCCCGGCCAGGTAGATCGACAGGCTCGGCATCTTGTTCTCGTACTCGGCTTTGAGCATGAGTCGCGCGGTCGCGCACGGCCACGGCTGACCGTCGGCGCGGCACGCCCAGTGCGGCCGTAAGGGCGTGTGCGGCGGGGCCTGGCCGTGCCGACGCGGACGGTCCGCGACCGGCCCCCGCTCGGGGCCGGAAACCTGCGTAGAGATCATTTGTAACCTCCGTTCGCCCGGAACTCTTCCGCCCGAGTCAGGCGATCCACCCGGCCGACCTCGTCAACCCGGAATGCCTCGGTGTGCGCCGTGACCCAGGCCGGGAGTTGTGGGGCAGGGCGACTCGCAGGCACTTCCGGGGCGTGTTGGCTGCGCCAGAACCTGAAACGCACGGTGCCTCCTTCGTGCTGTCGTCTGGAGAGGGGCCGCCCCCGCAAGTGCTCGCCGGGCAGGGGCGGCCCCGGCACGAACGCGTCCGCCAGGTTCGGGTCCTCCACCGGCCGCGCCGTCTACAAGCACCCTGCGGGCAGTGACGGGACAAGAACAGCCCGTAGGGGATATGGTCGCGAGACATTCTGCGCATCCCTGGAGAGACGTCGTGAACGATGCGTTGCGTGCAGCGCTGGCCGAATCAGGGCATTCGATCGAGTCTCTTGCCGGGCTGGTAGGCGTCGATCGAAAAACGGTCGCACGGTGGATCAACCACGACCACATACCCCACCCCCGTCACCGGGAGGCCGCAGCCGGCGTACTCCGTCGGCCCATCGGGGACATCTGGCCGGACACGTCAAGACGTCGTGAGCCAGTTTGGTTCAGGCCGTGGCAAGAGATCGAGCGTGAGGCGGTCTCGCTACGCTCGTATCAGTCGGTCGTCCTGCCCGGCCTTCTTCAAACCGAGGCGTACGCCCGCGCGGTGCTCGCCGGTGCCGACGTGATCGCCCGCAGCGACATTGAGCGCCACCTAGCCTTTCGGCTCGCCCGTCAGAGCATCCTGACCCGTGAAGACCCACCACGCTTCACGGCCGTCGTCAACGAGGCTGTCCTGCGGCGGCCGGTCGGCGGCCGGGCCACCATGCGCGAGCAGGTACATGCCCTCATTGCCATGTGCGAGGCCCCGCACGTACGAGTGCACATCGTTCCCGCGACGGTCGGCGCGTACGCTGGCTTGAACGGTCCCTTCGTGATCGCTGTAGGAGCCGAGCAACAAATAGCCGGCTACCTCGACAATCAGCTTCAGGGGGAAGTCGTCACCGGCACAAAGGACATAACAGCGATACTCGCAGCGTGGGAGAACGTACGCGGCGAGGCGCTGTCCCACTGGCAGTCCGTCGACCTACTTACGGAGATGGCAGAGACATGGACATGACCGGCGCACAGTGGCGCAAGAGCACCCGCAGCAGCGGCAACGGCGGCGATTGCGTCGAGGTTGCCGACAACCTTCCCGGCGTCGTTGGTGTCCGGGACTCGAAGGACCAGGCAGGTCCGGCGCTGTCCTTCAGTTCGGCGGCCTGGCGGGCTTTCATCGACATGGCAAAGACCCTTGACGCGGCCTGACTAGCACTACGCGAAGGCCCCCGGACCTCATTAGAGAGGCGGCAGCATCATGGACCTGACCGGCGCGCAGTGGCGCAAGAGCACCAAGAGCGGCAGCAACGGCGGGAACTGCGTCGAGGTGGCCGACAACCTTTCCGGCGTCGTTCTCGTCCGTGACACCAAGGACCGCGACGGCGCAACGCTGGCCTTCGAGCCGGCGCAGTGGCGGGGCTTCGTCGACCTCGCGAAGGTCATCGGTCCCGTCTCCTGACTCGGCACTAGCCAAAGGCCCCCGGCGCGAGGGCCTTTGGCATGTCCGGGTCACGATTGCTCGTACGGGAAAGAATCGCCGTCGGCTACCCGGCGCGGCTCAGCTCGTACTCCTTCTGAATTGCGAGAGCCGGCCTCCAGAGGAGGCCGGCCCTTTTCCGCTTACGGTGACGCGGAGGGGTGGTGGCCTACCGTGCCCGGCGCAGGGATCGCCCGACAGCAGTGCAGCGGCGACTTGGCCGACGAGGGTTCTATTCTCGCAGAAGATCCTGAACCTCTCCGTGTAGTTTGAGGCCCGACGAG
>NZ_JBEXIL010000102.1:0-6114 GCF_040608555.1 Micromonospora sp. NPDC005172
CGGGCGCGCCGTGCGCCGGGCGCGCCGTGCGCCGGGCGCGCCGTGCGCCGGGCGCGCCAGGGGCCAGGTATGCCTAACGCCCCCTTTGCTCTGCTTCAACGGAGGCGACACCTACGGACCCTTCGTGTTGCGTCGGTTGAAGCAGAGCAAAGGACGAGCGGAGGACCGCCGCCCGGCGTCGAGGCGCGCCCTCCCGGCTCAGCACTCCCGACTCAGCACCCCCAACGCCGCCACCCTCGCGACCGCACACATTAATGTGGTGATAGACAATAGTGTGTGGCACACAGTATGGTGTGACACATGGTTAGCGAGGATGTTCTACGGACGCACCTCCAGGAGTTGCGTCGAGGCACCGTCGTGGTGGCCAGCCTGGTCGCGCTGCGTCGACCGGACTACGGCTACGCACTGCTGCAACGGCTCACCGACCACGGCTTTCCGGTGGACGCCAACACGCTCTACCCGCTGCTGCGCCGCCTGGAAGACCAAGGCCTGCTGACCAGCGAGTGGAACACCGAGGAGAGCCGGCCGCGCAAGTTCTACCGGACCAGTGACGAGGGCGAGTCGATGCTGAGTCGACTCCTGGACGACCTCGCCGCCGTACAGACCTCCATCACCGGGCTGATCCAAGGAGTGGACCGATGAACACACTGACTGACCGCTACCTGGCCGCCACCCTGCGATCGGTACCCGCCCAGCGCCGCGACGAAATCGCCACCGAGCTACGCGCCTCGATCGAGGACATGATCGAGGACCGGGCCGGGGGCGGCGCGGACGCGGCAGCCGCCGAGCGGGAGGTGCTCACCGAACTGGGCAACCCCGATCGCCTGGCCGCCCGCTACGCCGACCGCCGGCTCCAGCTCCTCGGTCCCACCTACTACCTGGTCTGGCTGCGACTGCTGAAGCTGCTGCTCAGCTTCATCCCGGCGCTCGCCGGGACGGTCGTCGCGGTCGTCGCGGTCGTCGAGGGCAAGGGATTCGGCGCCATCGGCCCAGGCCTCGTCGTCGCCCTGCACGTGGCGGTGCACATCTGCTTCTGGCTCACCCTGACGTTCGTCCTCATCGAGCGGTCGCAGCCCACCATCGACCTGCCCGACTGGACCGTCGACGAGCTGCCCGACGTCCCCGCGCACCGCGACGTCTCACTCGTCGACACCATCGCGTCGGTCGTGATGCTGATGGTGTTCATCGCCTACCTACCGTTGCAGCACTACCAGTCGTGGGTGCGTACCACCGACGGCGACAACATCCCGATCCTCGACCCGGCCCTCTGGTCGTTCTGGCTGCCGGCGCTGATCGGCGTACTCGCCCTCGATGTGGTGTTCGAGATCGTCAAGTACCGGATCGGGCGCTGGACCTGGCGGCTGTTCGCGACGAAGGCGCTGCTCAACCTGGCGTTCACGGTGCCGGTGGTGTGGCTGGCGCTCTCCGACCGACTGCTCAACCCGGCCCTCGGCGAGCGGCTCGACTGGCTGGCGGTCGCGGACAATCGCGAGATCCTCGCGGCCATCATCGCGCTGAGCGCCGCCGTGGTGGCGGTGTGGGAACTGATCGACACCGCCCTGAAGACCCGCCGCCAGACGACCTGAGCGACACCCGAGACGGCGGCCCGGAGCGGACACCCGCTCCGGGCCGCCGCCCGTCGCGCTGATCTGCCCGTACGACACCAACCCGAACTCCTGTTCGGGAGCTGCGAACAGGGCGGGCGCTCCTACGGTGAGCCGATCCTCACGGCAACGAGCTGGTCGTTCGCCGCCTCCGGAACGGAAAGGCTCTCCATGACCCCACCGATCGACCCGCGGCGCCACAGCCCCACGCGACACGGGGGCGTCACGGTGCCGGCGGGCAGTCCCAGTGCCGGAAGTCGCCGGTACGCGACCAGACGTCGCGTGCCGCCCCGATGTTCCAACCCGGGTCCAGCGCGGTCCGGCGGTCGACGCCGAGGCGTGACAGCTCCATGTCGCTGAACTGGAACAGGCCCCAGCGCCGCGACCCGTCGCCGGTCACCTCCACCCGCAGCGGATCCAGTCCGGACAGACACCGGGCCAGCCGCACCGCCTCGGACGGGCCCTCCGGGAACCGTGCCCGGAGGTACTTGCTGACCCGGTCCTCCGTCCACGCGGCGGGCGACACCGAGTTGTCCTGGAGAGCGTCGAGCACCTGCCGATCCACCGTGCCGCTGACCTCCAGGGCGGCCAACGCCTGGAAGGCGATCACCCGGCTGGTCGTGTCGGGGCCGAACCACCCATCGACGGGCACGCGTAACCCGCTCGCCGCCAGCCGGTCCTGGAGATCCAGCACGCAGGGGCCGTACATGCCCTGGCGCAGGACGAGGGGACACGGGCCGCTCGATCCCGCGCCGCTGGACCCGGGGGTCAGGACGTCGCCGACGGGCAGCAGCGCGCCCACCGTCAGCGCTCCCACCAATGCCAGCGCTCCCAGTGACAGCCGGCGACGCGCCGACCGGGTCGCCGCTCGCGGTCGGTCGGTGGACCGGCGAGGACCGGCCGCCTCGACGGACACCGGAGCGGAGGCCGGCGGCGCGGGGTTCGTCGGCTCACCCGGCGCCGGTAGGCCGGTGGGGCGCGTCGGCTCGCTGAGGTGAGCCTCGATGTCGCGGCGGAGGTCGAGCCACCGTTCGACCTCGGACGCGGACGTGCCGCAGGCGGCGAGCAACGCCACGACGGTCCGCTCGCGGGGCAGGGTGTTGCGCCCCAGCATGGTGGCGAGGGTGCTCGGCGGCAGCCAGTGCCCGGCCGCCGAGGCCTGGCGGGAGATCTCCCGGTACGTCAGGCCGGAGCGTCGTCGCACGTCCCGGAGCGACGCCACGTACTCCCCCGCGGTGGCAGCCCGCGGCACCGGATCTCGGACAGCGTCAATCATCGGATCTCCCCCGTGTCGTTGATGTGGTCGCGTTCGGACCGGCCCCGGTTCGAACCCGACGGCCCGTACGGGCCAAGCGCCGCGGCCATCGACGAAAACGCTAGATAACCGGGTCGCCCCGAACAATGCCCTGCTCCGGGCGCTGCGGTGTCCACGCAGCTCAGGGCCACCTGTCCGGGTTTTGTCCGACCACCTCGGACAGACGCCGTGACGACTTGCTCCAAGGCGTGTGCGGTCAGCAGAATCAGGCGATGACCACGGGGGAGCTTCGACCGGGCGAGGCGGCCGACCCGGCCGAGTTCGTCGACCTGCTGCGCCACCTCAAGGACCGGTCCCGGCTGACGTTCCGGCAACTGGAACAGCACGCGGTCGCCGCCGGCGACGTGCTGGCCCGCAGCACCGCCGCCGACATCCTGCGCCGGTCCACATTGCCGCGACCCGAGGTGCTGGCGGCGTTCGTGCGTGCTTGCGGCGCGGGTGACCAGGTCGACGAGTGGTTGCGCGCGCGGGACAGGTTGGCGGCGGGCGCGTACGCCTCCGCTGATCCAACTGTGGAAGCGTCGGTCGGAGCGAGCACGGGCGATGTGCTGACCGGCAGCCCAGATGAGGCACGACCGCGCTGGTTCGCCCGGCCCGTGCCGCTGGCGCTGCTCGTCGTGTCCACTCTGCTGGTCGGCGTCGGCGCCTTCTTCTGGTGGCCCGACGACAACGAGCGTCGGACGTCGGAGAAGCCCGCCGTCGGCCAGTCGCCGACGGGCAGCGCCCCGGCCGGCGGAACGACGTCCGGAGCCGGCCAGCGATCGCCGGCCAGTGGTCGGAGCCGGATCCATCTCGCCCGTGACCCGCAGCTCTGTATCAGCGAGGGGCGCGATCGCAGCGGTCGATACGAGAGCGAGGTGGCGGCCCAGCGCCCCTGCGCGGGCGCCACACCGCCGGAGACCTACCTGGTGCCGGTGACCGACGGCATGTACTTCGTCAGGTGGGAGCACCCGATCAACGGGGTCGGCTGCCTCACGGTGCGGCGCGAGGATCCCGGGCGGAACCTCATCGAGCCCCAGCACCAGTGCCGCACCGACTCCTGGGACCAACTGTTCCGCTTCGAGCCGACCGGTACGACGTCGGACGCGTACCGGATGCGACCGGCGGGCAGTGACCTGTGCGTGGGCATCCGCGACGACGACACGGAGGTGCCGGCCGAGGCCGCAGCCGAGCCGTGCACGGGCCAACCCGACCAGGTGTTCCTGGTCGACGCCGTCCCGAAGGACTGACACGCCGACACCGGCGCTTGATCAACTCCGGTTCACCGACATCGGGGTGTCCCGCGCGCTGGACACCCCGATATCCACGAAGTCGAGTCGATCAGAGGCCGGCGTGCTCCACCGCCTTGGCGCGGCTGACGAACGCGGCCCAGGCCGCCGGGGCGAAGGTGAGCGCCGGCCCCTCGACGTCCTTGCTGTCCCGGACGGCCACGAGATGAGGAAGGTTGTCGGCGACCTCCACGCAGTTGCCGGAGTCGCTGCTCCTGGTGCTCTTGCGCCACATCGCCCCAGTCAGGTCAGTCATGGTGCCTCTCCTTGATTTCTCGCATGAGCCTGCAGGAATCATCGGCGCTCAACGCGCGGGCTGTGAGACCATTCCACACCTCGGCGTACTCTATGACTTCCTCGAGCCGATCGAGATACAACGCTCCCGACAATCCCTCCTTGTAGACCGTCGTCGGTTCGGCTGACCTGGCTCCGCTCGTCGGAAAGTCGAGCATCACGAAGCTGCCAGCAATTGCTGCTCGGCTCAGGCCTTCGCCAAGCGGCACGAGCCGGACAGACACGCTTGGCGATGCGCCCGCGGCGATCAGCCGCTCAATCTGCTCAGCCATGCCGCGCACACGCCTGTGCAGCACCGCCTCCTCGATGATCACATCTAGAGCAGGCGCGGCCGGTCGCTTGCGGGTCAGTAGGCGCTGCCGCTCGGTCCTGAGCCCCACAACCTTTGCGACCTCGTCGTCGGAGACGCCCTGGCGGGTTCGAATAACCTCGGCCGTATAAGTCGGTGTCTGCAACAGGCCGGGCACCAAGGCGTGTTCGTACGTCCGGATACGGCAGGCGGCCGACTCCAGTCCGACATAGAGCTCGAACCATCTCGGGATGATCTCGCCGTAAGCGTGGTACCAACCCTTGCTCTTGGACTCCCTGGCAAGGCTCACCAGGACCTCGGTCATCTCGTCGGAGGCGCCATAGAGCCGGCACATCTGCTCGACGTCCAGCGCTCGCATGGGGGTCTGCCCGGACTCGATGCGATACATCTTCGCCCGCGACCACTCAAGATCGGAGGCTGCGGCTTCGAGGCCTATCCCAGCCCGCTCCCTACTTTGCCGCAGCAGTCGTCCGAGCTCTCGCCTTGGAACAGTCGATCCCACCTCGGTCATCGGCGTCCGCCTCCTCGTCTCACACTGAGCCGTCATCTGACGCCTCGTGAGACGCCCCTCGCATCGTCATCGCAAAGATGCATCTCAGCATGAACGTCTCGTGTGGAGTGTTGCACACAGCTTCGACAGTCCTGAATTCTGCCTGGTAGATGCCCTACTTGCATTGATCTCGGGAGGCAGGCAATGTGCCGTTGGAAGTGGTTTCACCGACCGGACGAGCCCCTTGACGTCGTGGAGCGGACCCGGTTCCCGGATCGCACCGGGGCCCACCGGCTCACCACGCCGCCCACGTCGAGGACAGAGAATGGCACGTCGTCACCCCAGCGGGGTGGTCGCCATGATGGGTGAGCAGCCCCGACCCGAGCCGCCGTTTCTCGTGACGATGGCGACCTACGTGATCGACTTCCATCATCGCAACGTCTGCACCAGGTGCGGCCCGGATGGTTCGTGCCCCCGGCTGGTCGAGGCGAGTGATCATCTCAAGGCGTGGCGCGACCGGAAACCAGGCGGCCGTGCGGGCGGGTGACCTGCTTCAGGTCACCCGCGCGGCGAGTGTCCAGTTCAGCCGGCCGATCCTCTTCCGCGTCATCCGCGTTCTCGACTGGCCTACCTATGACGGGTGGGTCTGGCTCGACGGCTACGAGGTGGGGCCGCGACTGGACGCGATCGCCCGACGGTCGATCTTCGTACGGCCCGCCGGGCTGCGGCCGGTGACATCCGCCGGTCCGACGCGGTCGAGAGCACGCTGACACACGCCAGGTCGCCGATGTGGGGCCAACCGCTCGCGCGGACACCCCCACATCGGCGACCTG
>NZ_JBEXIL010000103.1:0-5438 GCF_040608555.1 Micromonospora sp. NPDC005172
AAACGGCCAAAGACGGCGGGCTCCTTCCTGTCGCGACTGCGCCGGCCGGCCAGTCGACTCCGGGACATGCCGATCTGGTCCAAGCTCGGTCTCATCATGATCGTGCCGACCATCGCCACGGTCGTTGTGGGCACCAGTGGTCTCGTCGACCACCTGGACACGCTCAACAATGCCAACCGGGCCGGCGACCTGGCCAACCTGTCGAGCTATTCGGGTGACCTGATCGACACCCTGCAGGACGAGCGGACCACCGCCGTGCTGCTGCTCCAGGCGACGGGTACCCAGCCGAAGGCGCAGTACCAGGAGGCCTACAACCGGGTGAACTCCCGGGTCGACCAGGCGACGGGTCCGTACCGGCAGCAGCGGGGCGACGTCGAGGACCTGCCGGGCAGCCTCGAAGGCCTGCTCAACGGCATCGACCAGAACCTCAAGGACCTGCCGGGCGTCCGCAGTCAGGTGTTCAACGGCAAGCTCAAGCTCGCCGAGGCCGTCCAGGCGTACGAGGGTCTCATCAACGACCTGCTCGCCATCCGTGACTCGGCCACCCAGCTCGCCGGCAACAGCGACCTGAGCGACCGGATGCGGGCCGCCGCGGCCGTGGCGCGCGAGAAGGAGTTCCTCGCCGTCCGCCGGGTCGTCGTTCACCGGGCCCTCGGGGTGCAGGGTGGGCAGCGGCTGACTCCGGCGCTGCGCACCGACTACATCGCCAGCGGCACCGGCCAGCAGCAGGCGCTGCAGAGCTTCAAGGCGGTCGCCAGCCCGGACGAGGCGAAGTTCCACGACCAGACGGTCGCCGGTGGTGACCGCCGTGAGGCGCAGAACTACACCGGCTGGATCGACGGCAACACCACCGGCGACATGCGCGGCGCTCCGTTCGGCCCGGACCAGTGGGACGCGGCCATGACGGCCAACGCCAAGCTGATCCGCGCCGTGGAGACCAAGCTTGACGGCGACGTGGTGGCCGAGGCCGACAACCTGCGTTCGGACGTCCAGCGTCAGGTGTTCCTGGAGACCGGCCTGCTGCTCAGCATGCTGCTGCTGGCCATCCTCTTCGCCTACCTGGTCGCCCGCTCGATGGCTCGCTCGCTGCGTGAGCTGCGTCAGGGCGCGCTCTCCGTCGCCCAGTACGGCCTGCCGCAGGCGGTGGCCCGACTGCGTGACCCGCAGGTCGTCGGGCAGCTCTCCCCGGTGCAGTTGGCCAACCAGATTGCCGAGCCGCTGCCGGTCCGCAGCAAGGACGAGTTCGGTCAGGTGACCGAGGCGTTCAACGCCGTCCACCTGGAGGCCGTCCGCACGGCCGCCGAGCAGGCGGCCCTGCGTGCCTCCGTCGCGACCATGTTCGTCAACCTGGCCCGTCGTTCGCAGATCCTGGTCGACCGCCTCATCGGGCACCTCGACCGGCTGGAGCGCGGCGAGGAGGACCCGGACCGGCTGGCCGAGCTGTTCCAGCTCGACCACCTGGCCACCCGGATGCGCCGCAACGACGAGAACCTGCTCGTTCTCGCGGGTGCCGACTCCACCCGCGTGCAGCGCGAGCCGGCGGCGCTCATCGACGTGCTGCGCGCGGCGCAGTCCGAGGTCGAGCACTACACCCGCATCGAGTTCGGTGTCATCGACCGGGACATCGAGGTCGCCGCGCACGCGGTCAACGACCTGGTGCACCTCGTCGCCGAGCTGTTCGACAACGCCACCGCGTTCTCCCCGCCGGACTCGCAGGTCATGGTCGAGGCCCGCCGGGTCGGTGACCGCGCCTCGCTCTACGTGGAGGACCGCGGCATCGGCATCAGCCGCGAGCAGCTGCACGAGCTCAACGACAAGCTCGCGACGCCACCGCAGGTGGACGTGGCGGTCTCCCGGATGATGGGCCTGGTCGTGGTCGCCCGCCTGGCGTCGCGGCACGGCGTTCGTGTCGAGCTGCGCCCCGGCGCCGACCGTGGCACGGTCGCCGACGTCACCCTGCCGACCTCGGTGCTGGTGCCGCGGGCGCTCTCCGGCCGGGTGCAGCAGCCGCCGGCCCTTCCCGCCGCCGGCGGTCCGCAGTCCGCTGGGCCGTCGCCGGTCCTCGGCGCGCTGCCCGCGCTGGGCAACGGGTCACGCCCCGGCGAGTCCGGCAACCAGGTCACCCTCGGTGGTAGGCCGTTCGATCCGGCGTCGCGCAACGGTGCCGGTACGCCCGCCAACACGGGCGCGTACCGGTCGATGCCCGCCTGGTCGGACCTGACCGGTGCGAGCGCGACGAACGGCGTCAACGGCGGCGACGGGTTCACCCCCCGGAGCGCCAACGGGCAGACCATCGACCCGCTGCCGCAGCGCCGCGCCGGTGACGAGCCGAACGGCGGCCAGCAGCCGAACATCCCGCGGCAGCTTCCCAGCAGCCCGGAGGCGCACCCGTACTCCGCACCGCCGGTCTCCGCCCAGCCCTACTCCGGCGCGCCGGTCTCCGCCTCGCCGGCGTCCGGCCAGCCGTACTCCGGTCAGCCGTACTCGGGTGCGCCGTACGGCAACCCGCCGGTGTCCGCCGCTCCGTACTCCGGTCAGCCGTACGCCGGTCCGCCGGTGTCCGCGGCGCCCGTCTCGGCCTCCCCGGCGTCCGGTCAGCCGTACTCGGCGCCGCCGGCCTCCAGCCAGTCGTTCAGCGGCTTCACCCCCCGGTCCGCCCCGCCCGCTCCGGCACCCGGCGCTCCGGCGCCGCCGGCCTGGCCGCCGGTCCCCGGTGGCGAGCGGGACGCGCAGACCCCGCCTGTTCCCGAGCGGCTCGCCGCCGCACTGGACATGACGACGGAACTGCCCCGGGTGCCGCGACCCGGCGAACAGCCGACCACCGCGGTCCAGCCACCGGCCCCCGCGCCGCAGCCTCAGGCGCCGTCGGCCCCGCAGGCCCAGGCAGCGCCGGCCCGTCCCGCGCCGCAGCAGCCGCAGGCCCAGAACCGCCAGCGGTACGCGGACGAGACCATGGAGCTGCCGATCTTCCGGGAGCTCGAGTCCGCCTGGTTCCGTACCCGTCGTCCGGGGTCGGAGGAGACCGTGACCGCTGCCGCGCCGGCGGCCAACGGCGGGGACGCGACCCAGCAGTTCGCCGCGGTCGATGCCAGCGGTCGGGCAGCCCACAAGACACCACCCGGGACGACAGGTAACACACCGATGGCAGACACTCCGACGGCCGGAGGAGCGCCGCGGGACAACGGGTCGACAGCCAACGGGGGCCCACGCCCCGGCCCCGCCGAGGGCCTGCCGAACCGCCGGCCCCAATCGCAGAGCAACGGCTGGCAGACCGCCGCCGACGACGGGTGGCGTGCGGCCTCGGCCGCGGCCACCGCGGCGCCGGTGAACGAGACCACCACGACCGGCCTGCCCAAGCGCAAGCCGATGGCGCAGCTGGTGCCGGGCGCGGTGGAGAAGCCCGCCACCTCGGTCCAGCGACGTTCCCCGGAGGCGGTCCGTGGCCTGCTCTCCGCCTACCACCGGGGCGTGCAGCGAGGGCGTAGCACCTCGGACAACCCGACCAGCCCGGAGGAGACTCCGGGAGGGCAGCAATCCTCGCAGTCTGGCTCAGGCCCAGCGGCCGGGAGCGGGCAGAAGGAGCAAGAAGGATGACAACTACGCAGGATCTTGGTTGGCTGCTGGCCAACTTCGCCGACCGGGTGCCGGGTGTCGCACACGCGGTCGCCGTCTCGGCGGACGGCCTGCTCCTCGCGTCGTCACGGGACCTGCCGCGGGACAGGGCAGACCAGCTCGCCGCGATCTCGTCCGGTCTGGTCAGCCTGACCCAGGGTGCGGCCCGCTGCTTCGAGGGAGGCGCGGTGCTGCAGACCGTCGTGGAGATGGACAATGGCTTCCTGTTCCTGATGTCCATCTCGGACGGCTCGTCCTTCGCCGTGCTGGCGGCCCGCAGCTCCGACGTCGGGCAGGTCGGCTACGAGATGGCACTACTGGTCGACCGGGTGGGCGACGCCCTGACCCCGCAGCCGCGTGCGGCCGCGGGCATGCTGGGCTGACGCCTCGCCGATCGTGCGGTCGGCGCAACTGAAACGACAAGAACGACGAGTTCCACCGGTGTGAGCCGGTACGGGGTGCGAAGGAGGTGAGCGGCGACATGGCCGATCGTGACGAACCGACCGGAGCGTTGGTCCGTCCATACGCCGTGACCCGTGGTCGAACCCGTCCCCGGCTCGACATCGCGCTGGAGGCGCTCGTCGAGACGACGGTGCGCGGCCGCACCGCTGCCAATGGCAACGGTGGTGGCCGTGAACACCAGTACATCGCCGCGCTGTGTGACGGACGCGTGCAATCGCTCGCCGAGATTGCGGCGCGGATGCAGCTGCCGCTCGGTGTGGCCCGGGTGCTCATCGCCGACATGGCGACGGACGGCCTGGTCGCGGTCCACGAGCCGACCATCCTGGACGACTCCGATGACGCGGTGGGCACTGAACTGCTGGAGAGGGTGCTGAGTGGACTTCGCAGGCTCTGACATGTCGCACCGCCCACAGAACCCGAGTGGGCGCGTGACGTCGGCGAAGATCGTTATCGCCGGTGGATTCGGCGTCGGTAAGACGACGCTGGTCGGCTCGGTCTCGGAGATCACGCCGCTGACCACCGAGGCCATCATGACCTCGGCCGGCGTGGGCGTCGACGACACCCGGCAGGGGCCGGGCAAGACGACGACCACGGTGGCCATGGACTTCGGCCGGATCTCGATCGACCGTGATCTGATCCTGTACCTGTTCGGTACGCCGGGTCAGACCCGATTCTGGTTCATGTGGGACGAACTGGTGCGGGGTGCGATCGGTGCGGTCGTGCTGGTGGACACTCGCCGGCTGGCCGACTGCTTCGCGGCGATCGACTTCTTCGAGCACCGACGGCTGCCGTACCTGGTGGCCATCAACTGCTTCGACGGGATGCAGTACCACGACCCGCAGGACGTCCGGGACGCCTTGGCGATCTCGAGCGACGTGCCGGTGGTGGCCTGCGACGCCCGTAACCGGGAGTCGACGAAGCACGTGCTGATCTCGCTGGTCGAGTACGTGCTCACCATGCGCCGTACGCGCGCCGTCGCCCCGGCCTGACCGGGAGCTTCCGCGCCCGGTGGTGGCCTTGGCCGCCACCGGGCGTCGAGTGCTTTCCAGGCAGCGGCGGCGGGGCCACCTGCTGCCTCGCGCCCTTTGCTCTGCTTCAGCGGAGGAAACGCCGTGTGTCCGACTATCGGACGGCTGGTGTTTCCTGGGTTGAAGCAGAGCAAAGGGCCGCTTGCATACCCCCGTCCGCCCGCTGAGGCGCCCCAGGAGCGGTCCCGTCCCCGCTGGCCCGCAATCACCCCAGCCCTCGCGGCCCGCGTCTCGCTCAGCGTCGACCAGCGTCCTGTCTGCTGGTCGCGGGCAGCGCGTTCGGTGGGTCCGGGAACGTTCGCAAACGTTTCGCGCCCTCCGTCTGCCAGACGGAGG
>NZ_JBEXIL010000104.1:2037-3828 GCF_040608555.1 Micromonospora sp. NPDC005172
TGGTGTGGGGTGGATCGGGTTGTGGGTTGGTCGTTTGTTGAGAATTGCACAGTGGACGCGAGCATCTTTGTGGTCAAGTTGTCAAGGGCGAACGGTGAATGCCTTGGCACCAGGAGCCGATGAAGGACGTGGGAGGCCGCGATAGGCCTGGGGGAGCTGTCAACCAAGCTGTGATCCCAGGGTGTCCGAATGGGGAAACCTGGCACCAGTCATGTGGTGTCACCCACACCTGAACACATAGGGTGTGTGGAGGGAACGCGGGGAAGTGAAACATCTCAGTACCCGCAGGAAGAGAAAACAAATTTAGTGATTCCGTGAGTAGTGGCGAGCGAAAGCGGATCGAGGCTAAACCGGCTGCGTGTGATACCTGTCAGGGGTTGCGTGGTCGGGGTTGTGGGACCCTGCTGAACAAGCTGACACTTGTTCGAGAAGTTACAAAGTCAGTGGCTAGTCGAACAGTCTGGAATGGCTGACCGTAGACGGTGAGAGTCCGGTAGGTGAAAGTTGCTGACCTTCTGTGGGTGTTCCCGAGTAGCGGCGGACCCCTGAAATCTGCCGTGAATCTGCCAGGACCACCTGGTAAGCCTAAATACTTCCTGGTGACCGATAGCGGACAAGTACCGTGAGGGAATGGTGAAAAGTACCCCGGGAGGGGAGTGAAATAGTACCTGAAACCGTTCGCCTACAATCCGTCGGAGCCTTGCGGGGTGACGGCGTGCCTTTTGAAGAATGAGCCTGCGAGTTAGTGGCATGTGGCGAGGTTAACCCGTGTGGGGGAGCCGTAGCGAAAGCGAGTCTGAATAGGGCGCTTTAGTCGCATGCTCTAGACCCGAAGCGGAGTGATCTAGCCATGGGCAGGCTGAAGCGCGGGTAAGACCGCGTGGAGGGCCGAACCCACCAACGTTGAAAAGTTGGGGGATGACCTGTGGTTAGGGGTGAAAGGCCAATCAAACTCCGTGATAGCTGGTTCTCCCCGAAATGCATTTAGGTGCAGCGTCGCGTGTTTCTTGCCGGAGGTAGAGCACTGGATGGTCTAGGGGGCCCACAAGCTTACCGAAATCAGCCAAACTCCGAATGCCGGTAAGTGAGAGCGCGGCAGTGAGACTGCGGGGGATAAGCTTCGTAGTCGAGAGGGAAACAGCCCAGATCACCAGCTAAGGCCCCTAAGCGTGTGCTAAGTGGAAAAGGATGTGGGGTCGCACAGACAACCAGGAGGTTGGCTTAGAAGCAGCCACCCTTTAAAGAGTGCGTAATAGCTCACTGGTCAAGTGGTTCCGCGCCGACAATGTAGCGGGGCTCAAGCACACCGCCGAAGCTGTGGCATTCACATTTTAACCTCGCTTGGACGTGATTCCTTGTGCAGGTGTGTGGATGGGTAGGGGAGCGTCGTGCCGCGAGTGAAGCAGCGGGGTGACCCAGTTGTGGACGCGGCACGAGTGAGAATGCAGGCATGAGTAGCGAAAGAAGGGTGAGAAACCCTTCCGCCGGATGACCAAGGGTTCCAGGGCCAGGCTAATCCGCCCTGGGTGAGTCGGGACCTAAGGCGAGGCCGAGAGGCGTAGTCGATGGACAACGGGTTGATATTCCCGTACCCGCGAAAGAGCGTCCCTGATGAACCTCGTTGTGCTAACCACCCGAACTGCCTGATGTCTTCGGACGGATGGTGGGGAGCGTGGGAACCTGGCGGGTAGTAGTCAAGCGATGGGGTGACGCAGGAAGGTAGCTGAGCCCGGCCGGTGGTTGTGCCGGGGTAAGCGTGTAGGCCGTGTCGTAGGCAAATCCGCGACACAT
>NZ_JBEXIL010000104.1:3925-5365 GCF_040608555.1 Micromonospora sp. NPDC005172
AGGGCTGAGACGTGATGCCGAGCCGATTCAGGTGAAGTCAGTGATCCTATGCTGCCGAGAAAAGCCTCTAGCGAGTTCTTAGCGGCCCGTACCCCAAACCGACACAGGTGGTCAGGTAGAGAATACCGAGGCGATCGGGCGAACTGTGGTTAAGGAACTCGGCAAATTGCCCCCGTAACTTAGGGAGAAGGGGGGCCGGAGACGTGAAGCCCCGCGCGGGTGGAGCGTTGTATGGCCGCAGAGAGCAGGGGGAAGCGACTGTTTACTAAAAACACAGGTCCATGCGAAGAAGTAATTCGATGTATATGGACTGACGCCTGCCCGGTGCTGGAACGTTAAGGGGACCTGTTAGCTCTTCGGGGCGAAGCGGAGAACTTAAGCGCCAGTAAACGGCGGTGGTAACTATAACCATCCTAAGGTAGCGAAATTCCTTGTCGGGTAAGTTCCGACCTGCACGAATGGCGTAACGACTTCCCCACTGTCTCAACCACAGGCCCGGCGAAATTGCAGTACGAGTAAAGATGCTCGTTACGCGCGGCAGGACGGAAAGACCCCGGGACCTTTACTATAGCTTGACATTGGTACTTGAGTTAGCTTGTGTAGGATAGGTGGGAGCCGGTGAAGTCCATACGCCAGTATGGGTGGAGGCAATCTTGAAATACCACTCTGGTTGATTTGGGTATCTAACTTCGGACCGTTATCCGGTTCAGGGACAGTGTCTGGTGGGTAGTTTAACTGGGGCGGTTGCCTCCTAAAGGGTAACGGAGGCGCCCAAAGGTTCCCTCAGCCTGGTTGGCAATCAGGTGTTGAGTGCAAGTACACAAGGGAGCTTGACTGTGAGACTGACAGGTCGAGCAGGGACGAAAGTCGGGACTAGTGATCCGGCACTTGCGAGTGGAAGCGGTGTCGCTCAACGGATAAAAGGTACCCCGGGGATAACAGGCTGATCTTCCCCAAGAGTCCATATCGACGGGATGGTTTGGCACCTCGATGTCGGCTCGTCGCATCCTGGGGCTGTAGCAGGTCCCAAGGGTTGGGCTGTTCGCCCATTAAAGCGGTACGCGAGCTGGGTTTAGAACGTCGTGAGACAGTTCGGTCCCTATCCGCCGTGCGCGTAGGATACTTGAGAAGGGCTGTCCCTAGTACGAGAGGACCGGGACGGACGAACCTCTGGTGTGCCAGTTGTCCCGCCAGGGGCACGGCTGGTTAGCTACGTTCGGAAGGGATAACCGCTGAAAGCATCTAAGCGGGAAGCCTGCTTCAAGATGAGGTATCCCACCCCACTTTGTGGGGGTAAGGCCCCCAGCTAGACGACTGGGTTGATAGGCCGGAAATGTAAGCCCGGTAACGGGTTCAGTTGACCGGTACTAATAGGCCGAGGACTTGACTACTAAGCTGCTACGCGTCCACTGTGCAACTCTGAACAAGCGAACACCCGTG
>NZ_JBEXIL010000105.1:0-5148 GCF_040608555.1 Micromonospora sp. NPDC005172
CTGGCCGCCGGCGGCGTGGGTCGGCCGGCGGCGGCGTCCATCGCGGCGTTGGCGAGCGCGTCGGCGTGCCGGTTCTCCTCGCGCGGGATCCAGGTGAAGCGGACCGCGCCGAAGCGGCCCACCAGCGCGGCCGCCTGGGCGGCGAGCGGACGCAGGCCGGGGTGCTTGATCTGCCACCGGCCGCTCATCTGCTCGACGACCAGCTTGGAGTCCATCCGGACGTCCACCTCGGCGGCGTCCAGTTCGGCGGCAGCGCGCAGCCCGGCGATCAGCCCCTGGTACTCGGCGACGTTGTTGGTCGCCGTGCCCAACGACTCGGAGCGCTCGGCGAGCACCTCGCCGGTCTCCGGGTCGCGCACCACCGCGCCGTAGCCGGCCGGCCCGGGGTTGCCCCGGGACCCGCCGTCGGCCTCGACGACGACCACGCGCGGTGCCACGACCTACAGGCCCGACTCGTTGGTACGGACCATGATCCGGCGGCAGTCCTCGCAGCGGACCACGTCGTCCGGGGCCGCCTTGCGGATGCGGGCCAGGTCGGCGCCGGAGATGTCCAGCCGGCAGCCGCCGCAGCGGCCGGCGGTCAGCAGTGCGGCGCCCAGCCCGGTGTCCTCGCGGATCTTGTCGTAGAGGGTGACCAGCTCGGCGGGGAGGTCGGCCGCGAGCGGCTGCCGGGCACCCCGCTTGAACTCTTCGTCCTTGGCGATCTCGGCCAGCGCGTCGTCGCGGCGCTGCTCGGTGGCGGCCCGCTTCTCCCGGGTGTCGGCCAGCCGCTGCTCCACGCCGTCGAGGACGCTCTGGGCGGTCTCCCGCTGCTCCATCAACTCCAGCTCGGCGTCCTCCAGGTCACCCTGACGCCGGTTGAGCGAGGTCAGCTCGTGTTGGAGGGCCTCCAGCTCCCGGGCCGGACCGGTGCCGGCGGCGAGCCGGTTCTGGTCCTTCTCCTTGCGGGCGCGGACCTGCTCGACGTCCTTCTCCAGGCGGGCGATGTCCCGGTCCAGGTCGTCGACCGCCACCTGGGCGCGTACCCGCTCGTCCTCCAGCGACGACAACTCCCGGGCCAGCGCCTCCAGTTCGGCCCGCTCCGGCAACGACCGACGGCGGTGCGCGAGCTGGGCGAGGTTGGTGTCGATCGCCTGAAGGTCGAGCAGGCGGCGCTGGACCTGGGGGTCAGCCTTCACGGTCGGGCTCCTTGTCGTCCACAACGGGTGCGGCGGCGTGCACGGTCCACGGGTCGGTGTCCAGGTCGGACACCAGCGTCTCGACGCCCGGCGCCTCCCTGAGGAGGGCGGCCAGGTCGTCCAGCCACGGTCGTTCGGTCGCCCAGTGGGCGGCGTCGATCAGGGCGGGACCATCGGCGGCGACATGCTCGCTGGCCGGGTGGTGCCGCAGGTCGGAGGTGAGAAACGCGTCCACCCCGGCGGCGGTCGCGGTGCCGAGGAAGCTGTCCCCCGACCCACCGCTCACGGCGAGGGTACGAACCATACGCCCGGGATCCCCCGCGGCGCGAACTCCCCAGGACGTGACGGGGAGCACGGCGGCGGCGTGCCGGGTCAGCTCGGCGAGGGTCATGGGGCGGGGCAGCTCGCCGATCCGGCCGATGCCCCGGTCGTCGCCGTGTGCCGGGGAGCCGGGCGCGGGCCGTTGCAGCGGGCGCAGGTTGGTCAGGCCGAACCGGGCGGCGAGAGCGTCGGAGACGCCCGGGGACGCCACGTCGGCGTTGGTGTGCGCCACGTACAGCGCCACGCCGGCCCGGATCAACTGGTGGACGATCCGGCCCTTGACGGTCGTCGCCGCGACCGAGGAGACCCCCCGCAGCAGCAGCGGATGATGCGCGACGATCATGTCGGCCTCGGTGGCCAGCGCTTCGGCGACCGTCTCGGGCACCACGTCGACCACGCAGAGCACCCGGCGTACCGGGGCGGTCGGCTCGCCCAGCACCAGGCCGACGCGGTCCCAGTCCTCGGCCCAGACCGGCGGATAGCGGCGCTCCAACTCGGCCACCACGTCACTCACCGAAGGCGCGGATCGGCTTGTGCTCACGGCGGGCCAGCTTACCGGCGCGGAGGCCGCCGGACGGTGACACCCGGCCCAGCCGCGTACGACGGGAGGGCTCAGGCGGCGCGGTACGCGACGGTCCGCAGCGCGGCCAGCGGCATCTGCCAGGGGAAGGCGTGCATGTGCTGTTCGCCCGTCCCGGGTGGGTGCAGGGCGACCACGTGGTCACCGAAGAGCACCGTTATCCCCCACTCGGCCAGCCGGGCCACGCCGGCCCGGAACGCCGGGTGGGCGGCCATCGCGACGTTGGTGTACGGCACCGCGACGATCGGGATGCCCTTGCCCTGCGCCTCGACCAGCAGCCCGAGGGCGAGCGTGTCGGCGATACCCGCCGCCCACTTGTTGACCGTGTTCACGGTTGCCGGGCAGACGACCATGGCGTCGGCCGGCGGCAGCACGTCGGGATCACCGGGATTCTTGTAGTGCGTCCGCACCGGGTGGCCGGTCTGCCGGTGAAGGGCCGCCTGGTCGACGAACTTCGCGCCGTCCGGCGTAGTGATCACGCAGACGTCCCAATCGTCGGCCTGGGCCAGCTCGACCAGACGACCGACGTGACGGGCCAGCGGCGAACCGCAGGCGATGACATAGAGCACCGGACGGTGCTCGCTGGTGTGTGGTGCGCCGGTCGTCACACCGGCTCCGCGCTCATACCCCTACTCCCATCTGCTCAGCCAACTCCGCTACCGGAGAAGGCGGCGCACCCCGTGTGCGACGAAGGACATCCGACATCACCTCGTGGGCGATCGGCCGGCAGCGGATCTCCGACGGCGCGAGCCGGTCACCGAGCAGCAGCATTTCGCCGGCGTTCGCCACGTCGCCGATCTGGGCGTACCCGCGGGCGATGTCGAGCAGGTGGTGGGCCCGGCGCTCGGGTAGCAAGGCGTTGAAGTCGGGCTCCGCGATGCGCAACTGGTGGACCTCCACCGCGCGGCCCCCGTCGCCCAGCTCCACGGCGGCGGCGGCCCGGTGCAGCTCCACGTTCGTCGGGCCGAACGAGGTCCAGTAGTGGTTGTGGTCGCCGCCGAGCAGGGTGGCGGCCTCCTGCGCACAGTTGATCAGGTCGTCGACGCTTGCCGAGTCGCCGATCCGGGACGCGGCCATCGCGCCCTGCAACAGCAGCATCCCGTAGACGGACAGCCGGGCCGGCGAGACCTCGTTGCTGCCGCCGGGCGCGAGCCGGTTGGCGATCTGGACGTTCAGCTCCAGCGCCGGCCGGGCCCGGCCCATGGCGACCAGGGCGTTGCACACCCGGGTGGTGGCGATGCCGGCCAGCAGCGGGTCGTCGGCGCGCTGGGCCACCGCCATCGACCGGTCGGCCGCCAGCCAGGCCAGTTCGAACTCACCGAGCTTGCGCAGCACCGAGGACGCGATCTGGTAGACCTGCCCGAGCAGGTGGGCCGCCTCCGGCGCCTGCGCCCCGCTGTAGGCGGCGTCGGCCGCCTGGGCGTCGCGCAGCAGCTTGGGCAGCGCGCGGGTGAGCATCCCGTAGCGGCCGTACTGGTAGGTGAGCCAGGCGTGGTTGACGGCCTTACGCATGTCGTCCAGCGGAGGCGGGTACGGCACAGCGTCGAAGTAGGCGCTCATCGAGTCGTACCGTTCCAGGGCGGCCCGGATCTCCTGCACCTCGATCTGGTCGATGCAGTTCAGCGCGTCCGTGCGTCGCTCCGGATCGCGGCCCAGCAGCAGCTGTACGTCCATCTGCAGGATGTCGGCGATCTCGTAGAGGACCGAGAACTTGTCCAGCCGGCGCACGCCCCGCTCGACCTTGTCCACCCAGCTCTTCGACTTGCCCAGGCGGTCCGCGAAGACCTGCTGCGACATCTTGCGCCGCCCCCGCCAGTAGGCCACTCGCCGTCCAATGGGTAGCTCGTCCATCTCCCCATCCCTCCCCTGCCACCGCCGCCCGGGGCGGGGCGATGTCCGCGGGTGCGGCGATCAGTCGTTCGTCTTGCAGTTTTCGCTGGTCGCACAGCGTGTACGTCAGCCGGAAAGCCAGTCCTCGTACTTTTCGTGCAAGTTGCACGAGCCGTTCGTCAACCTCAACGATCGTGGGTTACGGCAGTGACGGCGTTCGAACTGCGACCTGGCGTCCGCCGGGCCCGACCGAGAGGAGATGGCACACATGTGGGGGAACGTCGGACCGCGCGTCGCCGAACTGTCGCCGCTGGAACGCGTCCGGCTGCGCCGGGTCGCCATCCGGTACGCCGTACACGGTTGGGAGGTGACGCCCGGCGCCTGCCTCGCCCGCAGCCGGTTCGTGTGCGGTCGGGCCGGCTGTCCCACGGTGGGCTGCCACCCCGCGCTGGAGAACTGGGAGCTGGCCGCCACCACCGACCCGGCCCGGGTAGCCACCTGGTGGCGGACGCGCCCGCACGGTGTCCTGCTGCCCACCGGGCGGACCTTCGACGTGCTGGAGGTACCGGCACACCTCGGCCGGCACGTGCTCGACGCCGTGCAGACCCACCCGGCCGGCACCGGCGTACGCGGGCCCGTGCTCGTCACCCCCACCGGTCGGTGGATGTTCCTGGTACGGCCCGGCGACCCCCTGCGGCCGGAGTTGGAGCACTGCTTCCACGTGGTCCGGCACGGGCCGGGGTCGTGGATTCCCGCGCCGCCGACCCGACTGCCGGAGGGCACCGTCCGCTGGGCGGTCGCCCCGGAGCAGGCCCGTTGGCAGCTCCCCGACTCGTACCTGGTGCAGAACACCCTGATCGAGGCGCTGCGCGCCAGCGGGGTGACGCTCACCCACGACCTGCTCCCCGGTCACCTGCCGCTGCCCCGCCGGGGAAGGTGAGCCCGGGGCCGGTCGACGATTCGATCCGGTGACCGACAGCGTCGCCGGGCGGCCGGTCCTCGTTGAGCAGGTGACCGCGCGAACGCGCGTCACGAACGGGGGAACGATGTCCACGTACGACCGGTCGCCGTATCCCGGCGGCACCGAGCCGCCCCGTCGCGGCCAACCACGGCACCGCTGGGCCGGCACCCGACCGACCGGCTCGCGCCCCGGGCGGCCCCGCCCCACCGGCACCCGTCCCGCCACCACCCACCGCCCCCTCCGCTAACCCCCACCCCCACCCCCACCCCCCCCCCCAC
>NZ_JBEXIL010000106.1:0-5056 GCF_040608555.1 Micromonospora sp. NPDC005172
TCAACAGCAGTATTCAACGCTTCTCGATCCTGAACTCGCCCTGTCCGGCGGACTTGCTATGAGCCGCTGGCCTCAACTCACCCTGACAGACAGGGTCGCCCCGCGTACCCCGGCGCCTGCCTTGAGCTTCGGCTTACCAGGACATCTGAACGTCCGGCTGGCTCTGCACTTGATCAAGAGGTGGTGCGGGCGCGCTGTGCTGCATACCGATGCGCTGCTCAGGCGAGGTGGCAGACGGTGCGGGGTCGGGCGTGGCTGCGGAGAGGCGGAGGCCCTCGGCGATGAGCTGAGTGTTGAGGCGTGTTGCATACGTGGGCGTGGTGAGGATGCTGTCGGGGTCGCCTTCGCGGGGGCCGAGCCAGTCTTTGCCCAAGTCGTCGGCGATTCGGGCGGCGATGTGTGCGCGTTGTTCGTCGGGCAGGGCGAGGTAGATGTCGCGTGCGATTCTCGCGGTGGCGGGGTCCGCGGGGGTGGTGTGCGGGTGCCGGGCGGCGAGGACGGCGTCGGCGGCGTGGAGGTATGCCCGGTGCCCGGCGTGGTGCTGGGGGACGTAAGGGCCGATGGGTTGGTCGGGTTCGTCGCCTGTGATCTGGTACTGGTCGCGGTAGGCCGCGACGGTCGCTACGTGGGTCCTCCACGTCGCGTGCTCGTTCGGCTGGGTGACGTCGCCGTGGAGTCCGGTGAGCCAGGCGGGTCGGTCGGTGAGGGCGCGGTCCGTGACCTCGTTGACCCGCTTTTGGATGAGCCGGGTGGCGTCTTCGAGGTAGACCGTCAGGGCGGTGTCGGCGGTGGGCGGAGTGGCGTCAAGCCAGGGCACCGGCCCGGCCTCGGGGGCGGGTCGGGTAAGGCTGTGGAGTTGGTGGCGGACGCTGTCCAGGTCGCTGCCGGGACGGGCAACGGTGAGGAGTTGTTCGGCGGGGTGGCCCTGTGTTTCGGAGGCCTTGAGGGTCCAGGCGAGGGTGCGCCAGCCGTCGGTGGTGCCGGCTTCGACGGGTGGTGGGGTGGAGTCGAGGTGCTGGTTGAGGCGCCAGGCGAGGACTTCGGAGAGGGACCGAACGTCGTGCAGGGGCCGAGCGAGGGCGGCTGTGGCGACGGCGGTGAGGGCGTCGTGTCCGGCGTGTTCGGCGCGGCGGATCGCGGCGGTGAGGGCTGGCCAGGCGGGCTCGCCGGTGGCCCGGTCGGCTGTTCGGTCGCCGAGAACGGCGGCGATCAGCTGTCGGTGGTCGCTGTCGTGTGAGGTGGGTTCGCTGGCGAGAAGCCGCGGTGGGCGGGTCGCGTCGATGGGGTCGAGGGGCTCGGCGCTACGCAGGATCGGTCGGAGGAGAGCGGCGTAACGCGCAGTGTCGTCGACGCTGGGTTGGGTGAGGGCGGGGCTCGGGCTGCGGCCGTCCAGGTGGTCTTTGATGCGCCAGGTGAGAAGTTGAGCGGGGGATTCGGCGCCAGCGAGGGTGCCACGGCGGGCGGTGTTGGCGAGGACTTGGGGCAGGTCCCAGCCGTTGCTCTCGGCGGTGCGCAGCGCGCGGACGACGGTAGGCCAGGCGGCGTCACGGTGCACCGCGCCGGCGTCTGGGCCGAGTGCGTCGGAGACGAGGGTGTGCAGGCGTTGGTCGTCGGCGAGTTCGGTCGCGTAGCGCAGTCGGGGGACCAGGGTGGCAAGGCTGCGGGCCTGGTCGGCGGCGTGGGTGATGGCTTCGGTGGCGGAGGTCTGCGCGCCTTCGGTGGCAAGGACGGTTTCGAGGATTTCCCGGGCCACGCGGGCGTATGGGTCATAACCGGCGCGGTCGAGACGGGCGTCCTCGTCGAGGGGCAGGATCCGGTGGGTGACGCCATAGAGGGTGGTGTGCTGGCGGGCGCGGGTGGCGGCGACGTAGAGGTGTTCGCGGGCCATGTCGTCGGTGATGAGGGCGTGGGCGGTGTCGACGGTGGCGCCCTGGGCGCGGTGGACCGTGGTGGCGTAGAGCAGTTCGACGTGCGCGGCGACGTAGGCGGCGGGGAGGGTGAGGGTGCCGCCGTGCTGCTGGTGTTTGACGGTGAGGGCCCCGTCGGTGCGGCGGTGGGTGACGGTCCAGGCGTCGCCGTTGCGGACCCAGTCCTTGCCCCGGTTGCTGGTCATGGTGCGGCTGTTGAGGCGGGTGACGATCCAGTCCCCGCGGCCGGCGCGGTTGCCGTCGTGCAGGGTGACGCCGTCGGGTTCGACCTGACCGGCGGTGACGCGGTCGGCGCGGGCGCGGGCGGACAGGGCGGTGACGCCAGCGCTGGTGGACGACGACATCAGGGTGGTCAAGCCCGCGGTCATGTCGGTGTGCCAGGCGGTGTAGGCCTGTTCGACCATTGTCTCGTAGGAGCCGCCCCGTATCCGGCCGCTGCTCTCGTAGTGGTCGAGGGCGGTGGTGTCGCCGTCGCGGAGGCGGCGGGTGGCGTCGGCTTCGGCAGCTGTGGTGAAGCGGTGCAGGGCGGTGAGTTCGACGGCGCCGGCCTCCGTTGCGAGCAGGCGCAGTGCGCCACCGGACTCGACGGCGGCGAGTTGCCGGTGGTCTCCGAGCAGGCGTACGAGGGCGCCGTGGCGGGTGGCGATGTCGCGTAGGGCGTCGAGGTTGTGGGTGCCGGCGAGGCCGGCTTCGTCGACGAGGATGACGTCGCCGGGCCGTACCCGGAAGAAATCTTTCCCAGCGGGGAAGGTGCTGTCGGCGTTCCGGTGGGTGCTGTGTTCGTGGACGAACTTGTGCAGGTTTTCGGCGGGGACGCCGAGGTCGGCGCTGAGGACGGCGGACGCGGCGGCGGAGGTGGCCAGGGGGATGAGTCGCTGGCCGTGGGCGGCGACGACATGTTGGTACGCGCGCATGGTGGTGGTCTTTCCGGCGCCAGCGGGGCCGAGCCCAACGGCGATCAGCCGCGCGTCGGTGGCGAACGCGACGACCATGGCCCGCTGCCCGGGGTCGAGCGTGGTGCCGGTGGTGGCCTCGTAACCATCAAGCATCGCCTGCACGGCGGGGGCCGCGTAGCCCAGGACCGTGGGGGTGCGAGCGGCGTCGAGGAGGCGCTGCTCCGCGTCGAGGACCGCCTGGCTGGTGTAGCGGGCGGCGCCGTGCTGCACGAACACCGACGTTCCGTCCTTGCGGCGCAGCCCGGCGGGCTCGACCAGATCCGGCTCGGCCGTCACGGGTACGCAGAGCGAGGTGACGGCCTGGTGGACGACCTGCTGCAGCACCTCAGAGCGATCATGCTGATCGGTGAAGCGCAGCCCGCGAGGGGCGACGGTGGCGGGTGGTTCGCGCAGCAGCCGGTCGGCTTCGGCACGCAGGTTCCACACGGTCCACGTCGACCGGGATCCCTCCGCCTGCCGCACCGCCAGAGCGGCTAGAGCCCCGATCTGCTCTGTGGATAACGTTGTGGAAACCGTCTCGTGTCTGTGGGCGGGGCCGGTGGCGCTGACTACCTGGGCAAGGGATTGCGCGGCCGATTGGCCGTGTTCGGCGTGCAGTCGGGCCGTCCACTCCTCGCGCAGCGCGGCGAGGGAACGGGGAGCGGGTTTGGGACCGCGGGTGTCGAGGTTGGCCTGGCCCGCGAGGCGGAACGCGGCCTGGTTGTCCGGGTCGCGGCCGTGGGCGCGACGGAAGTCGACGACCAACTGCTCGTAGCGGGCCTCGATCTGCGACCGCCGCGATGAGAACGTCCCGATCACGTCGCGCGGAACACCGGCTACCTCACGGACCGGATGCCGCTTACCCACGGTGTCAGGGCGGACCGCGAACTGCACCCCAAGGTGTTGGATGGCGAGGGTCTCGACGGTGGAGTTGTAGTGCTCGGACGCGGCGACCGCGACGCGGTGCAACGGGCCGCCGTCGAGGCTGCGCCACTTCCCATCCGCCCCCTGGATCTTGTTGCTGATCGCGACATGCGTGTGCAGGTTCGGGTCGCCGTCGCGGGAGTCGTAGTGGTCGAACATGGCGTAGACCAAGCCGCGGGTGTCCAGCTGCGCCTGCCCGGTATCGCCGCTGCGGGTGAACGCCGCATGCTTCTCCAACAGTTGTAGTGCGGAGTCGCGGGCCTGCTCGTGGATCGCCTTCACGGTGTCCCGGACCCACTCGCGTTCGTCGAGGGCCCACAGCAGGACGAGGCTCTTCACGGGGGTGAGGACGAGGTCGTAGCCGGCGACGGCACCGCGGGCCCGGCGGGCCTCCTCGGCGCGTACCTTGCCTGTCTCGGCCTGTGTCGGCTTCCGCCCCGTCTCGGCGCGCACCACGTCGAGCCGTTGCTCGACACGGGTGTCGAAGTCCCGCAGGGTCGCGTAGACGGGGAAACGGCGCCCGAGGGTGGCCTGACGGATCGCCTCCTGCGTGAGCCGCTCGACCTGCTCGTCGTCCATGCTGGGCCGAACCCGGGTAGCGAGATGTCGGGCGATGATGGCATCGGCATCGGGGTGCATCCCCTGGCCAAACAGGTGCCGCATCTGCTCCTCGGACACCTGCCCGGCCAGACCGAGCGGGGCCAGACCTCGACCGCCCCACCGGCCCGGAGGGTTGCCGGGGGCGGTGTAGTAGTCGGTCGCGTCCTGCCCGGGAAGCCGGTCGCGGTCGCCGCCGACGACGTGTCGGGTGAGGTAGGTGTAGCCGTCGCCGACCGACAGCTTGTGCAACGTCATCACTGGGCGACCACCCCCTTCCCTTGCGTCGAATTCGCCCCCCATCCGCCTTCGTTGGCGCGATTGTTTGCGCCGTCTATTTGAGGGGGAGAGGGGACGGTACCCGCCGCAGGCGATCCATGGCAAGAGCATCTGCAAGAGGTGTGTCGGCGTTCTCTTTTGAAGCTGTGGATCAACGTTTGCGCTGGTAGAGACGGTGTTGTGTCGGGGTTTAGGCGGTTTTTCTTTTCGGTTGTTTGTGGTTGGATTGACGTGGCTTGAAATTGCGACTTGGTCTTGTTGGGAATGGGTTTACGTGGCTAGGGTTTCGGTATGGCTAAGAGCGCGTTTGGTTTGTGGGTTGGGCGGGTGTGTCGCACAGCCGGTCCGATCGATGAGGGTGATTCGGTCGGTAGACGGGTATGGATCGAGTGC
>NZ_JBEXIL010000107.1:0-4941 GCF_040608555.1 Micromonospora sp. NPDC005172
GCTGCGGTAAGACGACCACCGGCCGGATGCTGGTGCGGCTGCTGGAACCGACGAGCGGCAGCATCGAGTTCGCCGGAAGGGACATCACCCACGCGCCGGCGGGATGTCGGGTGTCGGGGTGGCCACCGGCGGCGTCCCGGTCACCGACGGAGGTCGGTCACGCGGGCACCTTGGCGACCGCGTCGATGATCACCCGGAGCAGGTCCACGACGCGCGGGCCCCAGCGGGAGGCGACGTCGTCGTCCAGCGCGACGACCTGGTTGTTCTTCACGGCGGTGAGCCCGGCCCAGCCGCTGCGGGCCTTGACCGAGTCGGCGTTCTGCTGGCAGCACTTGGAGTCGGCGAGGAAGACGAAGTCCGGGTCGGCCTTGACGATGACCTCCTGCGACAGCTGCGGGTAGCCGCCGTTCTTGCCGTCGGCGTCCGCCGGGTCGGCGATGTTGGTCAGGCCGACGAGGCTGTAGATCGAGCCGATGAAGGTCTTGCTCGTCGCGCTGTACAGCTCCGGGCCCAGCTCGTGGTAGTAGGTGAGCTTCTCGGTGCGCTGCGGCAGGTCCTTGACCAGCTTGGCGATGTCGTCCTTCATCCGCTTGGCGACGTCGGCGGCCTGGTCGGCGTGCCCGGTCAGGGTGCCCAGGTCGGTGATCTGCCGGTACGAGTCGTCGAGGGTGGTCGCCGCCGGCGTCAGGTACACCGGGATCTTCAGCTTGCCGAGCTGGTCGACGATCTTGTTGGTGTCGTTGGAGAGCACCACCAGGTCGGGGTTCTTGCCGGCGATCGCCTCGGCGTTCGGCTGGAAGCCGGACAGGTCGGTCTTGGGCGCGTCGGCCGGATAGTTGGACTGGTCGTCGACGGCACTCACCTGCGGGCCCGCGCCGATCGCGAAGAGCATCTCGGTGGCGGTGGGCGACAGCGACACGATCTTCTCGGGACGTTTGTCCAGGGTCAGCGCGCCGACCGTCACCGGGTAGCTGGCGGCCGCGGTGCCGGCGGCCGGCTTGTCGTCGGTCTTCTCGGCGCAGGCGCCGAGGGCGAGCGCGGCGACCGCGAGGGTCGCGGCGAACAGCCGAGGGGTACGTCTGAACATGGGGCCTCCTGTCGGTCGAGGAGTGTGGTGCTTCGCCGACAGGACTTCCGTACGCCCGCCCACGAGGCGCCCTTCCTCGAGAGCGCGTGTCGCGACCCCGCCGCAGGCGACCTGGCTCGTCCCCACCGTCGGGCGGGGCATCACAGTTGCGGGACAGCGCCGGTTTCACACCGGCTTCGCTGCGGAGTGGTCGGTAAGACGGTAGCGCAGGCTCAGGAGCGGGTGGTGGGGCCCCGCAGGGGCGGTACGGGGCCCCACCCGCTCAGGAGGCCGTGATGGTGACGTTGTCCACAGCCGCTTCCACCAGACTCGCGCCGGAGGCGTCCGCCGCCTCGACCAGGATGCGCACGGACTGCCCGGCGTACGGGGTGAGGTTGAGGCTCGCCACCGTCCAACTCCCGTTGCGGTTGGTGGCCGCACCTGCCTGGGTGAGCAGCGCCGTGGTGCCGCCGTTGTGCACCACGCTCACCCGCAGGTAGTCGGCCGACGAGGCGTTCGAGCCGTGCGCCAAATACCAGGCCAGCGAGAGGGTCAGCGTGCCGGACGACGGCAGGGTCACCGCCGGCGACCGGGCGCTGGTCACGCCGCCGTCGACGTCGTAGTCACCGGCCGCCGACCCGGCGAGCCGGCCGGTGACCAGATCGTTGGAGCCGGCGTACGGGGTGAGCTGCTTCGCTCCGGAGGAGGTGGTCGCCTGGGCGGCACCCACCTCGAACGCCCCGAGCGTCGCGGTGTCGGTGCCGGACGGGTTGGTCGTCCAGCCGGTGGCGGTCTCGAAGGTGTCCGACCAGACCGTGGTGCCGCCACCACCGCCGCAGTACTGCGACTGCTTGCCGATGGCCCGGTACGGGCAGTCCGCGTACTCGCTGAGCAGGAGAACGGCCTCGCGGTTACGAGTGGTCTGTGCGGTGATCACCTCGTCGGGCGGGTAGAAGCCGCCGCCGCCGGACGAGCCGGGGTACATCTCGAAGGTGTACGCCCAGATGTTGTGGGTGGCCCACATCCAGTCGAGGCTGTCCCCGTCGGTGATGTACAGGTCGCTGGACTGCTCCGGGGTGTAGTTGTTGGTGGCCGCCATCTGCTGGCCGATGGTGGCGAAGGTGTTGTACTGGTCGGCGCTCATCCCGGTGGCGGTGTTCGCGGTGGTGTAGCCGTACGGCCAGAGCACCAGCTCCGAGTAGGTGTGGAAGTCGATGTTGGCTTTGATCTGCTGGGTGCCGCCGACGACACGGCTGTTGACGAAGTTGCGCAGCGCCTGTGTCTCGGGCGCCGAGAAGGCGGACGGGCCACGGTAGGTCTCCGACGACGTCGACCCGGAGGAGCCGCCGCAGCAGCCCCAGTTGTAGCCCCAGTTACGGTTCAGGTCGGTGCCGACGTTTGACGAGCCGCTGTTGGGCTGGCGGTTCTTACGCCAGGACCGGTACGACCCGGTGGCGATGTCGTACTCGCTGCCGTCCGGGTTGACGGTCGGCACGATCCAGATCTCCCGGCTGTTGACGATGCTGGTGATCCGGGAGTCGCTGCCGTAGCTGTCGGTGAACAGGTTGAGCAGGTAGATCGCCATCTCGACGGTCAGGTGCTCGCGGGCGTGCTGTTGGGAGTTGAACAGGATCTCCGGCTCGCTCTCGTCGGTGCCGACGTTGTCCGAGATCTTCACGGCCATCAGGTCGCGGCCCTCGTACGACGAACCGATGCTGATCTTGCGGGCGATCGCCGGGTGGTCGGCGACCACCTGGTTCACGACGGCGGTCAGTTCCGCGTAGTCGTGGTAGTTGGAGTCGGCGGGCGGGAACGCCAGAGTGCCCACCTCGCCGGCACCACGCTCGGCGTTGGGCGGTGGGGCGAGCGGCTCCAGCCGGAAGCCGAGCTTGCCGATGGCGGCAGCCTCACCGGCGGTGGCCGAGACGTGCAGCACCCCGTGCTCGGAGTAGTCGATGGCGGCCCCGGTGCGGGCCACCGCGTTGCGGTCGGCGAGGGTTCGGGGCCCGAGCACCCGGTAGCCGGCGGCGGCCGACTCGGCGGTCCGGTCCGGCGCCGGTCGGGCGGCGACCGGTCCGGCGGCGACGGTGACGATTCCCAGTCCGGTGACGACGGCGAGCACCAGGACGCGGCGGAGAGAGTGAGGTGGGCGGAGGGCCATGGACTACCTCCTCAGAGGGCGGAAGATCCCGCTCGGTGATGC
The DNA here is from genome assembly GCF_040608555.1 of Micromonospora sp. NPDC005172. Classification (NCBI taxonomy): domain Bacteria; kingdom Bacillati; phylum Actinomycetota; class Actinomycetes; order Micromonosporales; family Micromonosporaceae; genus Micromonospora; species Micromonospora sp. NPDC005172. The sequence continues at coordinate 3,270 of NZ_JBEXIL010000107.1, forward strand.
ACACTTCACCATCAGTCACATGGTCATCTCAATATTGATCGCCGTGAAATCCATCCCAGGTTGACCATCGCGGCGGCAATGATTTTCTACCGCTGAACATCTGGCGAAACTTCCTTGCAAGCGGAAAACTGACCAGCGACGATGCCCCCACTCGACACCGCGGAGCACCCATGGCCCCCTCCCGCCTGCACGCGGCCGCCCTCGCCGGCGTCAGCGCGCTCACCCTGTTCGCCACCACGGCCCCCGCCGCGGCGGCCCGGCCGGCCTCCCCCGCCCACGACGAGCAGATCACCTTCCAGGACTGGTCCGGACCCGCCGACTGGCACCACGGCAGCCAGGCCGGCACCCGCGTCGCGCCCGGCCCGCACGCCGGCGTCACCCTGGGCCGACCGGCCGGCACCACCGAGTACGCCGACCCGCACACCGGCGCCACCCGCACCTGGGAGTACGGCACCTGGACCTCACCCGTGACCCGGATCGGGTTCGACGCCACCGAGCTGATCGCCTCCTGGAACGCCCAGACCCCCGCCGGCACCTGGATCCAGGTCGAGATGCAGGGCGGCTACACCAACGGCGACCAGACCCCCTGGTACGTCCTGGGCCGCTGGGCCTCCGGCGACACCGACATCAAGCGGACCAGCGTCGACGGGCAGGGCGACCCCTGGTCGACGATCTGGACCGACACCTTCAGCATCGACGACGCCGACGCCGGGGTGCTGCTGCGGTCGTACCAGTTGCGGCTGACCCTCTACCGGGCACCCGGGCAGACCGCCGCCCCGGTGGTGCGGATGCTCGGCGCGATGAGCTCCACCGTGCCGGACCGGTTCACCGTCCCACCGAGCGCCGGGCACATCGCCTGGGGCGTCGAGCTGCCGGTGCCCCGCTACTCGCAGAACGTCCACAAGGGGCACTATCCCGAGTACGACGGCGGTGGTGAGGCCTGGTGTTCGCCCACCTCCACCGAGATGGTCGTCGAGTACTGGGGGCGCAAGCCGTCCGCAGTCGACACCTCCTGGGTGGACCCGACCTACCCCGACCCGACCGTCAACCACGCCGCCCGGATGACCTTCGACTACGCGTACGACGGCGCGGGCAACTGGCCGTTCAACACCGCGTACGCGGCCAGCTTCCCGGGCCTGGAGGGGCGGGTCACCCGGCTGCACTCACTGGACGAACTGGAACGCTTCATCGCCGCCGGCATTCCCGTGGTGACCAGCCAGTCCTTCCTGGCCAGCGAGCTGGACGGAGCGAACTACGGCACCTCCGGGCACCTGTTCGTGGTGGTCGGCTTCACCGCCGACGGCGACGTGATCGTCAACGACCCGGCCTCGTCCAGCAACGACGTCGTCCGCAACGTCTACAAGCGCACCCAGTTCGAGCAGATCTGGCTGCGCACCAAGCGCACCAACGCCAGCGGCGGAATCTCCGGCGGCTCCGGCGGCGTCGCCTACCTCATCAAGCCCGAGTCGAAGCCCTGGCCCAAGGTCCCCGGCTCCACCAACTGGTGACAAACCCCGCCGACCGCCGCTGACCGCCGCTGACCGCCGCTGGTCCCTGTTGACCGCCGCTGACCGCGTTGATCATGAAGTTATTGCCCGACCGCTCGGCGTGTCGAGGCAATAACTTCATGATCAGCGCTCGGTTCTCAGGGGGAGGCGGAGGGGGAGGGGGG
>NZ_JBEXIL010000108.1:0-4130 GCF_040608555.1 Micromonospora sp. NPDC005172
GGCGGTGCCGGCGGGGCGACCGCGCCCGGCCCGGCGACCGGGCCGACCGGCAGCACCGGCGCGTTCCGGCCGTCCGGGGTGTCGGCCGTCGCGCCCCGCCGGGGCAGGGCGTCGATGGTCGGGTACGCCACGGTGGGGCTGCCCGCCGAGACGCCGCCGCCGTACGCCGGGCGGTTGGGCGGCACCGGAACGGACGGCGCGGCGGTCGGCGGCATCGTCGGGCGTGCCCCGGCGTAGCCGCCGGCCTGCACCGCCGGGGCGGTGTCCCGCGCGTCGAGCGGGGACTGCCACTGCGCGGGGGCCGGGGCGTTGGTCCGCCACTGGTCCGGCAGAGTCGCCGCCGAGGCGGTCGCGCCGGCGTACGACTCGGCGTGGCCGACCGGGGTGAGCGGCGTCTGCTCGACGGCCATCGGCTGGCGCGGACGGGTGATCGCCTGATCGCGGCCACGGCCGCTGGGCAGGATCACGGTGGCGGCGGGCAGCGTCACCTGGGCGACGGTGCCGCCCTCGACGTTGCGCCGCAGCTCCACCCGGATGCCGTAGCGGGAGGCGAGTCGGCTCACCACGGCCAGACCCATCAACCGGAACGCGGCGACGTCCACGCTCGGCGGGGCGGCCAACCGGCGGTTGAGTGAGTCGAGCTGCTCGTCGGTGAGGCCGAGCCCGCGGTCCTCGATCTGGATGAGCACGTAGTCCCGGATGCGGCGACCGTCGGCGACGACAGTGGTGTTCGGCGGTGAGAACCGGGTGGCGTTGTCGAGCAGTTCCGCGACGAGACGTACCACGTCGTTGACCGCGTGCGCGGCCACCGAGATGTCGGTGTCGACGGTGCCGAACTCGATGCGGTTGTAGAGCTCCACCTCGGACTGCGCGGCGCGCAGGACGTCCACGACCAGCGCGTCGTCACGGCGCGGTACGGCCGAGTCGGCGCCGGCCAGGACCAGCAGGTTCTCGTCGTTGCGGCGCATTCGGGTGGCCAGGTGGTCCAGCTCGAAGAGCTGGGCCAGCCGCTTCGGGTCCTCCTCGCCGCGCTCGATCGCGTCGAGCTCGCCGATCATCCGGTCGACCAGGGTCTGACTGCGGCGAGCCAGGTTGAGGAACATCGCCGAGACGCTGGTCCGCAGCGCGGCCTGTTCGGCGGCGACCCGCACCGCCTCGCGGTGGACGACGTTGAAGGCCGACGCCACCTGGCCGACCTCGTCGCGGCTGTTGAGCTGGATCGGGTCCCGTACCTGCCGGACGATCTCGTCCACGCCGCCGTCGCCGACGCTGCCCATGTTCTGCAGTCGCTGCACGGCGTCGGGAAGGTCGTGGTTGGCCACCGCGAGCGCGCCCTCGCGCAGGCGGCGAAGCGAGTCGTTCAGCGACCGGGCCAGCACAACGGCCAGCGACACGGCGATGATCAGGGTGAGCAGCACCAGGATCGACTCGACCACGGCCTGCCGGATGACGTCCGAGCGCGCCTCGTCGGCCTGCTCGAGCAGCCGGTCCTGTAGTTGGATCTCGGCCCAGCGCATCAGGTCGTTGACCGCGCCGATGGCGGCGGTGGCGTCCTGTGCGCTCACCAGCGGGCGCTGCCCGACCGAACGGGTGATGTCGCTGGCGACCCGGTCGGAGAGACCGACCGCGTCACCGGAGACGGTGCTGTCGACCAGAGCCCGCTGCACCGGGTCGGCGGCGAGCGAGAAGGCGACAAGCGCCTCCTGCTGGCTGGTCAGCGTCGCCACGAAGGAGGAGAACTGCTCCGGGTCGAGCTGGCCGGCGGTCAGCGCGGTGAAGGCGACCGCCTCCTCCTCGGCGACGGAGGCCTTGGCGCGGGCGAACGCGGCGACCGCCCGGCGGCTGTCCGACAGGCTCTCGTCGCCGGGTAGCTGGGCCAGCCCGTCGCCGTAGCTGACCAGGTCGGTGAGGATCACGCCGTAGCGCAGCACCGCCTCGGCGACCGCCATCTGCCGGCGGTCCAGCACCTCCTGACGGGTGCCGTCCAGGGTGGCCAGGTGGTCGTCGATCGCCGCCAGCCGGTCCCGCAACGCCGTCGGCACCTCGCCGATCCGGTCACGCTCGGCGCGGTACTCGTCGACCCGCTGCTGCGTCTGGCGTACCCGAAGGTTGTACGCGTCGGCCGGCTGCTGCGGAGCTGCCAGGTAGGCCGCCGCCGCCATGCGCTCGGCCTGGAGGTCCTGGGTCAGCGCGCTGACGTCGATGGCCAGCGCGGTGAGCGACCGGGCCCGGGTGGCGTCGTAGGCGCCCTCACCCACGGAGATGAGACGGACGGTGGCCAGCGCGATCACCGCGGCCACCGGAACGACCAGGATCAGCGCCAACTTGGACCGGATCCGGGCGTCCCGCAGTCTCGGCATGCGCCGGCGCGTACGCCCGGTATCGCCGCCGAGCGCGGGCAGGGTCGTCGGTCCGGTGCTCACGACATCGCCTCCGTCGTTTCTTCCCCGCCTGACCCGCCGAGCCGCGCCGGGAGCGGAGGGGACCACGCGCGGCACGGCCGCGATTTGATCAGAGAAGATCGTGTTTGGGAAGCCGCAGTGAGGTAGGAAACGGTCGGACGGCGCGGAACCCTTGATCCGGTCAACTGATACCTTCATTTCCGCAAGCCCCTGAACAGGGCATGTAACTCCAGAGTGGTCACGCGTGTATGCAAAGTGAGGTTTTGCAAACATTGCGTTACCCCAGCATGTGGGATGGCCGTCCCGAGAATGCAACCGGGGTCCGCGCTTGACCACAGCGCCGGCCATTGGCAAGGTTTTGCAGGCTTCGCGCACACACCGTACGGCAGACGAGATCCCGTCCTCCAGTGAGGACGGATTAGCGGCGGTGACCGGGCTGCGCCCGCGCCCGCACCTGGAGGACTGAGTTGAGCCCCATCCGCTCCGCGACCATCGCGGCGCTCGCATCGGCCTTAGTGGCCACCACGCTCACCGGCTGTCAGTTCGGCGAGGCGGAGCAGGACACGAGTCCGATCGTGATCGCCGCCGACCTCGAACTTTCCGGTGCCGCCGCGCCAATGGGCCGGGCATACCAGCGCGCGCTGGAACTCAAGAGGGACCAGTTGAACTCCTCCGGAGCACTGAACGGCCGGAAGATCGACCTGAAGGTGAAGGACAACCGTTCCGACGCCGCCGAGTCACTGCGCAACATCGCCGACTTCAGCAGCGATTCGCGGGTCAGCGCGATCGTCATGGGCGGTTGCAACGAATGCGCGGTCGGCGCGGTCGGCGTCATCAACGAGAAGCAGATTCCCACCATTGCGCTCGCCGCTTCCGGGGCGATCTCGAGCCCGGTCGCCGACCGTCGCTACGTCTTCAAGCTGGGCCCGAACGCGGCCGACAGCGCCTCCGCCCTCACCACCGAACTGCGCCGCAAGAACGTCAAGAAGGTGGCCCTGCTCGCCAGCAACGACGACTACGGCCGCGAGGGCGTGGTCGCGCTGCGTCGCGAACTGGGCAAGGCCACCATCAAGGTGGCCGGCGAGGAGTCGGTGAAGACCACCGACACCGAGGTCGGCCAGCAGGTCGGCAAGCTGGCCAAGCTCAAGCCCGACGCGCTGGTCGTCTGGACTCCGCCGGAGCAGGCCGCGCTGGCCGCGACGAGCGCACAGCAGGCCGCGTTCCGCGGGTCGCTCTTCTTCGACGCGGGCGCGGCCGGGGACCTCTTCCTCGGCGCGGCGGCCCGAGCCACCGAGAAGGCCACGATGGTCTTCACCCAGACCATGGTGATCGACGACGTGATCGCCACCACGCCGGCCAAGGCGGCCCGGCGGCAGTGGTTCCAGGACTACACGGCCCGCTACGGCGGCTACAACGGCTCCTCCTCGTTCGCCGCCGACGCGATCCAGTTGATCGTCGACGCCGAGCTGCGGGCCGGCGGGCCGGCGGGGAAGGTCGACCGGGGCGGCATCCGCGACGTGTTGGAGACGTCCCAGATCGACGGCCTCTCCGGCCCGATCCGCATGACGCCCGACAACCACTCCGGCCTCATGCCGCAGGCGCTCACCACGCTTGTCGCGCGCAACGGCCGGTGGCGGTTGGCGGGATAGCTCAGGTCGGGGGTGGTGGTGGCCTACCGCGCCCGGCTCCGGGCGGTCAGGCTTGATCCCTGCGCCGGGCACGGTAGGC
>NZ_JBEXIL010000109.1:0-4048 GCF_040608555.1 Micromonospora sp. NPDC005172
GCGGAAGGCTCGGTCGGGGAAGGCGAGACGGGCCGGGTCGGGCGGCGGCGGAAGAGCAGCAGCATGAGGCAGCCGGCGGCATCGACAACAGTAAGTGCAAGATCGACGCGGGGAGGGAGCGCGGGGAGGGGGCGCGGGGAGGGGCGCGGGGAGGGGCGCGGGGAGGGGGCGGTGGCGGGTTTGTGCCATGGCATGAACGCGCCGGGGTGCGGCGGGGTACGAGGGGCGCTTGTTACGCCGATGCTGTGCTGCGTACCGCTCCTCGACACAAAGAGGTCCTCGTGACTCTGTCTTCCAGGCGTCGCCGATCCGGGTTGATCGCCCTCGGCACCGCCCTCGCTCTGACCGCCGGGTTCACCCCACCCGGCACGGGGGCGTCCGCCGCCCCGCCCGGCAACACACCGCACCCGGCCGGCCATCCACCGGCCGCGCCGGGTCGCGCGTCCACCGTCACCCTGATCACCGGTGACCTCGTCACCGTCACCACCGCAGCCGACGGCAGCACCGTCTCGACGGTTCGCCGCCCGGACGGCAGCACACCGACGTTCCACCGCACCGTGCTCGACGGCGACACCTACGTCTACCCGGACGCCGCGCTGCCGTACGTCACCAGCGGCCTGTTGGACAAGAGGCTGTTCAACGTCACCGACCTCGTCGCCGACGGGTACGACGACGCGCACACGGACGCGCTGCCGCTGATCGTCACCCTCACCGACGCCGCGGCCCGGGCCCGTACCCGTCCGACTGTGGACGGCGCGAAGCTGGTCCGGCCGTTGGACAGCGTGGGGGGCGCGGCACTGACCCGCCCGCGTGACAGCGCCGACCGGTTCTGGGGTGCGCTGACCGCCGGGTCCGCCCGCCGTACCGGCGACACCCCGACCCTCACCGGCGGCATCGCCAAGGTCTGGCTGGACGGCCGGGTGCACGGCGACCTCGCCGAGTCCACGGCGCAGATCGGCGCGCCGAAGCTGTGGGCCGAGGGCAACACCGCCGCCGGCGTGGACGTCGCCGTGCTCGACACGGGAGCGGACGCCGAGCACCCGGACCTCGCCGGCCAGATCGCCGAGTCCACCAGCTTCGTGCCGGACGAGCCCGACATCCTCGACTACCAGGGACACGGCACCCACACCGCCTCGACGATCGCCGGCACCGGCGCCGCGTCCGGCGGTGTCGAGCGGGGTGTCGCCCCCGGCGCCCGGCTGCACGTCGGCAAGGTGCTCAACAGCGAGGGCGGCGGACAGGACTCCTGGATCATCGCCGGCATGGAGTGGGCGGCCCGGGAGCAGAAAGCCCGGATCATCAGCATGAGCCTGGGCGGTGAGGCCACCGACGGCAGCGACCCGATGAGCCAGGCCGTCGACCGGCTCAGCGCCGAGACCGGCGCGCTCTTCGTGATCGCCGCCGGCAACAGCGGCCCGGCGAGCATCGGCAGCCCCGGCGCGGCGAACTCCGCGCTCACCGTGGGCGCCGTCGATTCCGCCGACCATCTCGCGGACTTCTCCAGCCAGGGCCCGCGCTTCGGCGACGGTGGGCTCAAGCCCGAGATCACCGCACCCGGCGTGGACATCCTGGCCGCCCGCTCGCACCTGGTGCGCGGCTCCGGCGACTACACCCTGATGAGCGGCACGTCGATGGCGACACCGCACGTGGCCGGCACGGCCGCGCTGGTCGCCGCCGCGCACCCCGACTGGACCGGCCAGCGCATCAAGGAGGCGCTGGTCAGCACCGTCAAGGCCACGCCGGGCTACACCCCGTACCAGGCCGGTGCCGGTCGGGTGGACGCGGTCGCCGCCGCGCACGCCACCGTCTTCGCCACCCCGAGCGCCTACTCCGGCTTCCAGGGCTGGCCGCAGCAGCCGGGCACGACAGTCGACCGGACGGTCACCTACACCAACACCGGCAGCGCACCGGTCACCCTGAAGCCGACCATCGACGCGCCGAGCGCCCCGGCCGGCCTCTTCGCGCTCTCCGCCGACACGGTCACCGTGCCCGCGAACGGCACGGCCACCGTCACCCTCACCGCCGCGTACGACAAACTGCCGGTCGAGAAGCCGGTGAGTGGCACGATCGTCGCCGCCGACGACGCCGGTGCCGTACGCGGTCGCACCCTGATCGGGGCGGGCAAGGAGGGTCAGCGGCAGACCCTGACGCTCGTCGCGAAGGACCGGGACGGCAAGCCGCTCGCCGGCAAGGTCCTGCTCAGCGCCGACGGCCTGTTCACCGCCGTCGACCTGCCCGCGAGCGGCACCGCGACGCTGCGGCTGCCGGTGGGAAGCTGGTCCGGTTGGATCTCCGCCGACGTGCGCGGCGTGCACGGGCCGCGCTCGAAGGGCATGGCGATACTCAGCTTCGTCGACGTCGACCTGAGTGCCGACCGCACCGTCGTCCTGGACGCGCGCAAGGCCCGACAGGTGCAGGCCGAGGTGCCGCAGGAGGCCAGCGCCACGTCGCTGCGGATGGACATCCACCGCTCCACCGCTAACAGCCTCATGGAGAGTCAGGTGCTGCCCGACGACTCGTACGACAGCATGTGGGCGCTGCCGTTGAGCCGCAAGGTCACCGACGGCGAGTTCGAGTTCGGCGCCCGGTGGCGGTTGGAACAGCCGGCGCTGACCGTGTCGGCCGGTGGCCGGTCGTACGACGATCTGCTGGTGAAGCGGGCGACCCCGGCGTTGCCGGAGGGTCGTCGCCAGCTCGACGCGGTCTACGTCGCCGACGCCTCGGCGGCCGGGCTGGCGAAGCGGCCGGTCCGGGACCGGGCGGTGGTGGTCCGGCGCAGCGACACGGTGGACATCGCCACCCAGGCGCAGGCCGCCGCGGCGGCCGGGGCCAAGCTGTTGCTGGTGGTCAACGACGGCGTCGGGCGACTCCAGCCGTGGGACGAGGCGCCGTGGAGCCCGGAGAGCCCGGCACCGGTGACCGTGGCGACCCTCGGCGGCGACGAGGGAGACCAGCTCATCGCGGAGCTGGAGCGCGGCCGCCCGGTGCGGCTGACGGCCGAGTCGCACCCGGAGACCACCTACCTGTACGACGTGGCGCACCACTGGACCGGCGCGGTGCCGACCGATCCCACCTACCGGCCGACGAAGCGTCAGCTGGCCCGGGTGGACGTGGATTTCCGCAACTACCGGCAGGGCAAGGCGCTGGAGTTCCGCACCGACATCTGGCGGGGCTGGGCGTCGAGCAACCAGGAGACCGTCCCGGCGCAGGGCCGGCGCACCGACTGGGTGAGCGCCGACCAGCGGTGGGTCGACGACGCGTACATCGCCGGGGAGACCGGCCAGCACCTGATGGCGGTGGCCACGTACGCGGCGGACAAGCCGAGCCGGGTCGAGTGGTTCGGGCCGATCCAGCGCCCCCGGATGGGCGGGAGCTACGTGCCCGTGCGGTACCTGGACACCGTCTACCTGCCCGCACCCGGGTGGGGTGACGGCGGCGGTCACATCGGTGAGGCGTACGCCAACTTCGACATGGTCAACCGGACGACCCTCTACCAGGGCGACAAGGAGCTGGACTGGGGCAACGCCGAGTACCTCCAGGTGGGTGGCCTGTCCGCGCAGCGGCTGCCGTACCGGCTGGTGGTGGAGAACGACCGGGCGGCCTGGACCAACCCGTACTCCCGGCAGACCCGCACCGAGTGGGGCTTCAGCTCGGCGGTCACCGGGGAGGAATCGGCGGAGGTGCTGCCGATGATCCAGCTCGACTACCAGGTGGCCATCGGCAGTGACGGTACGGCGAAGCGGCGGACGCCGCTCACCGTGGTCGCCTCCCAGCTGCCCGGTGTCTCGGGCACGGTGGGTCCGGTGACCGTCGAGGTCTCGTACGACGACGGCACGACCTGGCACCGGCAGCGGCTGAGCCGGCACGGCGACGGCTGGCGTACCTCGCTGGACGCCCCGACGAAGGCCCGTTTCGTGAGCCTGCGGACGACCGCGCGCGACGCGGCCGGCAACACCGTGAGCCAGAGCATCACGAGGGCGTTCGGTCTGCGCTAGGGAACGACCGGCCGCCGGTCGGGGTGCGTGCGCACCCCGGCCGGCGGCCGGTC
>NZ_JBEXIL010000110.1:0-4024 GCF_040608555.1 Micromonospora sp. NPDC005172
CTCGATCCATACCCGTCTACCGACCGAATCACCCTCATCGATCGGACCGGCTGTGCGACACACCCGCCCAACCCACAAACCAAACGCGCTCTTAGTCGGTAGCGTGGGAACGCCCGCAGTCCCCGCGCTGACGGAAAACGTCTATGACGGCGCCGGGCGGCTGACCGACGCGATCTTCAAGGTAGGCGTCGACACCACGATCAACGAGAAGTGGCGAACCACCACCACCTACGCCGGTGAACGCACCAGCATCACACCGCCGGCCGGTGGCATCGCCACCACGACCATCAGCGACGGCCGGGGCCAGACCATCGCTCAACGGCAGTACAAGGACCGTGCAGCCGTCGGCAGCGATACCGCCAGCACCTTCGACGAATACCGCTACGGCTACACCGGCCGAGGTGAGCTTGCAAGCGTCACCGACCCGGTCGGGAACACCTGGGCCTACCGCTACGACCAACGAGGCCGCAAGGCCAGCGAGGACGACCCGGATAAGGGCACCAGCAGCTACACGTACAACCTCGCTGGCGAGATGCTCACCTCGACCGACGGCCGCAAACGCACCCTCGCGTTCTCGTACGACAAGCTCGGACGAAAGAAGACCGTCCACGAAGACTCCACGACCGGGCCCCTGAGTGCTGAATGGACCTACGACACCCTCGCGTACGGCATCGGCAAGCTGACCAAATCGGTCCGATACGAACCGGCAGGCTCCACAAACGCCTACGTCAACGAGGTAGTCGCCTACGACGAGACGGGACGGGACGGCCCAAGGACTCCCGCATCACCATCTCGTCCGCCGACGGATCACTATGCGTATCGGGCACCCTCACACCGTGCTCCTACGACTACAACACCACCTACCGCCCCGATGGGAAGGTCAACAACACCACGGTGCCCGGCGCGGCCGGACTCACCAGCGAAAAATTGACCTACACGTTCAACGACGTCGGCTTGCCCAGCGGCATGCTGTCCGCATCGCAGATCTACGTCAGCCAGACCAGCTACACCAAGTTCGGCCACCAGTTGCAGACGATCCTGGGCGCGACCGGGAAACGCACGTGGATCACGAACACCACCGACCCCCACACTGGCCGCCTGACCAACCGCAACGTGATCCCAGAGATGAAGCCCGAGGTCTTCAACTTCAGCTACTTCCAAGACCCAGCCGGCAACATGCAGAAGATCACCGACGCTCCAGCCGGTGTCAAAGTCGAGACCGAGTGCTACGGCTACGACACGCTGCGCCGCCTCGTGAACGCCTGGACACCCCAAACCGACAACTGCACGCAAGCCCCAGACACCGCGACGCTAGGTGGGCCTGCACCATTTTGGCACTCCTACACCTACGACCCCGGCACGGAAAACCGCAAGACAGAAACCATCCGCACCGCCACCACACAAACCACCCGTACATACAACTACCCGGCTCAAGGCGCGGGCGTAGGGTCACATCCCCACGCGGTGACAAGCGTTGCCTCCACCGGGGCCACTACTACGACCGAGAGTTACACCTACGACGAGAACGGCAACACCATCACCCGCCCCGGACCCGCGGGCCAGCAGACGCTTACCTGGGACAACGAAGGTGGTCTCTTCGCAGTCGCCGACAACACCGGTAGCACCAGCTACGTCTACGACGCCGACGGCAACCGCCTGATCCGCCGCGATCCCACGGGAGCGACGCTCTACCTGCCGGGGAGCATGGAAGTCCGCAAACCAACCAGCACCGCTGCCACCGGGACCCGCTACTACAGCGCAGCGGGGGAGACCGTCGCGGTCCGCGACTCGACCGGCAGACTGGACTGGATCGTCAGCGACCACCACGGCACCGCCGACGCCACGATCCGCAACAGTGACCTCGCGGTATCCCAACGACGCAGCCTCCCCTTCGGCGGCGAACGAGGCACCACACCCTCCACCTGGCCGTCCATGATGGACAAGGGTTTCGTCGGCGGCACCAAAGACAACACAGGCCTAACCCACCTCAACGCCCGCGAATACGACCCCGCGATCGGCCGATTCGTCTCCGTTGACCCCGTCATGGATATCAGCGATCCGCAGCAGTGGCACGGATACGCCTACTCACGGCACAACCCAGCCACCTTCAGTGACCCGAGCGGCCTCATCCCTGCAGACTGCGTGACAATCAAGGGCGGCTGCCCGTCCTACCAACCCGGCAACGAAAAGGGCAATCGGGCCGCCAAGAACAATCCGAAGAACCGATGCTGGCCGGTCAAGTGTGATGCCGTCGCTGACGCTGAAAACCCCTTCGACCCGGACACATGGACTGATCACATGCCCGACGGGCGGGGGGCGCCGAGCAAAGGCAACGTCGCCCTCCCGGTTTTCGCGCAGCTCGTCTACGGCACCCACATCTCTAACCTGAACGCAGTTCAACTGGAACGGCTTCGCAGCGATGTCCTCTGCTACAACTATCCGGATATCTGTAAGCAGATCCTCGCCGAAATGTGGGGGGATGTTGGCAACTTCCTTGGCGAAATCACCGGAGTCAACGACGCGATCGACTGCTCCAACGGAAGCGTCTCAGGATGCGCCTGGAGCATTGTCGGATTCGTTCCGATCGGAAAGCTGAAAGCAGCCGGCAAGATCGGCGAAGCACTGCTCGACACCGGGAAAGCTCTCTGTAGCTTCAGTCCAGAGACCAAAGTCGTCATGGCTGACGGCACCTTCAAACCCATAAGCGATCTCCGGGTCGGAGATAGGGTCTTGGCTACCGATCCAGAAGCAGGCGTGACGAATGGGAAGATCGTAACTCATATCTGGATCCACGAGGACCATCTGCGTGATCTGAAGATCAACGGCAAGGCGCTCTTCACCACGGCCGGGCACCCGTTCTGGAATGCAAGAGTAAAGCGGTGGGATCCTGCTAATCAGCTCAAATCTCATGATCGCCTGCTATCCCTCCAGGGGGTCTCGATTCGCCTCGATGGCGGCCTGGCGCAGTTCGCGCGGTTCGGGGCGGCGTACAACCTTACAGTTGCTGATATTCATACCTACTATGTGGTAGCCGGTAACACGCCAGTGCTAGTCCATAACACTGGCTGCGGGCCTACGGCGCGTTTTGCGGTCGACTCAAGCGGCGTTGCGGCTGACCTGAAGCCGCTTGGCCGAGGTTCGACTGGCCGTACTGCTCCCAACAATCTCACCGAGCAGATGGCGATGCATGAGGCTATGTCTAGTCCGGCCAATGGTACCCTCCTACCTCTTAGGAAGGGCATGACGGACGCGAGGTGGCCTGGCTCAGATGGTTGGGTGAAGATGTCCCAGAATGTAAACGGCGTCGAGATTCATTACGTAATGAATGCGATTACTGGGCAAGTTGACGACTTTAAGTTTAAGGGCTGACATGATAGCGACGTTCCTTGGCGTGAGCCTGCGAGACCTGCCGCCAAATCCATTAGCCTATAACCGGGATGCTGTGGCCCGCCTCACCGTCGAAACACAATATCGCGTCTGCGCGATGTCTCTCTATGCCGGGTCGGTCATGGTTCTTGTGTGCGCTGACACCGGTCTGCCGGACTGGTATCCGATTCAGCTATTCCGGGTAGAAGACTCCAGCATTCCAAATGAGTGGCGATTCGCGTTCTATCGTGATTCAGCCCATCTGCAGGCTCTTTGGGGTTATGAAGATATGATAGATGATGAGTCGCACTATGACGGCTTGCTAGAGCGCGAAGTAAGGGCGCTCGAGAAATTTTTCTCACGCTGTAGTTGATCACGCCGCGACGGCTCGGCTGGGTACGACAATTCAGCGTTCCGCCGACGGAGCGTGACAACGGTGCGGAATCGTCGTAGTGGAGAATCATCTGGAGAGCAAGCTGACGGTCGAGGTGACGGGCGGCTTCCCTATCGCCTATAGCGTGTCTGCCGCGAGCTTGGCATTGATTCCGCTGCGTAGCGGCTGCTAGCCTCGGCCCTTCGTTAAGGGTTGTCCAAGGACTGGGCAGAAACGAAGAAGTGCCTTCTGATCAGGGAAAATAGGGCTTGTCGAGAGTCCTGT
>NZ_JBEXIL010000111.1:0-3756 GCF_040608555.1 Micromonospora sp. NPDC005172
CCGGGGCGGGGCCCCCCGGCCCCCGCCGCCCGGGGGCCGGGACGTTCCCCCGCCACCGTTTCCCTGCGTCCACCCGGACATCACCGGCGCACCGGTCACGGTCGGGGCACCCGACGCCGGCGAGCGGTTTCGGCCGCCGCCGGGTTGGGTGTGGCATGCCGACACGACCGGCTTCCGGGTCTCCGTCCCGGCGACCTGGTACTACTCGCGCGAGGGCACGGTGGCCTGTTTCCAGGACCCGGCCACCGGCCGGGCGTTGAGCGTCGCCGAGGGCGGCGCGGCGGACCCGCTGACCCGCCTGCGCGCGGTCCGCGACGAGGCCTCCCGCGCCGGGGCACTGCCTGGCTACGACGAGATCCGGCTCGGCACCGGCGACGGTGGCGTCGAGTGGGAGTGCCGGTGGGATGCCCCAAACGGCCCCCGGCTGCACGCACGGCAACAGATCGTGGGCGCGGAGCGCTGGACGCTGGGTTGGATCACCGACGATCGGGACTGGACCGCCGCCAGCGCGGACTGGACCACCGTGCGAAAGAGTTTCCGACCACCTCGCTGACCTGCGCCGTATGGCCCTGCTCGGCCCTCCGTCCGGCGTGGATCTAGGCCGCTCAGCGGATGAGAAAACCGGCGGCGGTGGCTATCGTGTAACGCAGGGTGACCGAGGGGGAGCGACCGTGCAGCAGTTGCTGATCGCGGGTCGGTACCGGCTGCTCGACCTGGTCGGCACCGGCGGGATGGGCCGGGTGTGGCTGGCCCGCGACGAGATGCTGCACCGGGACGTGGCGGTGAAGGAGGTCGTGCCGCCGGCCTGGCTGGCCGAGGCCGAGCGCGCGGAGCTACGACTGCGGACGCTCCGCGAGGCGCGCACCGCCGCGCGCCTCAACCATCCCAACGTCGTCCGCCTGTACGACGTCGTGCACGACGGGGAGAACCCGTGGATCGTGATGGAGTACGTGGCATCCCGGTCGGTCCAGCAGATCATCAACGCCGAAGGCCCGCTCAGCCCCGCCCGTACGGCCCGGATCGGGCTGGCGGTGCTCGCCGCGTTGCGGGCCGCGCACACCGCCGGTGTCCTGCACCGCGACGTGAAGCCGCACAACGTACTGGTGGCCGACGACGGTCGGGTGGTGCTCACCGACTTCGGACTGGCGACCTTCGACGGTGGCGACGGGGCGATGACCGGCCCGGGCCTGGTGCTCGGCTCCCCGCAGTTCGTCGCACCGGAGCGGGCGCGCGACGGCGTGTCGGATCCGCGCACCGATCTGTGGTCGTTGGGCGCGACGCTCTACGCGACCGTCGAGGGACAGTCCCCGTACGCGAGATCCAGCGCGATGGCGACGCTCAGCGCGCTGGCCACCGAGCCGCCGGATCCGATGCGCCGGGCCGGCCCCCTGCGTCCGGCGATCAGCGGCCTGTTGCAGCGCGATCCGTGGCGGCGGTTGACCGCCGTCGAAGCCGAGCCGCTGCTCCGCGCCGCGGCGGCCCGCCAGGATGGGCCGCCCTCGTCGACGCCCGAGCGTTCGACGGCGGTGGCGGCGGTCCGTAGTGCGGGCCGGGCCGCCGCGCCCGCCCGGGTCGACGAGCCGGGTCTCCCCCGAGACCAGGCGACGTCGGCCCGCCCGCCGGCCGCCGGCCCGGTGGGCCGACGGGGACGGCTCATCGCGTGGGGCGGTGCGGCCACCGCGGTGTCGCTGCTCGTCGCCGGGGGTGTCACGGTGGCGCTGCTCCACCGACCGGACGAACGCACGCCACCGTCCGGTTCCGGCGGAGGCGCGACCGCCACCCGACCGGCGGCGTTCGCCTGCGCCGCACCCCCGCCGCCGACGGCCACGCCGGTGCCCTCGGTGTCACCACCGAAGGACGCGCGGTACGGGCTGCGGGAGGGCTGGACCTGGCACGACGACCCGACCGGCTTCCGCATCGCCGCGCCGGTCGCCTGGGCACGCTGGACCGAAGGGGCGGTGACCTGCTTCCGGGAACCCAGCGGGGCACGCGTACTCAGCGTCGAGGCAGGACCGACGCAGGCCGATCCGCTGGCGCACCTCAAGACCGAGGAGAAGCGGCTCGTCAACGCCGGAGCGTTGCCCGGCTATCGCAAGGTGGACATCTCCGCGCTGGACGTCTTCGACGGCGGGGCCCTCTGGGAGTGCGGTTGGGAGAATGCCGCCGGCGACCAGGTGCACAGCATCCGACTGCTCGCCAACACCTCGGCCGGGCGCGCCTACACCGTCTCCTGGTTGACAAAGGAGTTCGACTGGCAGGTCAACGCGGCATACTTCGTGATGATCCGGCAGAGCTTCACCCCCACCCTCTGACACTGTCCGTTGTAGACGATCGAACTGACGCCCCTGCGACACCGGCGCTGACTACAGTGGCGTAGTTTTGGCGCTCAAGATCCCTGGGGAGGGTGAGCCGAGATGATGGGACCGTCGCACGCGCTGTCCGGCGCGGCGGTATGGCTGGCCGGGTCCTGGGCGCTGGACCAGTTCGCCGACTACCACCAGTCGCCCCTGGCGCTCGCGGTGGGCACAGCGGTGTGCGCCGGTGGGGCGCTCTTTCCGGACCTCGACCTGTCCGGCAAGGTGACCCGCAACCAGGGAGGCGCAACCGTCGCCCGTACGTTCGGGGTGTTCTCGCTCTTCGTCGCCGAGGTGATGGAAAAGATCTCCCTCGGCGTCTACTACGCGACGAAGCTCAGCAAGGACCCTCGTCGCAACAACGGGCACCGGACGCTCACCCACACGCTCCCGTTCACGCTGCTGGTCGGCTGGGGCACCACCGCGCTCTGCGCCGCGTACGGCAAGTGGGCAGTGATCACGATCCTGTTCTTCATGTTCGGCCTCGCCCTACGCGGGCTCTTCGACGACTGGGCCGAACGGGCCGGCTGGGTGATCGTGACGCTCGCTTCAGCCGGCGCCGCCTGGTTCACCTTCGCCAACCTGCCGGGCGGGCGGGGATATCCGCTGATCGGCACGGCCGTCGGGGTGGGCTGCTTCGTGCACATCCTCGGCGACATGATCACCAGGGCCGGGGTGCCGATCCTCTGGCCGATTCCGATCCGCCGACGCATGTGGACGATGATCGGTCTCCCGAACAGCATCGCTCTGCGCACCGGCAGCAAGACCGAGGTAGTCGTGCTGCGCGCCGTACTGACCGTGGTGGTGGTACTCGCCACCGCCGGCCTGATCGCCCCATCAGTCCTGCAACGCTTCAACATCGACATATAAGCCCCCCCGCCGCGCCGACCCTTGCCCCGTAGCGCTTGCCGCGCGCCCGCCCCAACTACCTTGCACACGCCGGCGCCCCGCCGTGCCCGTCGCGCTCGCGCGCGCCGCCGCTGCGCTCACGTGCGCCGCCGCTGCGCTCGCGCGCGCCGCCGCTGCGCCGATCTTGCACTTGCGGATGCCGATCGATCCGGTTTCGCACCTTATGTCGCCACCGAAAGTGCAAGATCGACGCCGAAAGGGACGTCGCCGACGTCAAGATCGTGCTCGATCCTGGATCTAGTTGTATCGGCGCAAGGTGAGGCCACTAGATCCTGGATCGAGCACGATCATGCTGAACCCCGCCGGGCAAGAACCCCGTAGGACCTACTCGCTCGCGCCGATCTTGCACTTACGGTCGACGAAGTGTTCAGGTTTGCGTGCTTTGTCGGCGCAGGAAGTGCAAGATCGCCGCGCCCCGCGCCCCGCGCCCCGCGCCCCGCGCCCCGCGCCCCGCGCCCCGCGCCCCGCGCCCCGCGCCCCGCGCCCCGCGCCC
>NZ_JBEXIL010000112.1:0-3702 GCF_040608555.1 Micromonospora sp. NPDC005172
GCCCCGCGCCCCGCGCCCCGCGCCCCGCGCCCCGCGCCCCGCGCCCCGCGCCCCGCGCCCCGCGCCCCGCGCCCCGCGCCCCGCGCCCCGCGCCCAAGATCCTCACAACATCGGGGAAGTTGCTGCATCCCGCTCGCCGGAGACAGCACCATCGGGGACGTTGCGCGGGTCTTGACCACTCGGCGACCCAGGATGACCAACCGGCGGGCACACAGCTTTGCCCAGGAGTATGTGGCCCCGGCCCATGTGCCGACGGAGACACAGCTCGTAACTTCTTGCGCCATGACGGCAGAACCCGTGGCGGTCCCCCACGTCGTACAGGTCGACCTCGCCGGCCGGACCGCCCTGGTCACCGGAGGCGGCGGTGGCATCGGGCGGGCGTGCGCCCTGCGCCTGGCCGCGGCCGGGGCGAAGGTGCTCGTGGTGGACCGCAACCTGGAGGCGGCCAAGGCCGTGGCCGCGGAGGCCGGCGGGCGCGCCGAGGGTGTGGACCTGGCCGACACGGCGGCCGTGGAATCCCTCGACGTGGACGTGGACATCGTGGTGAACAACGCGGGTCTCCAGCACGTGGCGCCGTTGCAGGACTTCCCCGTCGAGCGCTTCGAGTACATCCAGCGGGTGATGGTGGAGGCGCCGTTCCTGCTGATCCGCCGGGCGCTGCCACACATGTACGCCCGGAACTGGGGCCGGATCGTCAACATCTCCTCGGTGCACGGCCTGCGCGCCTCGCCGTACAAGGCGGCGTACGTCTCGGCGAAGCACGCCCTCGAAGGGCTGTCGAAGGTGGTGGCGCTGGAGGGTGCCGCGCACGGGGTGACGGCCAACTGCATCAACCCGGCGTACGTGCGGACCGCGCTGGTGGAGAGCCAGATCGCCGACCAGGCGGCCAGCCACGGCATCGACGAGGCCGAGGTCGTCGAGAAGATCATGCTGGCCCGGGCGGCCGTCAAGCGGCTGATCGAGCCGGAGGAGGTGGCCGAGTTGCTGGCATACCTGTGCTCGCCTCCGGCGTCCTTCATCACGGGCGCGTCGATCGCTCTCGACGGGGGCTGGACGGCCAACTAGTGGGCCCGAGCACAATGTCGACCATGTCGTCGCCGGTGGAGTTCCTCGAACTGCTCGCCCGCGAGGCCGCCGCGGTGGAGTTCGAGGGTCCGCTGGTGGCCGCGCGGGCCGCCGGGGTGCCTGCGGACCGGCTGGCCGAGCTGGAGCAGGCCAAGACCGTGGCGTTGCGGGTCCGCGCGCTGCTGGAGCGCCGCCGTCGCCGGGAGACCGAGTTGTCCGGCCTGTACGACACGGTCAGCGACCTGGCCGGGCTGCGTGACCTGGACGACGTGCTAAGGGCGATCGTGCACCGGGCGCGCAACCTGCTGGGCGCCGACGTGGCGTACATGACGCTCAACGACGACGAGCGCGGCGACACCTACATGCGGGTGACCGACGGGTCCGTCTCGGCACGCTTCCAGCGTCTGCGGCTGCCGATGGGCGCCGGCCTGGGTGGTCTGGTGGCCCAGTCCGGCGCGCCGTACGTCACCGCCAACTACGGCGAGGACGCGCGCTTCCACCACACCGGGGAGATCGATGCCGGCGTGGGCGAGGAGGGCCTGGTGGCGATCCTCGGTGTGCCGCTGCGGC
Source organism: Micromonospora sp. NPDC005172 (assembly GCF_040608555.1). Classification (NCBI taxonomy): domain Bacteria; kingdom Bacillati; phylum Actinomycetota; class Actinomycetes; order Micromonosporales; family Micromonosporaceae; genus Micromonospora; species Micromonospora sp. NPDC005172. The sequence continues at coordinate 1,636 of NZ_JBEXIL010000112.1, forward strand.
TCGGCTCCACCTCGATCGGGGTGCTCTACTCGGCCAACCGCTCGGCCCGGCCGTTCGCCCGGGAGGAGGTGGCGTTGCTGGTCTCCCTCGCCGCGCACGCCGCGGTGGCGATCGACACGGCCCGGCTGCTGGCCGAGACGCGTGCGGCGCTGGCCGAGTTGTCGGCGGCGAACACCACCATCCGGGCGCACAGCAGCTCGGTGGAGCGGGCCGCGGCGGCGCACGACCGGATGACCGCGCTGGTGCTGCGGGGCGGCGGCGTGGAGGACGTGGCCGCCGCGGTGACGGACGTGCTGGGCGGGGCGCTGCTGGCGTTGGACGCCGAGGGCCGCCTGCTGGCCCGGGTCGGCGAGATCGACGAGCCCGAGCGGGCGGACATCGTGGAGGCGGTGGCCGCGTCCCGTACCGAGGGACGCAGCGTACGCCGTGGTCCACTGTGGTACGCGGCGGTGGTGGCCGGCACGGAGAACCTGGGCGCGCTGGTGCTGCGCCCCGACGACGAGCTGGTCGACGCCGACCAGCGCATCCTGGAGCGGGCCGCTCTGGTGACCGCCCTGCTGTTGCTGTTCCGCCGGACGGTCGCGGAGGCGGAGGGGCGGGTGCGTGGCGAGCTGCTGGACGACCTGATCGCCCGCCCGTTGCGCGACACCGACGCGCTGCGCAGCCGGGCCCGCCGGCTCGGGGTGGACCTGGACGCGCCGCACGTGCTGGTGGCGGTGGGCGACGACGCCATCGCGGCGACCGGCTCGGCTCGGCAGCGGGTGCTCTCCTGGGCGACCACGTACGCCTCGGCGCGGGGCGGCCTGGCGGCGGCGCGCGACGGTCGGGTGGTCCTGATGCTGCCGGGCCAGGACGCCGGCGGCAGCGCCCGAGCGGTGGCGCGGGACCTGTCGCGGGTGACGGGCCGGCCGGTGACCGCCGGGGCGAGTGGGCCGGCGACCGGGCCGACGGCGCTGGCGGGAACGTTCCACGAGGCGGACCGCTGCCTCACCGCGCTCGGCGCGCTGGGCCGTGCCGGTCAGGGGGCGAGCACCGCGGAGCTGGGCTTCGTCGGGCTGCTGCTGGGCACGGTGGGTGACCGGGGCGAGAAGGACGTGGCCCAGTTCCTCACCGCCACGGTCGGGCCCGTCGTCGACTACGACGCCCGGCGCGGGACGGCACTGGTGAAGACGTTGGAGGCGTACTTCGGGGTGGGCGGCAGCCTGGCCCGGGCCGCCGAGCAGCTGCACGTGCACGTCAACACGGTGACGCAGCGGCTGGAGCGGGTCGGACAGTTGCTGGGCGCGGACTGGCAGCGACCCGAGCGGGCGTTGGAGGTGCAGTTGGCGCTGCGCCTGCATCGGCTGCGCGCCCCGGCGGGCTGACCCGACACACGGTCGAGAGAGCGGCCAGGGCGCGGTCGGGTCAGCGGGCGCGGATGCCCTCGAGGACGGCGTCGACGACCTGCGTCGGCAGGTTGCGGTCGTCCAACTCCGGGTTCCACTGGAGTACGCGTTGGATCAGCATCGGCCCGGTGAGCAGCGCCATGGTCACCTCGACGTCGATGTCGGGCCGTAGCAGCCCTTCGTCGATGCCGCGCCGCAGCACCTCGCGCATGAGCTGCCGCCGGGGCTCGATGATGTTCTGGTAGAGCTGGAACTGGTCCGGACTGCGGTTCACCGCCGGCACCAGGCACGGCATGATCTTCGCCGCGCGGGGGTCGACGTTCTGCCCGACCGCGCCGACCAGCACGAGCAGGTCGTCGCGGACGGAGTTGCCGGTCGGCTGCGGCATGATGCCCTTGAGCCGGCGCAGCGCGTCGATCAGCAGCGCGTCCTTGCCCGCCCAGCGGCGGTAGATGGTGGCCTTGCCGACGCCAGCGCGGGTGGCGATCGCCTCGATCGAGAGCGCCTCGATGGTGCTGCCCTCGGCGAGCAGGTCGAGAGTGGCCTCGACGATCGCTTCGTCGGCGCGGAGGCTCCGCGGTCGCCCGGGCGACCGCGGAGCATCGGCGGGGGGCGGGAATTGGGTACATTTGCCCGAACCATTGCCCTCCCATCCAACAACGGCTCCGCGGCGGGGGCCGCC
>NZ_JBEXIL010000113.1:0-3575 GCF_040608555.1 Micromonospora sp. NPDC005172
CGCTCGACGGGGCCGCCGTCGGCGAGGTGGTGGCCAGCGAGTCACCCGACATCTCCGTGGGCGACACCGTCCTGCACGGGCTCGGCTGGCGGGAACCTCCTCGGCCACCCAACCCTCCCCGGTGACGAGGCACGGGTCGCCGCCGTCGTCCGGCTCGCGCAGGGCGGTCGTCAGCCGGCGCAGCGCCGCCAGGCACTCGTCCCAGCCGCGAGCGATGAACTCCTCCGGCGTGTCGACTCCCGGGCGCCGCCAGAGATCGCCCAGCCAGTCCTGGTGGTAGACCCGGCGTTGGGACCGCGCCCGGTCGACGAGCACCGCCGGCAGTTCGGGCAACGCGACGCCACCGCGCAGGGCGACGACCGCGTACGCGGTGAGTTCGCTGGCGGCCAACCCGGTCGGGTGGCCGTGGGTCATCCCGGCCTGCAACTGGGCCAGACCGGCCACCGTGTCGAGGTCCACGTCGAGCAGCCCCACCGGGGTCACGCGCATGTTGGCGCCGCAGCCCTTCGAGCCGGCGACCGTCGCCTCCTGCCAGGGCAGCCCACGGTCCAGATCGGCGCACGCGCGCAGGCAGGTCATCCCGGGGGCGCGGTTGTTGTCCGGGCTGACCGCCCAGGCCAGGAAGCGGCGTCGCAACAGCGGCTCCACCGCCTCCGGCGTGAGCGTCGGCGCGTCATGCAACGCCCAGGCCACCGCCAGCGCCATCTGCGTGTCGTCCGTGACCAGCGCCGGGTCGCCGGCCAGCTCACGCGGGCCGGTCGGACCGTAGCGGCGCTCGATCTCGGCGACGGTCAGGAACTCGGTGGGCTTGCCCAGGGCGTCGCCGTAGGCGAGACCGAAGAGCGAACCGGAGGCGCGCAGCGGAGAGGAGTGGATCACGGCGGCCATGGTGCCGTGCCGCCGCAACCCACGCCGTGCTCAGTCCCAGCAGAGGCAGAACGGGTGGCCGGCCGGATCGGCGTAGACGCGGAAACCCTCGCCCTCGCCGGGCAGCCGCCGAGCACCGAGAGCGAGTGCCGCCTTCTCCGCGCTCTCGATGTCGTCCACCGTCACGTCCAGGTGGAACTGCTGCGGGCGCTCCGGGTCGGGCCAGGCCGGCGGCCGCAGGTTGAGCGCTCGCTGGAACGCCAGCCGAGGCTGGTGCCCGGGCGGCCCGCCCAGCACCACCCACTCGTCATCGGCATCGTCCTCGCCCCCGAACACGGGGATGCCGAGCAACTCGGAGTAGAAGGCCGCCAACGCCCGCGGGTCGGGGCAGTCGATCACCACTGAACGTAGCTGTCCAATCATGACCGTCATCCTGCCCAGCGGGTACGACAGGAAAACGTCACTCCTCGGTGAACCGTCGGCCGGCGTCCCGACAGGCAGCGAGCACCGCCCGGGCGTACTGCGGGGTGGCGCCGGCCAGGCCACACGCCGGGGTGACGACCACCTGCTCGGCGAGCTGCCGACGAGGAAAGCCGAGGCGGTCCCAGATCTTGCGTACCCGCTCGGCGATCTGCGCGGAGGTCGGTGCGCCACCGGCCGACGGCGGCCGGGTCGGCGCGGCGCCGGCCAACAGCCCGAGGCCGGCGTCGATCGCCTCGCCCAGCGGGTCCAGGTCGGTGACCAGATCGAGGTCGAGGGCGACCGCGACGGCTCCGGTGGAACGGATCAGCTCCAGCGGCACGTCCGGGGCACAGCAGTGCACCACAGTGGGTACGCCCACCGCGTCGACGACCGTACGCAGCAGGGCTGCCGCGTCGGCCGACTCCACCGCCCGGTACGCGCCCAGCCCGCTCTCGGTCGGCACCCGCCCGGCCAGCACGGTCGGCAGCGACGGCTCGTCCAGTTGCAGGACCACCGACGCCTGGGGCAGACGCCGCGCGACCGCCGCCACGTGCCCGCGCAACCCTTCGGCGAGGGAGCCGGTGAGATCGCGCACGGCGCCGGGGTCACGCAGCAGCCGGCCGCCGATCGGCAGTTCCAGCGAGGCCGCGAGGGTGAGCGGGCCACCGGCCTGCACCTTGATCGGACCGGCGTACCCCTCGGCCTGCTCGGCGAGCTGGTCCAGGTCGCGTTCCATCAGGTCCCGGGCCCGGCGCAGGTCACGGCCGGCACGCGGGGCGACCCGCCACCGTCCGGCGTACAGCTCGACGGGCAGCTCGACCAGCAGCCCGGCGCTGCGGCCGATCAGGTCGGCTCCCGGGCCTCTCGCGGGCAACTCGGGCAGGTGCGGCAGCTCGGGAAGCTCGCCGAGGACCACTCGCTGGGCCTCGGCGATGTCGGTGCCGGGCAACGAACCGATGCCGGTCGCCGCACCGGCCGGCCAGGGCCACGCCTGATCTGTCACGGCCGAAGGCTATCCCGCGGGCACGCGGGCCGTGCGGTCAGTCCGCGATGGTCGCGGAGCCGAGGACGATGTCGCCGGCCGGGTCCGGCCGGTACGCCACGACGGCCTGACCGGCGGCGACGCCACGAACCGGTCGGCGCAGCTCGGCGTGCAGCGTGTCAGCGTCGAGGTCGACGGTCGCCGGCACCACGTCGCCGTGCGCGCGTAGCTGTACCTCGCACTCGACCGGCGCGTCCGGGCGGGGGCCACCGGTCCAGACCGGGCGGATCGCCCGCACCTGGGAGACCTCCAGCGCCTCGGCCGGACCGACCGTCACCGTGTTGGTCTTGGGCGTGATGGAGAGCACGTAGCGCGGCCGGCCGTCGGCGGCGGGCCGGTCCAGGTGCAGGCCACGACGCTGACCCACCGTGTACGCGTAGGCCCCGGCGTGGCTGCCGACCACCGCGCCGGTGCTCGCGTCGACGACGTCGCCGGGTGCCTCGCCGAGCCGGCCGGCCAGGAAGCCACGGGTGTCGCCGTCGGCGATGAAGCAGATGTCGTGGGAGTCCGGCTTGTCGGCGACCGCCAGGCCACGCTCGGCGGCCTCCGCGCGGACCTGGGCCTTCGTCGAGTCGCCGAGCGGGAACATCGACCGGTCCAGCTGCCCGCGGGTGAGAACCGCCAGCACGTACGACTGGTCCTTGGCGATGTCGACGCTGCGGCGCAGCAACCCGTCCGGGCCGAGCCGGGCGTGGTGACCGGTGACCACCGCGTCGAAGCCCAGGGCCACCGCCCGGTCCAGCACCGCCGCGAACTTGATCTTCTCGTTGCAGCGGAGACACGGGTTCGGTGTACGACCTGCGGCGTACTCGGCGACGAAGTCGTCCACGACGTCCTCGTGGAACCGGTCCGCCATGTCCCACACGTAGAAGGGGATGCCGATCACGTCAGCCGCCCGGCGGGCATCCCGGGAGTCCTCCAGGGTGCAGCAACCGCGCGCCCCGGTCCGGTACGTCTGCGGGTTACGCGCCAACGCCAGGTGCACGCCGGTCACGTCGTGCCCGGCCGCCACCGCCCGCGCCGCCGCCACGGCCGAGTCAACCCCGCCCGACATAGCCGCCAGAACTCTCACCAGCGAACCCCCTCCCCCACCAACCAACCAACCCTATCCACCACCCCACCCCACCCCCCACCCCCAGGCCCCCCGACCTGTCGATCATGAAGTTATTGCCCCGACACGCCGATCAGCAGGGCAATAACTTCA
>NZ_JBEXIL010000114.1:0-3504 GCF_040608555.1 Micromonospora sp. NPDC005172
CGGGCCCTCGCCATACCCACCAACGAGCACAACCCCGACAACACCCGCCTCATCGAGGAACGCCTATCAACCGGCGCTCAAACGAAAGACCGAGGCTAGAGAGCGAATCCTCGCCGCGCTTCTTGCTCGTCCTATTTTTCGGCGACGCTGCGAGAGCGGCGTCATCAGCATGTCCGCCTTCACGCCGGATTCCCTTGGCCTCTCCACGGCCCCTCGGCTTCACGCTCGCTGTGCCCGGCGCGATGACTACTACCAAGACGTCATCGGCCCGGTCGGTGTGTGGCAGGCGTCTTCCCGACCTCGAGATCCAGCGTCTGGCAAGCCAGGTCCCGCAATCCCGGCCAGACGACCCAGGCCCGGCAACGGTTACCTTGCCGGCCTCGCACGACCTCCGTACATACCACCGATGCAACGAACAGGGGACCCCGATGAGACTTGCTGGCCCGCGTATCCGCGCTCGCTCACGAGGTTGGGGGTGCGCCCTGGTGGCGGCCACGATCGCGATGGCCGGCGTCGCCGCGACGCCGCAACGCGTGCACGCCGAAGCGGCTCAACCCATGCCGAACGGCGGGCCGGTGAACGCCGAGTTGACCGAGTCCGAAGCGCTCACCGCCGCCAAGAAATCCGGTCATGCCGTCGAGGTGACGACGCTGAAATCGGAGAACTCTCGTGTGCTGGCGTCTCCGACCGGGTCTCTGTTCATGGAGTCGTACCCGGTCCCGCGCTGGGTGAACCGGCGCGACGGCGCGGGCTGGCGCACCATCGACACATCGCTCCGGCAGGCCGTCGACGGTTCGGTCACGCCGGTGGCCACGCTGGCAGACGTGTCGTTCTCGGCCGGGGGCACCGCACCTGTCGTACGCCTTCCGGTCGACGGCGGCGAGGTGTCCCTCGCCTGGCCGGGAACGTTGCCCCGGCCGAGGGTCGAGGGCGACACCGCGGTCTACGAGTCGGTGCTGCCCGACGTCGACCTGCGCATGCGTGCCCTGACCGACGGCTTCAGCTGGGTACTCGTGGTCAAGTCGGCCACCGCGGCGACGAACCCGGCGTTGGAGACCCTGCGGTTTCGCCTCGACACCCCGGGGCTGTCCAAGCGGCAGCGCGCCGACGGTGGTTTCCAGGTCGTCGACGGCTCGGGGCGCGAGGTGCTGTCCGCCGGCAACGCGCTGATGTGGGACTCGTCCGGCCTCACCACGAAGGCCACGGCGAGCAGCAGCAGAGCGCTGGCGACGTTCGCAGCTCAGGAGAAGCGGGACGCGCTGCGCACGATCCCGGATCGGTCGCGCAAGTCGGAGCTGACGACCGAGGTACGGGACGGGGATCTCGTGATCCGTCCGGATCTGGCGTTGCTGCGGGGGAAGGACACCACCTACCCCGTGGCGATCGACCCATGGACGACAATCGGCAAATCGATCTGGGGGTACACCGGCACACAGAACGCTACCCGAGACGACGGGGTCGCCCGGGTGGGCAAGAGCCCGGAGGGCGCCGGGAACTTCCGCTCGTTCTTCCGGTTCAACCTCGCGTCGCTGTCCGGCAAGACGATCCGCTCGGCGAAGTTCCTGACCGAGATGACTCACTCCTGGTCGTGCGGTTCCACGCCCGTGAACCTCTACCGGACCGCCGAGCTGGGCAGTTCCGGCAAGCAGTCCTGGGACGGTCCGAACCTGCTCACCTGGTTGGAGGAACGGTCCGGGCACGCTCACAAACCGTCCGGAGGAGAAGGCTGCGACAACGACCCGCAGCCCGACCTGCCGATGGAGTTCGCGGCCTCGGCCCTGAAGACCGACATCTCCGCCAACCGGGGCGAGGACAGGTATACCCTCGCGCTGGCCGCCCGGCAGTCCGACGGCACGTCCGAGTCGGAGTCGACCTGGTGGAAGAAGTTCGACCCGGCGATGACCAAGCTGACGGTCGAGTACAACACCAACCCGAACACGCCGACCGCGGCGCAACTGTCCACGCACGCCGGGTACACCGGCCCCGCGCAGGCGTGCGTGACCGGCGCGAATCGGCCCATGGTGCGGTCGGACTACCCGTGGCTCAAGGCCACCCTCACCGACCCCGACGGCAGCAACGGCGGCAGCCTCTCTGGCGTGTTCACGCTGCAGAAACTGGTGAGCGGAGCCTGGACCACCCCCACCGGCTGGCCAAAGACCGACGCCGGCGTCGCCCCCGGGGCCAAGGCGGAGATGCAGTTGATCACCAAGACCGCCAGCGGGGACGTGTACCGGTGGCAGGTGCAGGCCAAGGACACCCTCGGCGGAATTTCGGGCGGGTCGCCTTGGTGCGAGTTCTACGTCGACTACGCCGCGCCCACAGCGACGCCGAAGGTGACCCCGGCCGACGGGCTTTACCTGGAGTCCCCGCCGTTGGGTACGAACCAGGATGTGCATGGCTCGGCCGGGTACTCCGGCAGGTTCACCTTCTCCGCCAACGGCGCCACCGACGTCTACGACTACGTCTACCAGGTAGCGGGTGGGACGGAACAGGTAGTGAAGGCTGCCACGCTGGGCGGCTCCGCGACGGTGTGGGTCACGCCGAACTCGATCGGTGAGAACGTGCTGAGCGTCAAGAGTCGGGACCAGGCCGGCAACGCGACCAGCGCGTACGACTACGTCTTCCTCGTCGACAGCCCATCGGCGGCAAAGGCGCACTGGGCGATCAACGAGGGCAGCGGCACCACGCTGACCAACAGCGTCAGCGGTGGTCAGTGGGCCACTTTGACGTCCAACCCGTCGTGGGCCGAGTCCCGTGTACGCGGCACGCACAAGAACCAGGGCAAGGACTGGGCGGTCAAGTTCCGCGGTGCTTCGGATTATGCCAGCACGTCCACCTCGGTGATCGACACGTCGCGTAGCTTCTCGGTCTCCGCCTGGGTGCGCGCCGATGCGGCCGGTGGAATCGTCGTCTCACAGCCGGGTACGAACAAGAGCCCTTTCGAGCTGCAGTACTTCCCCACGAAACAACGATGGTGCTTCGTCACGTATGCGGCGGACCTGTCAAACGCTGCCGCGACAGCAGCGCCGGCCTGCGCGACGGACCCTGTCCAGGTCGGGCTCTGGACGCACCTCACCGGCGTATACGACGCCGGTGCGCCCAACCAGCTAACCCTCTATGTCAACGGAACGCTCAAGGGCACAGGCTCAACCTCGCCCGTCTGGCCCTCCACGGGCCCGCTACTCTTCGGCGCGGGTCGTGCCGGGATCCTCACCGGATGGTTCAACGGGCTTGTCAGTGAAGTCCGGGTATGGGACCGCGTCATCGACCCAGACATCGACCTTCAACCACTGGTACAGCCCGTGCTTGTGGGGGAGTGGGACATGGAGGACTACGACTACGATGTACCACGTCAGGAGGCAGACGGCTCCGGATACCAGCGGCCGCTGAACGTCACTGACGCTCCCTCAGAGCGCGTTTGGTTTGTGGGTTGGGCGGGTGTGTCGCACAGCCGGTCCGATCGATGAGGGTGATTCGGTCGGTAGACGGGTATGGATCGAGTGC
>NZ_JBEXIL010000115.1:0-3170 GCF_040608555.1 Micromonospora sp. NPDC005172
GCCAGCACTGGAACAGCTGAGAACCACCGATGGCCGGCACCCCACACGGGGTGCCGGCCATCGCCGTACCCGCAGACAGTTTCCGTCACCAGCTAACGGAAACAGTCCACGATCTGAAGGCGGGAGCGGTGTCAGTGGTGGTGATTGCGCACGATGTCGACGAGCGCGGCGACCAGCGCGAGCGCGATGATCCCCGTGGCGAGCAGCAGTGACTTCTCGAAGGCGGCCGTCCAGTCGCCGTGACTGTCGGTCAGCGAGGAGAAGAACATCGAGCCGACCGCGGCGATGCCCGCCGCCGCGCCGATCCGTTGGCCGGTCTGGAGCATTCCGGCCCCGCTGCCCGCCTGCGCTACGGGCACCTGGGCGAGGGTGAGCGTCTGGTTGGGGGCGATGACCAGGCCGCTACCGAGGCCGGCGACGAGCAGCGGCCCGGCGGTGACCCAGGGCGCCGGGGCGTCCGGCGCGAGGTGCAGCGCGACAACCGTGGCGGCCAGTCCGATCACCACGCCGAGCAGGCCGATGGCGACCAGGGGCCGGCCGAAGCGGTTGACGATGCGTCCCCCCAGGGCGGACGCCGCGGCGGACCCGAGGGCGAACGGGGTGATGGCGAGACCGGCGACGAGAGCGCTGTAGCCGAGGCCGTTCTGCAGGAACAGGGTGAAGATGAAGAAGATCGCGGTGAAGCCGCCGAAGTAGACGAGCGCGATGAGCGATCCGAGGGTGTACGACTGGAACGTGAACAGGCGCAGGTCGAACAGCGGTTCGCGGTGTCGCGCGTACCACCGTTCCCACAGTCCGAAGGCGACGAGCACCGCCAGGCCGGCCGGGATGAGCGCCCACTTCCACGGCGTACGCCACTGCTGATCCTGCACGAGGGGCAGCAGGATCAGCACCACGCCGACGCCGAGCAGCAGCACACCCACCGGGTCGAGTCGACGGCGACCAGCCTGGCCCTCGGGGCGACCGGGCAGCAGCCGCCACCCCAGGATCACCGCGACGATGCCGACCGGCACGTTGACGAAGAAGACCCACCGCCATCCGTGGTCCTCACCGCCGACGGCGATGAGCAGTCCGCCGAGCAGGGGCCCGACGGCGGTGGAGATGCCGATGGTCGCGCCGAGCAACCCGAAGGGGCGGGCCCGCTCCGGCCCTCGGAACAACTGTTGGATCAGCCCGATCACCTGCGGGTTGATGATGCCGGCGGCGGCGCCCTGGAGCAGTCGGGCGGCGACCAGCCAGGTGGGGGAGGTCGCCAGGCCGGCGAGCGCGCTGGTCAGGGTGAACAGCGCGATGCCGAAGACGAACGCGTTGCGTCGACCCCGGAAGTCACCGAAACGGCCGGCCGGTACGAGCACCAGGCCGAAGGTGAGCGCGTAGCCCGAGAGGACCCACTGCAGGTCGCTCGGGGAGGCCTGCAGCGCGCGGTCGATGGACGGCACCGCGACGTTGACGATGCTCACGTCGAGCAGGGTCATGAACGCGGCGACCAGCCCGACGCCGACCGCCTGCCAGCGTCGACGGTTCGCGGCCGCGTCGACCGGCTGCGGCTCGTGCGCCGCGTTCATCGTGCCCCCCGTTGACGGTCGATCATGCATTCCTGACCGCTACCCCGACCACCGGGGGCCAACCGTTCAGGGTCACGCCATCTGACGGGCGCAGAACCGGGGGCCGAAGTCGAGGCCGGCCATCGGCGAGTCCTCGCGGTGCAGCAGGCCCTTCTCGGTGAGCTGGTGCAGCGGGGCGTGCACCTGTTCCTCGGTCAGCCCGGACCCTTCGGCGATCAGATCCGGATAGGGCACCTGGCCGCGTGCCTCGAGGGCGGTGACCGCCTCGTACACCCGCTGTTCGACCTCCGACAGCTCCATCCGCTGCATGATCTCCTCCTTCGCCCGCCCGCTGGACGCGGACGGTTGCGCCGCGTCGGATACCCCGTGCCTGGCCGAAGATGCCCACCCGTTCGGGCGGTGGGGAGCGAACACGCCCTAGGCTGCAACCGTGATCGTCTGGGATCTGGTCGTCGTCGGCGCCGGCCCCGCCGGGCTCTCCGCGGCACACGCCGCAGCCCGCGCGGGCGTCCGTACCCTGGTCGTCGAGCGCGCCACGCACCCCCGCTACAAGACCTGCGGAGGTGGTCTCATCGGCACGTCCCTGGCCGCCGTGCGGGGTCGGATCGAGGTGCCGGCGCACGACCGGGTCGACCGGGTGACGTTCACCCGCGACGGCCGGCGGGAGTTCACCCGCCGTCACGACAGCCCGGTGGTGACCATGGTCCGTCGGGAGGAGTTCGACGACCGGCTGCGCGCGGCGGCCGTCGCCGCCGGCGCGCAGCTGCGGGAGCAGGTCGCGGTCCGCGGGATCGAGCAGGCTCCCGAGGGGGTACGCCTCAGACTGGCCGACGGTACGACCCTGACGGCCCGCACGGTGATCGGCGCGGACGGCTCCTCGGGGGTGACCGCCCGGCACGTGGGTGTGCGCTACCGCCAGGTCGATCTGGGGCTGGAACTGGAGATCCCGGTGCCGCCCGTCGAGCAGGAACGCTGGCGCGGCCGCCTCCTGCTGGACTGGGGGGCGATGCCGGGGTCGTACGCCTGGGTGTTCCCGAAGGGTGACCGGTTGACGGTGGGCGTGATCGCGGGTCGGGGCGCGGGGGAGGGGACCCGTGCCTACCTGCGGGAGTTCGTCGACCGGTTGGGTCTGACGGGGCTGCCCGCGGCGCACGATTCGGGGCACCTGACCCGGTGCCGCGAGGAGGACTCGCCGTTGCGCAACGGTCGGGTGCTGGTGGTGGGGGACGCGGCCGGGCTGCTGGAGCCGTGGAGCCGTGAGGGCATCAGCTTCGCCCTGCGTTCCGGGGAGATGGCCGGGGCGGCGGTTGCCGCGGGGGACCTGGCCGGCTACGAGCGGGCGGTCGCCGGGCGTCTGACGCCGGAGATGCGGGCGGGATTCCGGCTGCTCGACCTGTTCACCCGCCGCCCCGAGGTGTTCCACGGACTGTTGGCGACCCCGCCGGGCTGGCGGATGTTCGTGCGCTTCTGCCAGGGGCAGGCCAGCTTCGACGACATGCTGCGCCGCCGACCCATCCGTGCGGCGCTAGCAATGCTGGCCCGCCGGGGGGGGGCCGGGGCGGGCGGGGGGCCGGGCCGCCGGCGCGGGTGGGGGGGGGGGCGGTG
>NZ_JBEXIL010000116.1:0-2749 GCF_040608555.1 Micromonospora sp. NPDC005172
GTGATGCCTGTGAGTCATCTTGATGCCCCACAGGCATCACGCTCAATGGAGCGGGCGGCTCCGATCCGGCCGGACCACGGGCCCGCGAGCGGCGGTTCACCAACGGCCGAAACGGCCGGTCCTCACGGCCTCCGCAGGCCGGCCAGGGGCTTTAGACACACGGCCTAGTACTCCAGCCGCAGTTGCCTGATCTGGAGTTTCGGCAGCTCACTGGCATGATCGACGACGTAGTTGAGCCTGCCACGTAGCTGCGGATGTCGATGCTACCGGCTCACGGGTGACGTGATCGCACCGTCTGTCTGTTGTGGTCGGTCGAAGCGCCGGCAGGCTCCCGTGCTTGTGTTGATCGATGAGATCGTGGGCTGGCGGGCGGGTTTGGATGATCTGTTGGCGCGGTTCGCGCACCGGTTCGGGCGTGCGGAACCGCGCCGGCAGGCGTTGACCTACCTGGTCGGGCTGTTGTCACCCTTGGCCAGCAAGAACGGCTGGACCCTGGCCGAGGCTGCCGGCGATGCGACGCCGGACCGGATGCAGCGGCTGCTCAACAGGTCCGCGTGGGACCCGGACGCGGTCCGCGATGATCTGTTCGCCTACGTGTCCGAGCACCTCGGTCACGACGACGGTGTGCTGATTGTCGACGAGACCGGGTTCCTGAAGAAGGGCATCAAGTCGGCCGGGGTGCAGCGTCAGTACTCGGGCACGGCCGGGCGGACGGAGAACTGCCAGCTCGGGGTGTTCCTGGCCTATGCCAGCCCGGCCGGGCGCACGCCGGGAGTTGTATCTGCCCCGCGGCTGGTGCGACGACCCCGCCCGCCGCGAGGAAGCCGGCATCGCAGCCAGCGTCGGGTTCGCCACGAAACCCGCCCTGGGCCTGCGGATGATCGAACGCGCCATCACCGCCGGCCTGCCGGCGCGATGGGTCACCGCCGACGAGGCATACGGACAGGACTCGAAATTCCGGACCTGGCTGCAGCAGCACAGGATGGGCTATGTCCTGGCCGTGCCCCGCAACCAGCGGGTCCCGACCACGGTGGGCAACTCCCGCCCGGACGTCCTCGCCGCCAACGCGCCGGCCCTGGCATGGAAGCGCCGTAGCTGTGGCGCCGGCGCCAAAGGACCACGACTCTACGACTGGGCCGTGGCCTCCCTCCCCGGTACCGACGACGGTTACGGCCACTGGTTGCTGATCCGCCGCAGCATCACCAGATCGCCGGGACCCGGTGGGCGGTCGAGGAATGCTTCCAGACCGCGAAGACCGAGATCGGCTTGGACCATCATCAGGTGCGTCGCTACGACGCCTGGTACCGCCACATAACTCTCGTTCTGTACGCCCACGCCTACCTCGCCGTCACCGCCGCCCACGCCAAAAAGGGGGCACCGAATCCGACGACGGCCTCATCCCCCTCACCCTCGGCGAGGTCCGCCGTCTGCTGGCACACCTGATCACCACCATCCGACCCTTCGACCACATCCATCGATGGTCACGATGGCGACGCCGACACCAATACCGCGCCAAAACAGCCCACTACCAGCGAAGACTTCACCTCCACCAGGTACGGCTGGAGTACTAGGACGCATCCGGACGACCTCGCGACGGCTCGTTGGTTGTTGACCCCACCCTCGTGGAGCGAGGTTTGGACCAGCATGACGCACTGCAGGTAGGGGGCGTAACGCCGCCTTGCGTCGCGGAGCGCGCTTTCGCCGAGATCAGTGCGTCTCACAAGCCAAGGCGATCATTGACGAGATTTTTCGGCTGCTTCGGTCGTCCGGCGGGGCAGATTTTTCCGTCCGTAGCGGATAACGTACCGCGATGTGAATCATGATCCGGCCAGTGAGATGCCGAAATCCAGGCCGCCGGGCGACTACGGGATCGACGCTCCGCGGCTTCTGATCGTGCCGGTGGTGCTGATGGGTGCCGGTATTGCCCAAGCTGTTGTCCAGCAGACGTTCTGGCCGCTGGTCGGCACCGCACTGATTTTGTCCTGTTGCTTGTTGGCCCTCTATGCCTCCCGGGTCGGGAAGTTCGTGGTCTGGGGGCGGCTGCTCGACGAGCTGAAGCTGCGCGGTAGCGAAGAGGTTGTGGATCTCGGCTGCGGTCGCGGCGCGTTATTGATCTCCGCAGCGCAGCGGGTCCCTGCCGGGCGAGCGGTCGGCGTCGACCTCTGGCGTGCTGACCAATCGGGCAACAACCCGGACGCGACCATGCGCAATGCGGCCGCTGCGGGTGTCGCGGATCGCGTCGAGCTTCATACCGGCAACTTGATCCAGCTACCGCTGGCGGATGAATCGTTCGACGTGGTCGTCTCCAATGTGGCTGTGCACAACCTTAAAGCGCTTGATGACCGAGACCGTGCGATGAATGAAGCGGTGCGGGTACTGCGGCCCGGAGGGCGATTGCTGATCGCTGACCTTAGCGGCACCCGTCAGTACCAGCAACGACTGCGGCACCTCGGTATGGCCGAAGTAAGTCGGCGCGGCTTAGGCTGGCGGTTGTGGTGGAGCGGTCCCTGGCTGTCGACTCACCTGGTAAGTGCCCGTAAACCGAGTTAGAGGTCTGCCGGTTACCTGCGGGCGGCAGGACGCGCTACTCCTACGCCCTTGGGTAAGGGTTTCGTCAGGCGACGCGCAGTTCGCGGCCGGCACGGTTGAGCCACGCTAAGAGCGCGTTTGGTTTGTGGGTTGGGCGGGTGTGTCGCACAGCCGGTCCGATCGATGAGGGTGATTCGGTCGGTAGACGGGTATGGATCGA
>NZ_JBEXIL010000117.1:0-2618 GCF_040608555.1 Micromonospora sp. NPDC005172
GCCCTCGCCATACCCACCAACGAGCACAACCCCGACAACACCCGCCTCATCGAGGAACGCCTATCAACCGGCGCTCAAACGAAAGACCGAGGCTAACAAGGCCGAGAAGTCCGTCTGGGCTGTCATCGGCGACGGCTGGCTCGACGTCGCTCGGAAACGTCTGAGTCACGAGGTAGGCACCTTCAACAACGCGGCCGGCAGCCAAGTGAACGATCTGGTCAAGAAGGTGCTAGGTATCGAGAACATCCTCGATGCGGTCAGCTGGCAGCAGTACGACGCCGTGAAAGCCCAACTCGAGCTGACCTCGCTCGTCAACGACATCAGAGGCGAGATCGTGCATCGAGGCACAACCCCTGGCAACCTGCATCTGGCCGGAGTCGAATCGTGGCGGAGCTTCATGAACAACCTCGTGCGTAGCTTCGACGAAGCGCTGGCGGAAGCGGTTGCCATGCGATATGGATCCCGCCCCTGGTGAAGCCGCCGGTCGTTCATTGGACACCAAACGGAACCGCCTATGGATGGTCGGTGCCGGCCGGACCGGCGTACGGCGGCTCTTTCCACTGGAGTTCGCAGCGGCTGTCACGCTCGGCGGACTGCTTGGCGTCGCTGTCAAGACCGCCGCTTCCCTCCCCGAGTACCACGGGTCGCTGCTGAGGATGTGCACGGCTCGCCCTTTTGCCGTGCCGTGGCCGCGCTCGTGGGCGGCCGTCCGATGCGCTCGGCACGCACGTCCACCTCGACCCTGGCGTCATGCTGTCGTTCCTGGCAGCCAGTCCGTTGATGCTCGCCCGTGAGCGCGGGGTGACCTCCCGTGCTCACCGTCTACATCCAATGACGCAGGGTCGGCGGCAACTTCGCGCACGTGATCATTTAAGGCCCGAGACTCGTCAGGTGGGAGATGTCTGGGTCGATTCATAGCGCTGCACCACTTGCTTAAGGCCGATCGGACCAGCGCTTGCTCGGCCGCTTACCTGTTCATGAGCGGCGGTTCCTTTCACTAGCCTGGGCGTCATGGCGGAACCCTCGGAGTACGAGCTTGCGGCGTGGCGTGACATTCAGCGGTTCAAGGGCCGACCGCTGTCGGCCGCGTTGCGCAGCGCCGGTGAGGGCGTGTCCAACGGCGCCGCGGCACTTGGTCGGCGTGCCTCGACGTACCTGGAAAACCATTCGGCTGCCCAATCAGTCGTGTCGCGGGGGCGCGGCATCGTCGCCAAGGGTGCAGGCGCCATCGGTACTGGGGCCCGCAAAGCCGTCGGCGCCCTCCCCGTCAGCGCGGGGGACTGGAGTGGCAGTGCTCTGGGCTCGGCGCAGCGAATGGTGGCGAGGATTTCGCGAGCGGGGCTCTCTCCCAAACGGGTGGTGGAGCTCTACCGGAAGCGTGGGCACGAAGTCACCAAGCTCTCCGACCTGCGGCACCTCGACCTCGAGCAGATCCACGCAGTCCGCGGGCGGGCTTTGAGCTGGTACTACCCGGCTGCTGCCGCAGTGTCGGGGATGGGTGCGGGGCTGGTGATCTCGGGAGGCGAGTTGGCTACCGCGGTCTCCGGTGGCGCGGCGGCGGCGCCGTCGGGAGGAGCCATAGTCAGCGCTTTCGCGGGCGACGCCGCCGTCGTCATCGGACTCGCATCCCGCGCGGTTGGCCATGTCTCGCTGCTCTACGGCTACGATCCCGAAAAACCAGCCGAGAAGCTCTTCGTGCTGTCCGTCGTCAACGCCGGGACGGCCGCGTCCGCAGGCGCGAAGAACGCCGCCTTCGCCGACATCTCGCGCCTCACCCAGGCGCTCGTCCGCGGTAAGACCTGGAAAGTTCTGAACGAATCTGTTGTCGCCCGGATCGCCGGACGGTTCGCGGATGCGGTCGGCCGCACCCTCACCAAGAAGGGCCTCGGCAAGGTCGTGCCGCTAGCCGGAGTCCTGGTCGGTGGCACCCTCAACTGGACCACTTTGGAGGAAATCGTCGATACCGCCGAGATGGCTTATCAACGTCGGTTCCTGCTGGAGAAGTACCCTCAGCTTCTGGACGAGGAACCAATCGAAGCCCTCGTTGTTGAGGACACAGACGACCCGAACGACGTGGTCGACGAGGGGTTCAGTGTGCTTGGTGAACTCGCTGTAGAGGGCGGACCCGACCTGCGCTGAATCCGGAGCGGGCCGCCCACGGCAGGAACTTGACAAAGCCGTCCCTGCCGTGCAAAAGAATGCGCTGGCCGTTACGGATCGGTGGCCCGCTCGACTCCGATGAAGGCCCGCAGGCCGTACTCGCGGGCAATGACAACGCCATGGGGTCATCAGCCCGCCCAACCTCCGAGGCCAAGCCCAGCGATCCTCGTGGCCGAGGGAGGAAGAGATCATCGCCTCACGAGATCGATGACGCCGTTGTCAACGTCGCCTCAATCGTGGGGGAGCGCCGCCGTCCGGGAGGGTCACGGTCGTCCGCCAACGCCAGGTAGCTGCGAACCCAACACTCTGACTGGACGTTTGCTTTATCTTCGCGCCAGTAGCGGCCGATTTGCGTATCGGGCTTCGATGGCGCAAGGTGCCCGACCTGACCAAGAAAGGCCGCATCCCGCTCGATTGAGCCCTGACCGGAATCAGAGCATTCCGCCCTGCGATCGTGT
>NZ_JBEXIL010000118.1:0-1794 GCF_040608555.1 Micromonospora sp. NPDC005172
AGCCCAGCTGTCGCTGTTCGACACCATCGAAGGCTGGCGGCATCAGATCGTCGCCACCGACACCCCGCCCGGCAACGGCAGCATCCAATTCCTAGTACTCCAGCAGGAGATCCGTTTCAGGGTTCGATGAGGGCTTGTCGGGCGTAATGGCTGATCTTGGCTTCGGCTTGGTGCTGGCGTCGGAAGATGGACCAGGCGATGACGTCACTGACGCGTCGGGCGGGTTCGATGATCAGGGCGTGGAACAGCCGGCGGAGTTCGTTGACGGTGATCGGGATCAGGCCGTCTGGGCTGGTGGTGCTGGCCGCTGCTGCGGCGGCGAGGAACGCGTGAGCGGCGATGACGAGGGTGGTCCAGCGGTGCCAGGCCCGCCAGCGGCGGTGTTGGTGCTGGTCGAGGCCGAGGCCGGTTTTGGTGGCCTGGAACGATTCCTCGATGCTCCACCGTCTGCCGGCGACGGCGACCAGGTGGTGCAGGGGGACGAGGTTGGGTGACCAGCAGCGGTAGAACGCCAGCTCACCGGTGGTGCGGTTGCGGCGGATCAGCAGCCAGTGGCGACCGTCGTGCTCATCGGCGGCCAGGGGCAGGGTGATGAACGCCCAGTCGTAGTAGCGGTGGCCCTTCGCCCCCTGGCCGGCGGAGATCCGCTGCCACGCCCGTGTCGGCAGGTCGGCGGCGATCTGGTCTGCTCGCTGGATGCCAAGTCCGGTCGGGACTCGGTGCGAGCAGGCGACCGCGAGGACGTAGCCGAGTCGATGCTCGCGTAACGCCGCGGCCAGGTGCGGGTCACCGCCGTAGGCTTCGTCGCCGGCAACCCACCGGCATGGCAACCCGCCCGCGAGGGCGGTGTCGATCAGCCGGCGTGCCAGCTGCGGTTTCGTGGCGAAGCCGACGGTGTCCGGCACCCCGGCCTCCGTCCGTCGCGCGGGATCGTCGGTCCACGCTTTCGGTAGGTAGAGAGCGACGTCGAGCAGGGTGTGCCCGGCTGGTGAGGCATAGGACAGGTGGACCGCGAGCTGGCAGTTCTCGATCTTCCCGGCGGTACCGGAGTACTGCCGTTGCACACCGACGGTATGCACGCCCTTCTTCAGATCCCCGGTCTCGTCGATCAGCAACACACCGTCCGGATGCCCGAGTTTGACCGCGACGAAGTCCCGCACGTCAGCGCGGACCTGCACGTCGTCCCACCTGGCCCGCCCAATCAGGTCCTGCATTCCTCCTGGTCCGTCGTCACCGGCGTGTTCCGCGATCGTCCAACAGTTCTTGGTCGGCAGCGGTGCCAGCAGCCCGGCCATGAAGTCCCGCACCCGTCGGCGGGACTCAGGCCTGCCAAAGCGCGACGCGACCGCGTCCATCAGCTCGTCGAACAGCCCCAACCATCGCTGGGCGTCTACTCTGTAGGCGGCAGCCACCGCCGTATCTTGGGTCCACACAACCACGAGACTCAGCGGTGGCTGTTCCATGCCCACGGACAAAACCACACCGCCACAGCACGTCAGAACGGATCTCCTGCTGGAGTACTAGAGGCCCGGCACCGGGCCCACGCCCGCGTCGAGGACCGCATCCGCTGCGGCAAGAACACCGGCTTCGGCCGGTTCCCGTCGCGGGCGTTCGCGATCAACCAGGCCTGGCTGCAACTCGCCCTGACCGGCATCGACCTGCTCGCCTGGACCCAAACCCTGCTCCTGGACGGCGAACTCGGAATGTGTCAAGGGATTGAGGCCAACGGGAGTTAAGCGGCTTGTCGTTGCGGCTCGGGCTTGTTGATCCAGACCTGTTCGGGCAGGTCGAGGA
>NZ_JBEXIL010000119.1:0-1663 GCF_040608555.1 Micromonospora sp. NPDC005172
CCTCGGTCTTTCGTTTGAGCGCCGGTTGATAGGCGTTCCTCGATGAGGCGGGTGTTGTCGGGGTTGTGCTCGTTGGTGGGTATGGCGAGGGCCCGACGCGGGGCCGGGTTCCTCCGTGCTGCTGGGCGGGGCATCGGGTAGTGGGTTTAGCCGGCTGGTCGTGGCAGCACGGCGAGGCGGCTGAATGCGGTGGTCAAGGCGTCTGTCCAGGGCCAGCCGGCGGCGATGGCGAGGGTGGTGCGGCGAGCGGTGCGGGTCAAGCGTGCCGCGACGTGCAGCAGCCGGTAGCGCAGCTTCTTGGGCTCGGCTGCGGCGAGGTCGCCGTCCAGCAGCAGGTTTTGGGTCCAGGCCAGTAGGTCGATGCCGGTCAGCGCCAACTGGAGCCATGCCTGGTTGATGGCGAAGATCCGGGAGGGGAACCGGCCGAAGCCGGTGTTTTTGCCGTTGCGGATGCGGTCCTCGACTCGGGCGTGGGCTCGGTGGCGGGCTTCCAGGCGCTGGATGCTGCCGTTGCCGGGTGGGGTGTCGGTGGCGACGACCTGGTGGCGCCAGCCTTCGATGGTGTCGAACAAGGTCAGCTGGGCGCCGGGGTGCGGGCGTTCGCGGCGGACCAGGAATCGGGTGCCCTCGGGCCAGCCGGTCGCGTCGAATAGGCCGGTGATCTCACAGACTTCGGCGTGTTCACGCAAGTCACCGCCGGTGTCGACGGCGGGGACCCAGCCGGCCGCGGCGCGGATCGCTTCCCGGACCGGTTCGGTGATCGCGGCGCCGACGGAGAACCGGATGTCGAGGTGCTGTTCGCGCAGGCCGCGGATGTGGGCGAGGAAGCCATGACTGGAGCCCGCGGAGTCGCTGCGCAGCAGGATCGGGGTGCCATGCCGATACGCGTCGGGGATCTGGGCGAGGGCCTGGTCGAGGACGGTGATGTGGTCGGTGGTGGTGTTGGATCCGGCCCGGCCCTCGCGCAGCAGTCCGGCGAGGGCCTCGCCGGTATTGTCCAGGAAGCAGAGCAACGGGTGATATCCGAACGTCTTCTTCCAGGTCCGGGTCGCTGACTCCTTCTCGGAGTGGCAGATGACGATCGTCGCGTCGATGTCCAGGACCAGGCCGTGGACCGACTGGCCGGCCACCGTCGGCTGCGGCAGGTCACCACGGGTCTCGGCGCGCTGAGCCCACGCGACTTCACGAGCTTCAGCTCGCGCGGCCCGTAATCCGGCCAGCAGCGTCTCGTCCACCTGCGACAGCAGCCGCCACGCGGTCGGGTCGGACGCGACCTGTCCGAACAGGCCGGCCTGGTCACGCAGCACGGCGAGATCGGCAATCGCTTCGCCGCCGTCGGCGAGCGTTATCGCCAGATCCACGGCGATCCGGCCCGGGTCATGACCGCTGCGCCGCAGCCGCAGACCGGCGAGGGCCCGGCTGAACGTGCTGGTCAGCCCGGTCGCATCAGCGAGGTCGGCGAGTAGCCGGGCACCCGCGTGACCGACTACGCCTCGACCGTCACCGGTGACCGTGATCTTCGGACGTGTTGCGGTAGCCTTCACCCAGCAAGTGCCTTCCGTGACAGGAAAATCGGACCCTCAGCAAGTCCTATCTTCCCTGATCAGAAGGCACTTCTTCGTTTCTGCCCAGTCCGTGGACAGCCCTTAACGAAGGGCCGAGG
>NZ_JBEXIL010000120.1:0-1553 GCF_040608555.1 Micromonospora sp. NPDC005172
CGGAATGTGTCAAGGGATTGAGGCCAACGGGAGTTAAGCGGCTTGTCGTTGCGGCTCGGGCTTGTTGATCCAGACCTGTTCGGGCAGGTCGAGGATCTTGGGCAGGGGCCGGGTGGTGCCGAACCGTTGCGGGTGCGCCGTCCGGGCTGCGGCGAGGGTGTATTCGCGGTTGGCGCGGACGGTGTGGTGACGGCCGTGGTGGACGTCAGCGGGGGTGTGCAGGCCGATCCCGGAGTGCCGGTGGGCGTGGTTGTACCAGGTCACGAAGTCGTTCATGAACGCCCGCGCTTGGGCGAGGGACGCGAACCGGTCCGGGAAGGCTGGCGCGTACTTCAACGTCTTGAACCAGGCCTCGCTGTACGGGTTGTCGTTGGACACCTTCGGTCGGGAGTGTGAGCGGGTCACGTCGAGGTCTTCGAGCAGGTCAGCCACCGACTTCGACGTCATCGACGTGCCACGGTCGGCGTGCACGACGTGCGGGACGCCATGGACACCGAACACCTCGCGCATCATCGACTCGGCGAGGGGTCCGGACTCGCGGGCGTGCACACGGACCCCGACGATGTACCGGGAGTACATGTCGATCATCACGTAGGCGTCGTAGTAGACGCCCTTGACCGGTCCAGCCAGTTTGGTGATGTCCCAGGTGTAGACCTGCCCCGGCCGGTCGGCGACCAGCTCGGGACGCCGGCGGGCCGGGTGCCGGGCCAGCCGGCGACGCTCGCGAACCTGCGCGTGCTCGCGCAGAACCCGATACATGGTGGCGATCGAGGCGACGTACACGCCCTGGTCCAGCAGCGCCGCGTAGATCTGGGCCGGGGCTGCGTCGACGAACTCCGGACTGTTCAACAGCCGCAGGACCTGCCCGCGTTCGACCGGGGTGAGCGCGTTCGCCGGCGCTCGCCGCACCGGCGCCGCCAGTGTCGGCCGCCGCCGGTCGCGCTCAGCGCTGGATCGGGCGATCCCGGTCAGCCGCTTCGCGTCCCGCGTCGTGATCCCCGCCCCGGTCATCTGGTGGTAGGTGTCCATCAGCGTCTGCCGAGCCCGAACACGTCCGGACCGTCCGGCTCGCTCCTGGAGATGTCCTCCAAGAGCTCGCGCGCTTTTCCCATGATCGTCAACGCCGTCTCGGTCCGTGCCAGCTTCGCCTGCGCCAACTCCAGCTCACGGCGCAACCGGGCGATCTCGGCCTGCTCCGCCGACGGCCTCCCGACCGTCTCCCCAGCCGGCTTGCCCTGCAACAAGCCGGCGTCGCGAGCCCGGCGCCACTCCGACATCAACGACGAGTACAAGCCCTCACGCCGCAGGAACGCCCCGCCCTCACCAGCCGCGACGGCCTGCTCATACGCGGCCAGCAGCTCCAGCTTCTGCCCCGGCGTGAACGACCGACGTGCCCGCGGCCCGCCTGAACGCGGACCCTTCTTGCCACTCATGACCCCATCCTGGGCCGTCACGACATCAACAGCAGTATTCAACGCTTCTCGATCCTGAACTCGCCCTGTCCGGCGGACTTGCTATGAGCCGCTGGCCTCAACTCACCCTGACAGACAGGG
>NZ_JBEXIL010000121.1:0-1409 GCF_040608555.1 Micromonospora sp. NPDC005172
GCGCGCCCGGCGCACGGCGCGCCCGCGCGCGGCATGCGACGGTTCAGCCCCGGCCGCGCTCGGCGTGCCAGGGCGGCGGGTGGGCGGGCGCGGGGCGCCGCTCCGGCTACCTACTCGAAGCGGGACGTGTCTCCCGCGCCCCGGCGCAGGATCTCCGGCTCGGGCCCGGAAAGGTCGATCACCGTCGTCGGCTCCATGCCGCACTCGCCGGCGTCGAGCACCGCGTCGACCTGGTGGTCGAGCCGTTCCTTGATCTCCCACCCCTGGGTCATCGGCTCGTCGTCGCCGGGCAGGAGCAGCGTGCTGGACACCAGCGGTTCGCCCAGCTCGGCCAGCAGCGCCTGGGTCACCGTGTGCCGGGGTACGCGGACACCGACGGTGCGCTTGCGCGGGTGCAGCATCCGGCGGGGCACCTCGCGGGTGGCCGGCAGGATGAACGTGTAGCTGCCCGGGGTGGACGCCTTCACCAGCCGGAACACCGCGTTGTTGATCTGGACGAACTGGCCGAGCTGCGCGAAGTCCCGGCAGACCAGGGTGAAGTGGTGCCGGTCGTCGAGGTGACGGATCTGCCGGATCCGGTCCAGCCCGTCCTGGTTGCCGAGCTGGATGCCGAGCGCGTAGCAGGAATCCGTCGGGTAGGCGACCAGGCCGCCGCCACGGACCAGGTCGGCTACCTGCCGGATCGCGCGGGGCTGCGGGTTTTCCGGGTGTACGTCGTAGTACCTCGCCATGAGGTGAGACTAGGCCTCCAGCCGTCGACGGTGCGAGGTGCCTGGCAACCCGCGTTCGCAGATGCCCCTCGGCGCGTGGCTTGCACTCGTTGCCGAGCGGCGAATGCGAAAAAGCGCGCTGAAACGGAATCTGCTGCGGGGGCCGCCGTGGCCACTGCCCATCCTCGCCACTAAGGTCGAATTGTGCTTATTTGAGGGCTGTTGGTCATCATCAACTAGTGATTTCGGACGTCGTTACGTTAGGTGCCTAACGAGCCCGATTTCTCCTGATCAAATCCCACTCTGGCGTCACTCAAAGTAGCGCTGGGTGGGCGTGTTGACACGGACCGTTGTTGGTCCTTACCTTCATGCCACTTGAGCAACGGGGGAGGAGCGACGTGCGAGTTCACGTTGTGCGAAGAGGTGCCTGGGAGCGACCAGGAATGTCTATTGAGAGTCGGGGCAGAGCAGGAATTCGCACTGTCGGGCCCAGGCGCGATTGTGCAGTGGCCCTGCTCGACACCTTTTCGCTGAATAATGTCCCCCGTGATTGGCCCCTGGTGACCGAGCCCTCGGTCTGACAACTCCTCTCAGGCAGACACGCCTAGCCTCGGCCCTTCGTTAAGGGCTGTCCACGGACTGGGCAGAAACGAAGAAGTGCCTTCTGATCAGGGAAGATAGGACTTGCTGAGGGTCCGA
>NZ_JBEXIL010000122.1:0-1173 GCF_040608555.1 Micromonospora sp. NPDC005172
CTAGGAATTGGATGCTGCCGTTGCCGGGCGGGGTGTCGGTGGCGACGATCTGATGCCGCCAGCCTTCGATGGTGTCGAACAGCGACAGCTGGGCTCCGGGATGCGGGCGTTCCCGACGGACGAGGAACCTCGTGCCGTCCGGCCAGCCGGCGGCGTCGAACAGGCCGGTGATCTCGCAGACCTCGGCATGGTCACGCAGATCGCCGCCGGTATCGACGGCGGGGATCCAACCGGTCGCGGCCCGGATCGCTTCTCGGACCGATTCGGTGATCGCGGCGCCGACACTGAATCGGATGTCGAGGTGCTGCTCGCGCAAGGATCGGATGTGGGCGAGGAAGCCGTGGCTGGAACCGGCCGAGTCCGAACGCAGCAGGATCGGGGTGCCATGCCGATGAACGTCGGGGATCTGGGCCAAGGCCTGGTCGAAGACGGTGATGTGGTCGGTGGTGGTGTTGGAACCGGCCCGGCCTTCACGCAGCAGCCCAGCCAAAGCTTCGCCGGTGTTGTCCAGAAAGCACAGCAGCGGATGGAACCCGAACGTCTTCTTCCAGGTGCGGGTCGCTGACTCCTTCTCGGAATGACAGATCACGACGGTCGCGTCGATGTCCAGAACCAGGCCATCGACCGGCTGGCCGGCCACCATCGGCTGCGGCAGGTCGCCGCGGACCTCGGCGTGCTGGGCCCAGGCGACCTCACGGGCATGAGCCCGGGCGGAACGCAGGTCGGCCAGCACGCTGTCGTCGAGGCGGGACAACAGCCTCCACGCAGTCGGGTCGGACGCGACCGGCCCGAACAGGGCCGGCTGGTCCCGCAGCACGGCCAGATCCGCGATGGCCTCACCACCGTCAGCCAGCATCACCGCGAGGTCGACGGCGATCCGGCCCGGGTCATGCCCGCGCTGGCGCTGCCGCAGCACCGCAAGGGCTTGGCTGAACGCCCTGGTCAGCCCGGTCGCGTCAGCGAGATCGGCGAGTAGCCGGGCACCGGCATGACCAACCACGCCCCGCCCGTCCCCGGCCACCGTGATCTTCGGACGTGTTGCGGTAACCTTCACCCTGCAAGTGCCTTCCGTGGCGGGTTAACAGGACTCTCGACAAGCCCTATTTTCCCTGATCAGAAGGCACTTCTTCGTTTCTGCCCAGTCCTTGGACAACCCTTAACGAAGGGCCGAGG